>CACCLK010000007.1 GCA_902546795.1 uncultured Pelagibacteraceae bacterium
ATTTCCTTTTGCCGGCATAGGCATAAGATTTATTTCAGCCAATATTCTTTGAACTCTTAATGTTGGTTTAGCGCCTTTGCTCACCCAATGTTTTACTCTTTCTGACTCTACTTTTATTCTTTCTTTCTTTTCTTTCGGAAGAAGAGGATTAAAAGAACCTAATTTTTCTACAAACCTGCCATCTCTTGGAAACCTACTGTCTGCAACAACAATTTTATATATTGGTCTTTTTCTAACACCTCCGATTGATAACCTTATTCTTAGCATACTTATCCTTTCATTTTAGTTGGTTCATTATTTCATCAGGTAAAACTCCTGATGGAATTTTTTTTCCTTTAGACATCTTTTTCATCATGTCTGACATCATTTTGAATTGTTTGATTAATTTGTTTATTTTAGCAACATCTACACCAGCACCTTGGGAAATTCTTTTTCTTCTAGAGCCACTAATAATTTTTGGGTCTTCTCTCTCTTTTTTTGTCATTGAAAGAATTATAGCTTCATTATCTGTTAACATTTTTTCATCGATTGATGAATTTTCCATTTGTTTTTTTATCTTATTTGCTCCAGGCAATAATGACATTACACTATTCATACCTCCCATTTTTTTCATCTGTCTTAATTGGGAAAGATAACTATCCATTGTAAAAATTCCATCTTTGATCTGTTCTTCTGTTTCCTTTATCTTTTTTTCACTTAAATCTTTTGATGCTTTTTCGACTAAGGAAACTATATCTCCCATACCAAGAATACGTTTGGCAATTCTCTCGGGATGAAATACATCTAGATCATCAATTTTTTCACCCATACCTATAAATTTGATTGGTTTTCCTGTCACTTCTTTCATACTAAGCGCAGCTCCACCTCTCCCATCTCCGTCTACTCTGGTTAAAATAATACTGGAAATATTAATTGCATTATTAAATTCACCAGCCACGTTGACCGCTATTTGACCTGTCAAAGAGTCAGCAACTAAAATTGTTTCAGTAGGTTTCACTAAACTTTTGATTTGTTTGATCTCGGTCATCATATTTAGATCGATTTGAGTTCTTCCTGCTGTATCAAATATAATTACATCCGCTCCATTTATTTTTGCTGCATTAATAGCTCTACTTGCAATTTCAGTAGGTTTTTGGTTTTGAACTATCGGTAAATTTAAAATATTATTTGCGTCAGCTAAAATTTTTAATTGCTCCTGTGCGGCTGGTCTATAGACGTCTAAACTTACAAGCATACATTTTTTTTTATATTTACGCTCAATAAAATAAGCAATTTTGGCTGAAGTAGTTGTTTTTCCTGATCCTTGCAAACCTAACATAAGCAACGAGATCGGGCTCGATGCTTTCAAATTAATGTCTTCTTGTTTTTTTCCTAATAATTCAATGAGTTGATCATTAACGATTTTAACAACCATCTGGCCCGGAGAAGTAGACTCGATTATTTCTTGTCCTATTGCCTTTGGTTTTACTTTTTCTATAAAATTTTTAGCAACTTGAAGTGAAACATCAGCCTCTAGTAAAGCTTTACGTATTTCCACTAATCCTGAGTCTACCTGATCCTTCGTTAACGAAGGAGCCTGTTTTAATTTAGAAAAAATACTTTCTAATCTATTTGTTAAATTCTCAAACATTTTTAATCATCCAACACCAATTGCACCAGTGGGCGAACCTTCGCTGACTGGTGTCGATCCTCTTATTTCTAAGAGCACCGCAAAAACACTTGTATTTGCGGAAAGTGGCTGAAGTTACAATTAGGGGTTTTAAAAGTCAATGAATAATTATACTAATCAATTATGGCAACTATAAACGCTTATAGAATGGATGGTTTAGGAAATGATTTTATTATCATAGATAGAAGAGAAAATTCTATTGAGATAAGTAAGAATAAAATCATTGAACTTGGAAATAGAGACAATATTGGTTTCGATCAAATCATATTGATAGAAAAAAAACAAAAAAATGTTTTTCCAATTACGATTTACAATTCTGATGGAGGAGAAGTGAGCGCATGCGGAAATGGTGCTAGATGTGTTGCTTATCTATTAAGTGAAAAATTAAGTTCTAAAAATATTGAGCTAAAAACAAATAACAGAATACTTAATGCAAAAGTAGTTGAAGATTTTTTAGTAGAACTTGAAATGGGAAAACCTTTGTTCGGTTCCAAAGAGATACCACTTTCAAAGACAGTTGATCCTAGCAATATTAGTTTAGAAATTGATAACAAAATTTTTAATAGTGGATTTTGCGTTAACGTTGGAAATCCACACATAGTTTTTTTTGTAAAGGATTGCTTTGAAAATAATCTTAAAGTAATTGGTCCAAAGATTGAAAATCATGAACTATTTCCAGATAGAATTAATGTTACATTTGCCCAGATGATTGATAGAGAAAATATCCTGGTTAATGTTTGGGAACGTGGTGCTGGACTTACTAAAGCTTGTGGCACAGCAGCATGTGCAACTGCAGTAGCAGCACTTAAAAATAAAATTTCAGAAAGAAGAGTAGATATTAAATTCAAAGAAGGTTTTTTAAGTATAGAAATTGATAAAGATGAAAATATATTTATGACAGGGCCAGTTTCTAAGGTAAAAAATATTAATATTGAGGTTTAAAATGAACTTGTTTGATAAATTTAAAGTTGGCCTTGTAAAAAGTTCATCTGGTTTAACTCAAGGATTTGAAAACATCTTTTCAAAAAAAAAAATTAACAATGAAGTCCTGGATGAGTTTGAGGAGTTGATAATCTCCTCAGATGCAGGCGTGAACGTAGCAGCTGAACTGAGAAAAGACTTTGAAAGCTTTAGGGTCGATAAAAAAATAAATGATCACAAAGAGATCTTAAAACTTTTAGCTGATAAGATGGCTATTGAACTTCTCAAATACGAAAAAGATTTAAGTTTAATGGGAAACGCAAAAACTTCGGCTATTGTGATATCTGGGGTTAATGGAGTTGGTAAAACTACAAGTATTGGTAAATTAGGAAAGTATTTTAAAGAAAACAACAGGTCAGTGGTTTTTGGGGCCGCAGACACTTTCAGAGCAGCAGCGATTGACCAATTGCAAATTTGGGCAGCAAAAGTCAAAGTAGATATTATTAAATCGGAGGTTAATAGTGATCCAGCATCAGTAGCTTATAAAACTGCGGAGTTTGCAAAAAAAAACCAGATTGATATTGCTTTAATCGATACCGCAGGAAGACTTCAAAATAAAAAAAATTTAATGGAAGAGTATAAAAAGATTATCAATGTTCTGAAAAAAATTGACGAAACATTCCCTAATGAGATAATTTTAGTTTTAGACGCTACAACTGGTCAAAATGCTTTAAACCAGGTGGAGGAATTTAGCAAAATTCATAATTTAACTGGGTTAATTATTACCAAACTTGATAGCACAGCTAAGGGTGGTGTAGTTCTTGCAATATGCAAAAAATATAAATTACCAATTGTTGCAATAGGTATGGGGGAAAAAGAGGACGACTTACAGCCTTTTAAAGCTGAATACTTTTCGAAGGCATTATTGGGCGTTGAAACTTAAAAAATCTTTTATTGAATTAATTAAATTTTCATCAAATTTCATCATGTGATCGTCGTCTTTAGTAAAATACGAAAATTTAGGCTCATTAGCCAGATCGTATAATTTCTTTCCCATATGAAATGGAACTATTGTATCCTTTTCCCCGTGTAAGATTAAAATTGGGCTTTTAATTTCTTTAATTTTTCGCTCTGAATTATATTTATCTTTAAGTAAGTATTTTACTGGTAACCATGGATAAATGTTTTTCGCTGCATTTTCCATTGAAGTAAAAGGCGACTCTAAGATTATTCCCCTGAAATTATTTGTCTGACCTAATTCTACAGCAATCCCTGTTCCTAGCGATTCTCCATATAGAATGATATTATCATTTTTAACACCTTTTGAGTTAAGCCATTCTATAGTTTTATGGGCATCATTATATAAATTTTGCTCAGTAGGCTCACCATTATTACCACTAAAACTTCTCCAGGCTAAAATTAATATATTAAGATCCAGTTTGCTCATTTGATTTAGTTTGTAGGTGCGATTAGAAAGATTTCCCGCATTGCCGTGGAAAAATACCAATGTTTTTTTATTTTTTAAATCGTTTTCAATTAACCACGATTTAAGTTTAAGACCCTTCTCGACTTCTATAAAAACTTCTTCAAATTTAAATTCTATCGGATCATCTAAATAATTATTTTCACTAGGTAAATATAGGAGTTTTCTTTGATTAAAATACATGAAAGCAACAATTATAAAATAGACTAATACAATAGAAAAAAATAAAGTTGACACTTTCATTATTTAACTGCCTTTCTTGCCAAGTAAATACCAAAAAAGACAAAGGCTGCACCGAAATAGTGAAAGTCCATTAATGCCTCGTCGAAAAGAATTATTCCGTAAATAGCGGAATAAACTGAAAAAATATAAAGAGTAAAGCCGGCTAAAGATGCGCCGACATATTTTTGAACTTTTGTGTATAAAGTGAATGCAATTATACCTGGTAAAATAGCAGCAAATGAAACCCAGAAAATAAAATCACTATTAAACTTGGTATTAAAAAAGTATATTTCTTCTAAAAGATAGAATGGAAATAATGAAATTGATCCAAAAAAAGCAATCAGTGTAAACCTACCCATGAGACTAAAGTTACTTTTCCAGTTTAATAAATAAATTGAATAAACAGCCCATCCAATTGCAGCTCCAACCATCCACAAATCACCTGAGGTAAATTTAAAATTTAACAAAAGTTCAATTTTTCCTTTACTTATAATTGTAAAAACGCCTATTAAGCAAATTATTAAGCCAGCTATTCTCGATAAATTTATTTTATCTTGAAAAAACATAACAGACAAAATAATTATAAAAATAGGCGAAGAAGTATAAATTATACCCATATTAGCCATTGTAGTTGACATTCCTGCGATAAAAGGGAAGGCGCCACACACTCCACATCCCATTGAGCCTAAAAAGAATAATTTCCAAAATTCTTTTTTAAGTCTCTTTTTTTTGCTTAAAATTTCATTAATAAAAAATGGGCATAAAATTAAAAAAACAGTCAACCATCTCCAAAAAGCTAACGATACTGGAGGTACATATTCCACGCCACCTCTTGCAACAATGATATTTGTTGCCATAAAAACAGGTTGAACAAATAGCAGCAAATACGGAAAGTAAGAATTATTTTTTGTCAATGAAGGCTTCATACAACATCATGACTATTACTAAACCCATCAGAATATAAACTGGTAAAACATCCTTAAAACCTATCATAGAAGAACGAGTTAGTGTTGTTGCTAAGCCAACTAAAAAAGCTATTGCTATACCACATCCTACGATCGTTGTTATTTTGTTCATTTGTCCTTACAGTTTTTTTCTAACCAGTTTGCGGTTCCAAGAAACCTTAGATCATCAAGTTTATCGCCAACTAATTGAACTCCTAATGGTAGATTATTTTCTCCTGTTAGTAAAGGTAATGAGATTGATGGTAATCCCATATAAGTCCATACAGTACAGAATTCTGGGCTACCAGTAGATTTAAGACCTTTATCAGCAACTCCAGTTGAACAAGGTGAAATAACGCCATGGTAATCTTCAAAAACTTCACTATAGGATCTATAACTTTGCTCCATAAAATCAACGGCTTCAGTGTATTGATTGGCAGAATATTTCATTCCCCTTTCAATTGCTTCGATTAATTTTTTTCCAAGTTTTTTTTTTGAATTTTTATAAAATTTTTGAAAACTGTTAGCCATATCTGTCTCATGAATTATCTGATGATAAGAATGTATATCTTTGAAGTATGAGGGTTCGTCAAAAACTTCTATGTTCTTTTTAAGTTTTTTAATAAGAAATTCAAAAGCCTTTTGAGATACTTTATCAATATTTTTCCAATTCTTTGTTTTGTAAAAAATGAATTTTGGTTCAAAGTGGGGTCCTTTTTTACACTCTTCAACCATATTGTCTGCTGAATAATGAATTGTATCTTTATCATATAAATCTTTTTTAATTAAAGATTTCGCTAGTAGAGCAACGTCCATGACATTTTTTCCAAAAACACCTATATGATCAAGCTTTGATGATTGTTTCAAAACACCGTTCCTAGATATCAAACCAAAAGAAGGCTTATAACCAACAACACCACAATAAGATGCGGGTCTAATTATTGAGCCTTTAGTTTGAGATCCTAAAGTTAGTGGGGACATGAAAGAAGCGACTGCAGCCGCTGACCCACTAGAGGAGCCGCCTGGTGTCCTAGATTTATCATGAGGATTTGTGGTTTTACCCGGATCAAAATACGCAAGTTCTGTTGTAACAGTTTTTCCCATAACTATTGCGCCTGCAATTTTAAGAAGGTTTACTACTTCAGCATCTGAGCTTTCTGAAACACCTTTTCTTAAAACTGTTCCACATTCAGTTGGCATATCTTCTGTTCCAATAATATCTTTTATCCCGATAGGAAGCCCATGAAGTGGGCCCAACGGTTTTCCAGATTTTCGATACTCATCTTTTTCTTTTGCTTTTTCTAAAATAGTTTTTTTGTCAATATAGGCCCAAGCTTTGACATCTTTCTCAAATTTACTTACTCTCTCCAGATAAGCTTTGCAAACTTCTTCTGATGATAATTCACCTAGTTTTAATTTTGAAACTAGCTCAATAGCTGAAAGAGAAATAATATTATTCATGACCTTTAAAAATTACGAAGCAAATAATGTTTCTGGAAGCCACAAAGCTATACCTGGAAATAAATACATTAAAACCATTGCTAAAATTACAATTAATAAGAACGGCATAATTCCTCTAAAAATTTCCATTAATTCTACATTTTTTGTTTGAACACCTTTTAAATAGTAGGCCGACATTGCCATGGGTGGTGTTAAGAAAGAGGTTTGCAAATTTAGAGCTATTAACATAGCGAAGAAATAAGGGTTTACTCCAAAAAACTCAACAAGTGGTAAAAATATCGGAACAAAAATAATTAGTATCTCGGTCCATTCAAGAGGCCACCCAAGTAAAAATATGATTAGCTGTGTTATTACTAAAAACTGCCATGGAGCTATATTCATAGATTTAAAGAAATGTTCAAATACCTCATGGCCTCCCAGATAAGAGAAAACGGACGCAAAAGTCCATGATCCAATAAACAACCACATTATCATTGCTGTTGTTTTTGCAGTTAGAAACACGGACTCCTTAAAATTTTTCCATTTTAAAGTTTTATAAAAATAAGACAAAACTAAAGATCCAAATGCACCAACGGCCGCAGCTTCAGCTGGTGTAGCTAGTCCTCCAAGTATTGTTCCTAAAACTAAAATTATTAAAGAAAAAAGAGGAAGGAATGATACTAAAACTTCTTTCATTATTACTGCTGTGGGAGGTATTTCCTCTGCTGGTGGCTTTGGCGCAATAGACGGATTTAGATAAGCTCGAGTTATAGCGTAAGCTATATAAAGACCAGCTAAAAGCAGACCAGGAAAAATCGCAGCAGCAAACAGTCTCAATGGTGATAACTGAGCAATAACAGAATAAACAATTAACATAATACTCGGAGGTATTAAAATTCCTAAACAACCCCCAGAACAAATTACTCCTGATGCAAATTTTTTATCATAACCCGCCTTTACCATAGCCGGCCATGCTAATAACCCCATTAGCGTAACAACCGCACCTATTATTCCCGTAGCCGTCGAAAATAACGCACAAGTTATCAAAGCAGCAACTGCCATCGACGCAGGCAGTCTATGTGAAGCTAATCTAATTGCAAAAAATAACCTTGAAACTATTCCAGCTCTTTCTACCAAGTAACCCATAAATAAGAATAAGGGGACTGCTGTCAAAACTGTATTGTCCATCACTGTATAAGTATTTTGAACAAATAATTGAAAAATTCTGTTATCAAGCAAGTGTTCCATTCTTGTGGGATCATAATAAGCGTAGTAACCAAATCCAACGCCCATTGCCATTAATGTGAATGCGATAGGGAAACCTAATAAAACTGCGAATAAAAAGATTGCCATCATAAAAATTGCAATTTCTGGATTTGTTAGGTTAAATAACATCTTTTTGATCCTCGTCTTGTGAAGTTCTCATTAGAATTTTTTCGGTTTCTTCGGCTACAACCATCCTCGCTGGCCAATGGCCAGTCTTAATACAAATAATTGATCTAAAAACTTCACTAATGCCTTGGATTACTAACAGAACTCCCGCAGCCGGAATTAAAGCTTTTGCCATATAAATCTGAATTTGGGCCGGACTATTCCAGCTTGTTTCTTTTATCTTCCAAGCAAGTGAGGCGTATTCGTATCCATAAAAAGCAAGAGCAAGCACGCCTGGGAAAAAAAATATAAAATATAAAACCAGGTCAATGTAACCCTGTGTTTTTGGTTTAAACAATCGATATATTACATCTCCTCTCACGTGTGCCTCGGTAGATAGAGTATATGCACCAGCCATCATAAAAATCGCTCCGTACATTTGTAAACTAAAGTCAAAGTTCCATAGCGTGGGAGCATTAAAAACTTTTGCCATAAAAACTTCATAACAAGTCCCTCCCATTAAAATTACAATTAACCAGGAAAAAGCTTTTCCAACTGAAGTACTTAGATGGTCTGCAAAATAGATAAATTCCCTCATCATATAAAACTATAATAAATAAATAATAATTGCCATAAAAAAAGGGGGCATAAAGCCCCCTTTAATTTTGTATTAAAATTTATATTAAATTTTTACTTTTGCTAAGCTTCCGAATTCATTTTCGTAAGCCAATCTGTAATTAGGCTGATTCATAAGCAAGTATTTCATCACTCTTTTAGCGTAAGCCTTTTGTGAATCAACTATCTTTTTGAAGAAAGGATCTTTTTTGTTAAAGTCACCTATAACTTTATCCCATCCCTTAAGTTGCTCACCTAAGATCGCGTCAGAAGTTTGATAAACATTTACTTTATGCTGATTCATCAACTTAGATAAATCTGCAGAGTATCTTACCAAAGCCTTAAAGTAGTTGTCTGAGTTAGCAGCGTAAGCAGCATTTTTCAAAATTGCTTGATGCTTAGGCTCTAGACCACCGTAAGTTTTCTTATTTATCGGTATCTCAAACATCTCTTGTGATTGGTGGAAACTTCCCAAGTGGTAGTGCTTAGAAACGTCTTGCATACCAAACTGAGAGTCAGAAGTTGGGTTGTTAAACTCAGCAGCTTCAATCAAACCAGTTTTCATAGCTGGCTGAATTTCACCACCTGGTAGCTGTCTTACTACCATTCCCATTGCTGTAAGAACGTTTGTCGCTAATCCTACAGTTCTGTATTTCATTCCTTTAACATCAGACACTTTAGTTACGTTCTTTTTAAACCAACCAAATGGCTGAGCAGGCATAGGCATGTGAAAGAAACCAATATAATTGAATCCAACTTTTGATAAAGTTTCTTCATACAGTTTTCTACCTCCACCATACTCTATCCATCCCATAACTTCTTGAGATGAAAGACCGTACGAAGGTCCAGTACCAAATAGAGAGGCAGCTGCATTTTTTCCATACCAATAAGCAGTTACCCAGTGTCCCATATCTAGAACACCTGAACTTACCGCTTGCCCGATTTCTGAAGTTTTAACTACTGCACCAACTGGCTGTAAATCAATTTTTAATTCACCGCCTGACATAGCTTCTACCATTTTAGCGTAGTCTCCCGCCATTTCGAAGAATATGTTAGCACCAGAAGGCCAAGCCGCTTGCATCTTTAAAGTTTTCGGAGCACCGAATGCAATGTTTGGCATTGCAACCGTAGCTGCCGCTGCTGCACCAGTAACCGCAGCTGCTTTAAAGAACTTACGTCTTGATGGAGTCTTAACTCCTTTTTTTCTTTTTATATTAGACATATGTCCCCCTTGATTATTAATTAATAATTATTTAAGCACAAAGTTGATTTAGAGTCTGCAAATAATTAAATTATTATTGCAATCTACAATTGTATTAATTTACTAAATCTTTGGGTTTTTCGCCATTAAAAAACATTTCAAGATTTTTTGTCGCCCGATATAACATATCCCATCTTGTTCTTTTTGTTGCGCTGCCCAAATGAGGTAAGAGAAATATATTTTTTAACTTAAGATATTCAGGGTGAATTTTTGGTTCCCCATTATAAACGTCCAAACCATATGCAAAAACTTTTTTTGACTTAAGTGCTTTTATCATCGCTTCATCATCAACTATATCTCCTCTTGCTGAATTTGCGACAACACAATTTGGCAATAAATGTTTAAGAGTATCCTCATTCACAATTTTGGTTGTTTCAGAATTTGCTGGGCAATTTATTGATAAAAATTCACTATTAGCAAACAATGATTTTACATCTTTATGGAACACCGCTCCCTCCTCTAAATCATTGGGTAATTTTTTTCTATTATGATAATGAATTTGCATATTAAAACCTCTTGCTCTTTTAGCTACCGCTCTACCTATTCTACCCATGCCCAATATTCCTAATGTTTTATTAGACATTTGCTTACCTAACAAAAAGTCAAAAGACCATTTCCAATTTTGATTTTCTGCAGCTATTCTACCTTCTAAAGCTCTTCGAGATGCCCCGAGTAAAAGGAGAATCGCAATATCTGCCGTTGCGTCTGTGAGAACGTCTGGTGTATTTGTTACAGCTATCCCTTTTTGTTTTGCTGCATCGATATCAATATTACCAAAACCTACAGCACCATTGGCTATTATCTTAATTTTCGCTGAAAGTTTTGAAATAGTGTCTTTATTTATTTGATCGGAAACTGAACTTAAAATTCCGTCACAATCCTTAGATTTTTTAATAAGTTCCTCTTGAGAATAGATTTTATCATCAGGATTAAGTATGACTTCAAATAATTCTTTAAGTTTTTCTTCGTTTTCTTTGAGCAACTTTCTCGTGATCAATATTTTTTTCATAAGCTCTCAATATTAGGTGGTTTTTCACCTCCCGTCAGCCAATTTATAATTTCTACAGTGTGAACTATGGGAATATTAGTTCCTGAAGAAATTTGAGTTATGCAACCAATATTTCCAGTCGAAATAAAGTCCGGTGAAACTTTTTTAATATTAGATACTTTTTCATTTAATAATTTTTTTGCAATATCTTGATGAATAATATTGTATGTTCCGGCTGAGCCACAGCAAAGATGCCCCTCTGGAATTTCTACTATAATATTTCCTGTTTTTTTAAGAAGTTCTATAGGCTGATTGTGAACTTTTTGTCCGTGCTGCATTGAGCAAGCCGAATGATAGGCAATTTTATATTTTTTTTCATTTTTAACATAATTTAATTTTAAATTATTGAAAAGGAACTCAGTTACATCCATAGAAAGTTCGGAAATTTTTTTTGCCTTTTTTTTCATTTCAGAGTCATTTCTAAATATAAAGCCATAATCTTTCAAAGTAGTACCGCAACCTGAAGTATTGCTTATAATTGCATCTAATCCATAATTTAAATATTCGTCATACCAATAATTAATATTGTTTACAAAAGACTTATGAGCTTTTGCTTCTTTACCCAAATGATGATTGAGAGAACCACAGCAATCAATCTCCTCAAGGACTACAACCTCAACAGAATGTCTATTTAAAATTTTGATTGTTGCTTCATTTATCTCAGGTGATAAAACTCTCTGAACACATCCAGTTAGTAATGCAACTCTTGAAACAGTTTTATCAGTTGAGGACTTAAAAATTTTTTTATCTTCAATGTTATTTTTATGAATTTTTTTTGGCATTAAAGCTAGTGAATTTTTAAAAAATTTTGGAAGTAAAAATTTAAAAGGGATTACAAATTTTATGAAAAAAGAAAAAATTTTAAATAATTTTGGATTTGGTAACAAAATTGAGAGCATATTTCTAAAAGTTCTTTGAAAAAAAGGCCTCTTATAAGTTCTCTCAACGTGATTTCTTCCATGATCAATTAAATGCATGTAATTCACACCGGATGGACAAGTAGTCATGCAGGCATAACATGATAAGCATCTATCGATATGCTTAACAACTTTTTCGTTAGCTGGTTTATTATTTTCTAGCATATCCTTAATTAAATAAATTCTACCACGTGGCCCATCAAGCTCATCACCTAGGATATTATAGGTTGGGCAAGTAGCATTGCACATCCCGCAGTGCACGCACTTTCTAATTATTTTTTCACTTGATTTGTTTTCATGATCATCAAGCTGTTTATTATCAAAAGAAGTTTGCATTATATTCCACTATACATTTTACCTGGGTTTAAAATCCTCTTAGGGTCAAAACTATTTTTTAGGTTTTGACTTATTTTATATTTTATCGAATTTATTTTAAACACGTCAATACCTGCTTTCAAGCCGTCATCTAATTTAACAATAATGTAATATCCCCCAACATTGTCAATGACTTCTTCAATTTCTCTCAAGATTTCCGAGTTTAACTTATCTATTTCCATCCAGATTAAATTGCCTCCCCAATCGATAAAATATCGTGTTAAATGCTTTTTCAAGTTATTTATAGTTTTTACTGCTTTTGAAGGGGGTATTACAACTTTAATTAAATTTTTCTCAGACTTTTCAAAAGCTTTTAGATTTTGAGTAAATTTCCAAAATATTTTTGATTGTTCGTCATCAAGATAATTGATTTCATCATCGAGTAATCCAAGTTCTTTTTTCAAATTTTCAAGCCTTTTTTCTATTGATGAGGTCGCTCCCTCTATCCTAATTGCGGTGATAGGTCCTTTATTTGTTAGATCATTTAAAAAAAATTGATTACTAAAATATTCTGGATAAAAAACCCCTCCAGATACATCAGAGGAAGAAGAAAGAGATATTCCCAAATACTCCAATGATTTTTTTAATTGAGCGTTGTGAATTACGAGTGTCTTGATTGACGGAGGTTTTGGTAAAACTTTAAGTGAAATCTCCGATATTACAGCTAAGGTGCCATAAGAACCAGTAATTATTTTTGAAAGGTCATACCCAGTAACGTTTTTTACAACTGTGCCTCCAGATTTTACTATTTCTCCACGACCATTAACTACTTTTATTCCTAACACGTGGTCTCTGGCGCTTCCTACTTTAAATCTTCTAGACCCAGAAAAATTTGTTGAAATAGCACCGCCTATTGTACCTAAATTTTTTACACCAGTGAATAAATAACCAAAGCTTTGTGGCTCAAAAGCCAGATGTTGACCATTTTTATCCAGCGCTTGATTAATTTCATTTATCGTTGTGCCAGACTTTACTTTTATATAAAGTTCTTCAGGTTCATATTTTATAATACCAGCGTAATTAGATAAATTTAATTTTTTTTCAGATTGAAAGTTTCTTCCTATCTTTAATTTTGATCCAGAACCCTCCACTTCTATTGGGATATTTTTTGAATAACAAAATTTGACGAATTCAGAAATTTCCTTTTCTGACTTGGGTTTAAATTCTGATATTTTACTAAAATCTTGGGATGTCTGGGAATTTTGTTTTTCCTTTATGGACATGAACTCTCCCCTCCTCAGCGCATTTTCGTAAAATAGGATAAACCTTTCCTGGGTTAAGAAGAGAATAAGGGTCAAGCGAAAGTTTTATCTTAAGTTGTTGCTGAATATCCACATCATTAAAAGCTTCACACATTAATTCTCTTTTTTCTATACCTACACCATGCTCTCCCGTTAAAGCGCCACCAACTTTGACACAATATTTCAAAATTTCTGCACCAAATTCCTCAGTTTTTCTTAAAGACTCTTCGTCATTAGCATCAAACATTATAAGTGGATGAAGGTTTCCATCGCCAGCATGAAATGCGTTAGCAACTGGAAGATCGTATTTTTTTGATAGTCTATTAATCTCTTTTAGAACTTCAGACAATTTGCTTCTTGGGATAGAACCATCCATACATAAATAATCGGGCGCTAAAACTCCGCAAGCTGGAAATGCAGCTTTTCTTCCCGCCCAAAAACGTTTACGGTCTTCTTCAGACTCGCTAATTTTAAAGCTTGACGAATTGTTTTTTTGACAAATTGATTTTACTATTTCCATATACTCATTAACTTCACTTTCTGTTCCATCAAACTCAACGATCATCATCGCCTCGGCATCTGTCGGGTAACCTGCTTTAACATGATCATCAGTAGCTTTTGTAAGCGCTTTATCCATTATTTCCATTCCAGCAGGGATACATCCGCCAGAAATAATTTGTGAAACGCTGTTTCCTGCATCATCAATAGAACTAAAGCCGATTAATGCTGTTTTTACTGTTTCAGGCTTTTTTAAAATTTTAACAGTTACTTGAGTTATCACTCCTAATAAACCCTCCGAGCCTGTCATTAAACCCATAAAATCATAGCCTTCGCTGTCCATGGTTTTTCCGCCGAAAGAAACTATCGTTCCATCCATTAAAACCACTTCAATACCAAGTATATTATTTGTTGTTGCCCCATACTTTAATGAATGGACACCTCCAGAGTTTTCGGCAACGTTTCCACCAATTGAACACGCCATTTGACTAGACGGGTCAGGCGCATAATAAAAGCCTTTATCTTGAACAGCATGCGTAATTGATAAATTCGTAACGCAAGGCTGAGCCTTAACGCATCTGTTTTCATAATCCACCTCGATAATTTTGTTAAATTTGCTCATACTCATCAAAACACAATCTTTTAGTGGTAATGATCCCCCAGATAAGCCAGTTCCTGCACCTCTTGGAACAACTTTAATCTTATTTTGATTACAAAATTTTAGAATTGAGCTCACCTGTTCAACTGTTTCGGGCAAAACAACAATCATTGGCATTTGTCTATATGCAGTTAAAGCATCGGTTTCATAAGGTTTGATTTCATCACTATGTGATAAGACGTTTTCTTTTTTAATTAAAATTTTCTGTAATTCAGAAACGTATAGCTCTCTTTTTTCTAAAGCCTGATTATCAACTTTTGGCATTTGTAGTTGTGTCATAATTACTTTCTGCTATTAATTAGTTTTAGT
The DNA here is from genome assembly GCA_902546795.1 of uncultured Pelagibacteraceae bacterium. Lineage (GTDB taxonomy): Bacteria > Pseudomonadota > Alphaproteobacteria > Pelagibacterales > Pelagibacteraceae > Pelagilacustribacter. The sequence goes on from CACCLK010000007.1 coordinate 14,973, forward strand.
CCCATAATATCTATACCTTATCCAAGCATTTTTTTAATTTTTTCTAATGCTTTACTAATATTATCTTGTGATGCGGCAAAGCTAAATCGAACAAAATCAGTTGATGTTTTACCAAAAGCAGTTCCAGGCACTATTGCAACACCAGCTTCATGCATACACTTTTTTGAAAATTCAGACCCACTCATCCCTGTTCCGCTCACATTTGGAAAAGCGTAAAAGGCACCCCCTGGCATACTACATTTTACTCCAGGTAAATCATTCAAACCTTTGTAAATTAATTTTCTCCTTTGATCGAATTTTTTCATCATGTGATGAATAGAGTCATCAGGGCCATCAAGCGCTGCAATGCCTGCGAACTGTGAAGGGGCGTTTACGCAAGAGAAACTATTTATTGCTAACTTTGTAACGTGGGGAATCAATTTTTCTGGCCACACACTCCAACCCATTCTCCAACCAGTCATCGAGTAAGCTTTGCTCCATCCATCCAGTACTATTAATCTATCTTGTAGATCAGGGTAATTAAAAAAAGTTGGCATTTCTTTTCCATCAAAAATTTGTCTGCTGTAAATTTCATCACTAAGTATAACCACATGGGGATGTTTTTTTAAACCTTCAGCAAGAAAGTCTATTGCTGGTTTCTCAACAAAGCTTCCAGTAGGGTTATTAGGATTTATTAAAACAAGTAATCTTGTTTTATCAGTAATTAAGGACAAAATTTTTTCAGGATCAAACTTTAAGTCTTTTTCTTTTGTAAGATCATAAGGCACTGACTTAGCACCAGTGTAATTTATCATTGACTCGTAAATTGGAAATCCAGGTGTTGGATGAATTATCTCCGAGCCAGGCTCGCCAATCATTGCAATCGCAAAATACATTGTCGGTTTTCCCCCTGGCATGATCATGATTCTGTCAGGACTGACATCTTTTTTATACAAGCTTTTGATTTTTCTTGAAACTGCTTGTCTGCATTCAAGAATTCCATTTGCTAAAACATATCCATGGTGACCGTCATCGATAGCTTTTTTAGCGGCATCCATTATATGTTTAGGAGTCATAAAATCAGGTTGGCCTAAACCAAGATGGATCATTTCTTTTCCTTGAGCTTCAAGCTTCTTAGCTTCAGCAAGAACACTAAAAGCCGTTTCAGTTCCTAATCGATTTAAATTTTCAGCAAGTTTCATAAATTTTATATATATTATATTAATTTATTATCTATAGGCAATATTGGTATGATTTAGATCAGAAATCTTCTTTTTTCCGAGTAAAATCATATCCCTAGTTATCTCATCCTTCATAATTTTAAGTATTTTTTCAACACCAGCTTGCCCGCCAGCACCTAGAGCAAAAAGAAAACCTTTTCCAAAACTGCATGCTGTAGCTCCCATAGATAATGCTTTTAAAACGTGAGTACCTCTTCTGATACCACCATCAATAATAATTTCAATTTTTCCTCCCACTGCTTCAGCAATTTTGGGTAATTGATCAAAAGGTGCTCTAGAACCATCAAGTTGTCTGCCTCCGTGATTAGATAACATTATCGCTGAAGCTCCGATATCGACAGCTCTTTTTGCATCTTCAACAGACATTACTCCTTTCAAAGCAAATGGACCACCCCAACGTTTCACACAATACTCTGCGTCTTTCCAGCTCATAGCAGGATCGTATTGTTCATTAATGTATTCCATAACTCCTTTTGCAATAGAGGAACCTTTTTTTGTAAAATGTGAGACATTTGCTAATTCAAACTTTTCATTCAATAAATAATTTATTGCCCATTTAGGATGCGTAGCAAAACTTAATAAACTTTTTAATGTAAGTTTTGGTGGAGTTGTAAAACCCCATCTGTGATCCCTTTCCCTATTTCCTGCAACGACTGTGTCTACTGTTAAACATAAAGCTTTGAATCCTGAGCTTTTGCATCTATCTATTAAATTATCAGTCAAGGATTGATCTTTGTGTATGTACAATTGAAATAACTTTGGGCCACTAGAGACGTTGGAGATTTGTTCAATTGATGAGGTCGCCATTGTTGACATGCTATAAAAAGTTCCAAACTTTTCAGCTGCTCTTGCTGAAGCTTTATCTCCTTCATGATGATACAATCTCTGCATCGCAGTAGGAGATAAGAATAGCGGCATGTCAATTTTTGTTCCTAGCACAGTTGTTGATAGATCTGGTTGACCCACACTCGCTAAAATATTTGGAACTAAATCACAATTAAGAAAAGAGTCCGTATTTCTTCTTAAAGTAGTCTCGTCATCAGCACCACCATCAATATAATGAAATATTGGTGCAGGTAATTTTTTTTTTGCTAGTTTTCTAAAATCGTCAAAATTATAACAATTATTTAAGGACATTGTTAAAACTTTTGAGAAAAAGTTATTACTTGATTGTCTACACCAGGGTTTACGTCTCCCCAGTCGTTGTTAGAGATATGGCTATAGCTGTAACCTAGTTTAGAATTTTTAAAAATATCGAAATCAATTTTTATTTCGCTTTTAAATTCTAATGCGGAACCTAATTTTTTACCATCTCCTTTTTCGTAATATCCTGGTGTAAAACTTGGTTTTATGCTGACAGGTCCTAAATTATAGTCTGCTTGGATCCCTGTATACAAATACATTGAGTTCTTGTCTGTCAAGAAAGCTCCCGTGATCGGAGATATTTTCCCCAAAAAAGTTTTTCTAAATAAGTTGGTGTTTTTATGCTCTAAGCCAAATAAATTTGATTTGTCGTCTCCCTCATCATCAATGGTGTCGAATATACCTGAGTAAAAAGATAATTCAGTATTATTCTCTTCAGCGTTAGCATTAACACTGAAGACTAATACTATCAAAGATACAAAAAACAATTTCATTGTTTGAAGTTACTATTTTCAATTAAAAAAGTATAGTTTTATTGTTAATTTTTTCTTTTGCGTAAAAATTTATAAATCAAAATTCCCCCCAAAATTAAAGATAAATAAGGAAGCAACCATAAAATTGAATTTCTATAATTAAACTTTGGTTTATAAATTATCCATTCACCAAATTTATTGCTGAGAAAATCATAAATCTCTTTCTCGTTTTTGCCTTCTTTTATCTGATCACGTACGACTATTTTTATTGTTTGTGCAAATTCAGAATTTGAGTCAGCTATAGACTGGCCTTGACACACTAGACATCTTATATTTTTAAAGATTTTTGCTTCATCAAAAACACTTTCTGAGAATGCATTTGAGCTTAAGAAAAGCAAAATTAAAGATAATTTAGTTATATTTTTTATCATTTTTAATTATTTCAAAAATTTTTTTGTAATCATCTTTATCTATTGGACCTATAAATTTTGCAAGAATTTTTAATTCTTTATCAATTAATATGCTTTCAGGAATGCCATAAATTCCAAAGTGAATAGAATATGTACCATTGTTATCTGTGACAATTAAATCGTATGGATTTCCTAAAGTGTTTAAAAAATTTTGAGCATTTCTTTTTTTATCTTTAAAATTCACTCCAATTAATTTTACCTTTTTTGTTTTTGATAATGAAATTAAAAAAGGATGTTCAACTCTACAGGGTGAGCACCATGAAGCCCAAAAATTTATTAAAGTGAAGTTGTTTTCTTGCAGATTTTTCTCAGTCACAATTTCATTGTTTTCAAAAGAAATTATTTCGAACGGTTCAATTTTTTGTCCTATTAGATTTTTTGTATTGTAAATATTTGATTTTTTTAAAGCAAAGAAAAACACTACTAAAATAAAAAAAACTATTGTGAAAAAAACAATTCTTTTAAATTTCATTTTTTAAAAATAAATAATCTTTGAATTCCACCCAATGAAATAATTATAGCAGAGATCCAAATCCAAATCATAAATGGTTTGTTCTGAAATTTGATATTGTAAAAATCTGATCTATCTATATTACTCATAGTTAAATAGTAATCTCTGAATATGTTCGTTCTGATAGAAGCTTCGTAGGTCAACGTTTCAGGATCATTATAAATTCTTATTTCCGGTTGTAAATTTCTTACTATGCCACTCTTCCTGTCTTTAAAAATAAAATCTCCGATCAAAGCATTATAATTTTCTCTCTTATCTAATCTTAATTTCGAAAAAGTTATTTCATAACTCTCAAATTTTTCTGTTTCACCAACTTTTAAATTTGCGTCTTTTTCAAAAGAAAAATTATGATTTATAATAATAAACATCATTAATAATCCAAACCCTAAATGTGATACTGCTCTAGAAATGTTTAAGTGTTTTTTTTCTTTTGCTGAAAAAATAAAATCTAAAATACTATAAATAATCAAAAATAAAGAAGAAATAATAATTAAATTACTTAATGTGGAAAGGCCACCAAAAAACTTTATCATGGCCAAATTTACTATTATTGATAAAAATAAAACTATAACAAATTTTTTTTTGTCAAAACTTTTAAATTTTATCCAGCTTGAGTTTGGTCCTAATGCCATAAAAAAAAGAAAAGGAATGATAATTGGTGCAATTACTAAATTATAAAATGGTGGTCCGACTGATATTTTGTTGTTTAAAAGAACCTCTGTAAAAATAGGATATACTGTTCCAATAAAAACAGTAATCAGATAAAAAGCCATAAACCAATTATTTGATAATATAAAAACTTCCTTGGAAAAATTTTCAAAAATATAGGTTTCTTTCTTCGTTTTTGTAAAAAAAATAGCAAATGAAATTACAACCATTAAAAAAAGTAAAACCAGAATGTAAAGACCTCTAGAAGGATCGTTTGCAAAAGTATGAACTGAATTTAAAATACCAGATCTTACAAGAAATGTGCCGGTCACACTTAAAATAAAAGTGAGTAAGCATAAAATTATCACCCACGAGTACAAGCTTTCTCTCCTTTCTAAAATTATTAATGAATGAATTAAAGCTGTCATTGCAAACCACGGCATCAAGGAAGCATTTTCTACTGGATCCCAGAACCAAAAACCTCCCCAACCCAATTCGTAGTAAGCCCAAATAGATCCAACAATAATTCCAAGGGACTGAAAAAACCAAGTAACTTTAACCCAGGGTTTGATTTGAATTGCAAAATTTTTATTATTATATCCGGTTATCAAAGAAGATAGTGCTGCAGAAAAATAAATAGATGATCCAACAAACCCAATGTAAAGAAGCGGGGGGTGAATTGCTAATGCTGGGTCTTGTAAAATAGGATTGAGGCCAAGACCATCAGGTGGGATTGGTAGAATTTTTGAAAACGGGTTGGAGTTAATAAGTGAAAAAAATAAAAATGCTAGAATTAAAAAGTTTTGGCATACAGTTGTTATTAATAAAGAATTACTATTACTTTTTTCGTTAATTATTAAATAAAGAAAAGAAAATATTGACATAATACTTATCCATAAAAGTAAACTTCCTTCATGATTGCCCCAGGCTCCAGAAATTTTATAAAATAATGGTTTAGCAGAATGTGAATTCTCGTATACAGTTATTAATGAAAAATCTGAAATGATAAATGCAGCAATTAATGTTGCAAAAGTCATAATTGCAAAAGTTGACTGCAAAATACTTAGTTTAACTATCTTTGCTAAATTGTATTTTTTATCTCTGACCGAATGATAACAAAAATAGATTATAGAAATAGTGACTAAGATGTTTAGTATAAAAAAAATATTTCCAATATTACTTAACATTTATTTTTTATCTAATTGGTTCTCTGATGGAGGCTTATAATTCTCATCATGTTTTGCTAGGACACGGTTAGCGATAAAAAATTTTTTATCTTTTAATTTACCTTCGGCTATCACGCCTTTTTCCTCTAAAAATAAATTTGGAACTGTTCCTTTATAACTTACTAAAATTTCTTTCTTTAAATCTGTAATAATAAATTGAATTTCCCTCTTATTAACTTTAATTGAATTTTTTTTTACCATGCCGCCCAATCTGATTTCTTTACTTAAATCCAGATTCTGGTCATCAAATATTTCGCTAGGTGTTTTAAAATATAATAAACTTTGATTTAAAGTTTTTATTACATAAAAAAAACATAAAAATAGAGTGAAGCAAAAAATACCTAGATAAATTATTCTTCTCTTTACTTTAAATGTAAGCATTAAGAATGCTTTATATTATTTTTTTTTGAGACTTTAAAACTTGGGTAAAGATTTTTGATCTTGTTTGCAAAACTTTCTTCTCTTCCTTATTTAATTCCTGAATTTCTTTAATGAAGTTTTTTTCATATTTTTTAAGTTTATTATAAGTTCTAATAAAGAGGATTAAGCAAGAAATAAACACAATGCCAAACGATGCCCAAACATAAGCACCGTAACCATTCATTAAAAAAAGTTTTTCTATCATAATCTTTTAACTCCAGACCTTTTTACTTTAATGATTTCTGTCTTATATTTCATTAGAAAAATTAACGCAGAGTAAAGCAATAAAATCAATAACATCAACATTAATGGCATGAGCATACTGCTATGAATTGAAGTTTCCCCAGTTATTTTTATACTTGCAGGTTGATGTAAAGTATTCCACCATTCCACTGAGTATTTAATAATCGGAATATTTATTGCACCAATTATCGAAATTATAGATGTGAACATTAACGACCTATTTTTAGGTTTAATGTGCTTTTGTGAATAAATGATCATTACATAAAAAAACATCAAAACAATCATTGAAGTTAAACGTGCATCCCACGCCCACCAAGTACCCCATGTTGGCTCAGCCCAAATAGAGCCAGTAATAATTGCTAAGCAAGTAAATAGCAAACCGATCGGGGCAATACATAAATTTACTATTTCTAAAATTTTAATCTTAAAGATAAAATTTATAATTGATAAAACAGTTAATGTAGAAAATGTTCCAAGAGCAATCCAAGCTGAAGGAACATGTACATACATTATTCTTACAACATCTCCTTGAAGATAGTCCGGTGGAGATAAAACTAAAGCAAAAGTCAAGCCTAAAATTAATAGGACAGGAAAAACTGATTTAATAAAAGTTAAAGTTTTTTCTGAAAATATATAAATTTTATTTAAAGAAAATAAATTTCTCATCATGTTTTTTTACTACAGTATTTTTTTTGTGTGAAGATGATATTTTGGCCTAATTGGGAACTGAGAGGGAGTAAGAAGTATGAGTAGTTCCCAATCAAGCTTTAAACATTAAAAACTTATGCATACTTCTTGGCATAGTTTTGAACCAATATTGTTGAATTTAAGGCGATATTACTTAAATCAGATTAATTTGATGTTTTAAAATACGTTGAACCCTTTTTTCCCTCAAAAATTTCCTCTACTAAAGGGTGCTTGATTGGTTCATTGGATTTATCAATTAATAGATTTTGCTCAGATACATAAGCTTCGTATGTAACGTCATTGCTTTCAGCAAGTAGATGGTAGAAAGGTTGATCCTTCCTCGGTCTCACGTTTTTAGGTATTGATTGATACCATTCCTCAGAATTATTGAATTCAAAATCCACATCGTAAATAACCCCTCTAAAATCGAAATGCCGATGTTTTACAACTGCGCCGATGGAAAATTTAGCTTTATTAATTGACATATAATTCAACATATTAAATTTCACACCAAATGCAATATATAATTTCAACTTAAAATAATTTTGTGTTAAAATTATTATGTGAATAAGTCATTGTTAAAATTTCTCACCGACCTCGGACCTTTAATAATTTTTTTTGTTGTTTATAAAAAAAGCGGCAACAATCTTAGTTCTGCTATACCACCTCTGATAATTGCGACTATAATAGCTGTTAGTATTGTTTATTTCGTTGAAAAAAAAATTCCTTATGTTCCGTTATTAGGTGCCGTAATTATAACTTTTTTTGGTGGGTTAACCCTTTACTTTAACAACCCATTGTTTATTTATCTGAAACCTACAATTATTAATTTATTATTTGCTGCCTTTTTATTGTTAGGGAAAAATTTTTTTAACAGAAATTTTATAAAACAATTTCTCGGAAAAACATTAAGCATTTCAGATGAAGGTTGGGATAAGCTAAATAACAGATGGGCATTTTTTTTTATCTTTTTAGCTTTGCTAAATGAGATAATTTGGAGAACTCAAAGTGAACAAGTTTGGGTAAATTTTAAAGTATGGGGTATTCTTCCATTAACATTTTTATTTACTGTTTGGCAAATTTTAATAATTAATAAATACAAAATATGACAAAATTAAAATTAGTAGTTAATAATATTTACGTTGGGAAAGAAAAAGAAATCTTTTTTATAAAAAAAGAACTTAATTCAATTTTAAACTTATATGCAAGAATGGTGTCGAACGGCACTTGGAGAGACTACAGCTTTTCAAGAAGTAAGCTGGATGTATCTTTTAATATTTATCAAAGGACATCCGATAGGCCGATTTTAAAAATTTTGAAAAATTTCAAACCAAAAAATAAAAATGAAAAGTTTCAAGTAAAAGACAAGAATGGAATGACGCTTGAAAAATCAGAAGAGCTCAAAAGCATAATTGGAAAAATAAACAAAGATATAGAAAAATTTTAAAATTATCTTCTTTGACCAAATAATCTTAACAACATTATGAAAAGATTTATAAAATCTAGGTAAAGAGTTAAAGCGCCCATTACAGCTTTTTTGCCGATCAATTCTCCACTGTCACTAGCTAGATACATATTTTTGATTTTTTGAGTATCATAAGCAGTTAATCCTACAAAAACTAAAACTCCTATAATGGAAATAACAAAATACATCATGCTTGATTTAAGAAAAATATTTACTAACGATGCTATAATTATTCCAATCAAACCCATAAATAAAAAAGAACCAAGTTTAGTTAAATCTCTTTTTGTTGTGTAGCCGTAAATACTCATAGCTCCAAAAGTTCCAGCCGTTATGAAAAAGACTCTTGTTATACTCGTTCCAGTGTAAGCTAAAAAAATAGAGGAAAGTGATGCGCCCATTAAAGCAGCAAAAATCCAAAATACAGTTTGAGCTTTAGATGCGCTCATCTTAGCGATGCCAAAACTCATATAAAAAACTACTCCAAGAGGAGCAAGCATAATTACCCAGGCTAATCCCGAGTTATAAATAGAATTTCCTAAGCCTGTAAGACCTAATATTTCACCGCTTGGTCCAGTTACAACAGACATTTTAAAAATTATCAAGGCAACAACACCGGTCAATAAAACTCCTGATGCCATATAGTTATAGACTTTGAGCATGTAAGCTCGTAAACCTTGATCTATAATTGCTTCAGAAACCGATGATCTTAAAGTTGTTTTTTGCTTATTAATTTCCATAAGGTCAATATAATAATTTTTTGTATCTTTTCAAGTTTGAATTTTTTAAACTACAATTTAATTTATTATGAAATACAAAAAGTTAGGTACTACGAACATAAATGTAAGTTTAATTTGTCTAGGAACGATGACCTGGGGCACACAAAATAGCCAGAGTGACGCATTTGAACAAATGGATTATGCGCTTGAAAAAGGGGTAAATTTTTTTGATACAGCAGAACTCTACTCGGTTCCTCCTAATGCGGAGTCATACGGTAAAACTGAGAAGATGATTGGTAATTGGTTCACTGAAAAAAAAAATAGGAATAAAATAATTTTAGCAACAAAAATCGCAGGGCCAAGATGTAGTTGGATTAGAGAGGGAAAAAACTGTTATAATGAGTCTGATTTAGAAAAAGCTATTGATGGAAGTTTAAAAAGACTCAAGACTGATTACATCGATCTTTATCAACTTCATTGGCCAGAAAGATCTGTAAATAATTTTGGACAGATTGGTTATGTCCATAAAGATAAAGAGGGGAAGTGGCACGACTTTGAAACTATTTTGTTAGCTTTAGCAAAATTTATAAAAAAAGGTAAAATTAAATATGTGGGCGTTTCTAACGAAAGTCCTTATGGTTTATCAAAATATTTAGGACTTTCTGAGAATAAAAATTTACCAAGAATGATGTCCATACAAAATCCATATAACTTGACGAATAGAACATATGAGGTTGGTTTATCTGAAATATCAATTAGAGATAAGTGTGGTTTACTAGCTTATTATCCTTTAGCAACTGGATACCTCTCTGGGAAGTTTAGAAATAATAAAATGCCAAAAAATTCAAGACATGCATTATTTAAAGGATGGGAAAGATTTAGTAATCCAAAAGCTTTGAAAGCTTATGAAAAATATTTTAAACTTGCAGAGGAGAGTGGACTAACACCTACACAACTCGCACAAGCTTTTGTTAATTCCAGGCCTTTTGTTACAAGTAACATTATAGGCGCAACCACAATGGATCAGCTTAAAGAGAACATCGAAAGTGTCAATGTCAATTTAAGTGAAGAAATAATTGATAAAATTAATTTAATTCATAACGATAATCCAAACCCAGCTCCATAACTCAAGGCATTGAATTAAATAATTTTTAGTATATTAAATGATATTATGTGTTTAAAAAAAATTATAATAATAGTTTTTGCATTATCGTGTACTATTAATGTATACGCATCAAATCCTAAATCTACTGGAAAATATAAAAATTGGGAAAGTTTTAAGATAGACACTGATAAAGGTAAAATTTGTTTTGCACAAACTAAACCAGTTAAAAGAGCACCTGGCGCGATCAAAAGAGGCGAGTCTAGACTTTTTGTAACCTTTAGACCAAATGAGAATATAAGGGATGAGGTAAGCGTAACAAGTGGGCATGTTTATAAGTCGTCTTCTGTTACTGCTAAGTCGGGTAAAAATAATTTTTCTTTATTTTCACAAAGTAATTTTGCTTGGCTTCTTGATGAAAAAGAAGAGCAGAAATTTATTAAAGTTATGAAAAGGGCTACAAATCTTATGATTATTGGCGGAACAAAAGATGGTGCTCAAACGACTGATCACTATTCAATGATGGGTTTCACAAAAGCATACAACACCGCCAAAAAAACTTGCGGATAATGAAAAAAATAGTTCTTGCTTATTCTGGTGGACTAGACACGTCAATAATTCTCAAATGGTTACAAAAAAACTTTAAAGCAGAAGTGATAGCTTACACGGCTGACATTGGTCAAAAAATAAATAGAAAAAAAATTATTCAGAATGCAAAAAAACTTGGTGTAAAAAAAATAATAATCGAGAATTTAAAAAACACCTTTGTAAAAGAGTATATTTTTCCAATGCTTAGAGCGCATGCTATGTATGAGGGAAAATATTTGCTTGGAACTTCGATAGCGAGACCTTTAATAGGAAAAAGACAAATTGCTGTAGCAAAAAAATTTAAAGCTTTTGCAGTGTCACACGGATCTACAGGCAAAGGAAACGATCAAATTAGATTTGAATTAGCTTACTCTTTTTTTGGAAAAAAAATTAAGATAATCTCACCATGGAGAATATGGAAATTGCAGTCTAGAACAGATTTAATAAAATATGCAAAGGACAACAAAATACCTATTCCTAAAGATAAAAAAGGATCACCGCCTTTTTCAGTGGACGATAATATCTTTCACACATCAACTGAGGGAAAGATTTTGGAAAACCCAAGAAATAAAGCTCCAGAGCATATTTTTCAAAGAACAGTTTCATTAGAGAGAGCTCCATCAAAGCCTACAATTGTGAAAATTGGTTTTAAGAATGGTGACCCGATCTCAATAAATAATAAACAACTTAATCCCGAAAAGCTTTTGGAAAAACTTAATCTTATAGGTGGGAAAAATGGAGTAGGTAGAGTTGACTTAGTAGAAAATAGATTTCTTGGGATTAAATCTAGAGGCGTTTACGAAACGCCTGGAGGTGAAATTTTATACTTTGCACATAGAGCCATGGAGTCCGTAACATTAGATAAAGAGACTATGCACCAAAAAGAGAGAATTATGCCTATTTACTCCGAACTTGTTTATAACGGATATTGGTTTTCAAAAAAAAGACTGAAGCTTCAAAAGATAGTAGATAAAAAAAGAAACTTGGTGACGGGACAAGTTGTCCTAAAAATTTTTAAGGGTAATGTGATAATTTTGTCTAGAATTACAAACAATAAAGCTTATTCTATGAAAAAAGTATCATTTGAGGAAAACAAAACTTTTAAGAAAAGAAAAGTAGAAAATTTTATAAGATTTCACTCTAAACAGTTAAATAAAAGCTAAATTTTTGGTAGATTAAAAATAGATGAATAGTTCGATTCGAAATATACAGTTGGTTGCAGTAGTTGTAGTGCTGGTATCAACTATTATAGCATTCTTTCTTGAGATGAAAGAAATGTACGAGAACAAAGACATCACTTTAGCCGATTTGCTTTTAATGTTCATTTACATCGAGGTTATTGGTTTAGTGCGATCATATTGGGAAACTCAATCTGTAAGAATAACATATCCTTTGATAATTGCGATAACCGCTTTAGCGCGATTTATAATCTTGCAAGACAAAGAGAGTGATCCTGCTAATTTAATTTATATTTCTCTTGCGATTTTGATAGTTGCTATAGCCACTGTAATTATAAGATTTAGAAATAGTAAATTTTTAAAGTTAGATGGCAAAAAATCTAATGACATATAATTGTTAAAAAATGAGCAAAAAAATTTTAATTATTGGAGCAACTGGATCAGTTGGAAGCGCATTGTCCGGACTTCTTAAACAAGATGGAATTGATGCTCACTTGGTGGCAAAGAATAAAGATGAAGTTTCCAAACTATCAGATAAATATGGCTTCAGCCACACATCGACAAGCGTACTGGACTCTGATTTTCTTGAAAAAATACATTCAGATCTAAATGATGTCGATATTCAAGGTCTAGCTTATTGCGTTGGTTCGATTGATCTTAAACCTTTTAACTTAGTTACAAAAAAAGACTATCTTAATTGCTTTGATTTAAATTTTTTTCCTGTGATAGACCTTATAAAAAAATTTCAGGAAAACCTAAAAAAAAATAAATCTTCAATTGTTCTTTTTTCTACAATTGCAGTTAAACAAGGTTTTCCAAATCATAGTATCATATCACCAGTAAAAGCCTCTTTAGAAGGTTTAACTATATCTTTAGCATCAGAACTTGCACCCAACGTAAGAGTAAACTGTATTGCTCCAAGTTTAAGTAAATCTAAGATGGCAGATAAAATGTTTAAAAATCCTAAAATCACAGAGGCTATAGCAAAGCAGCATCCTTTAAAAAGACTTGGTCAAGGGAAAGACTCTGCTGAGTTAGCTAAGTTCCTTTTATCGGATCACAGCTCCTGGATTACAGGTCAAGTAATTGGTGTTGATGGTGGTAGATCCTCTATAGGATAATCAGGAAAGTTTTATTTTTTGACAACCCAGGCTCTATGGTAAAAATCATCTATATTTTTTTGAATTAAACCTTTAGCAATTTCATTAGCCTTTTTTTCATTATAAGGACCATAAATCTTTTTTGATTTTTCAACTAAAGTGTCAAACTTGTTAGGGTTTTTATGTGTGCCTTCTATGACAATATACTTATTTCTAATCACGTAATATACTTACAATATACATGAAAAAAATTTTTATTATTATTGTCGCATCCTTTATTCTAAGTAAGGCCAGTTCAAACGAAGCGTACGAAAAAGCTTATTTTGCTGGTGGTTGTTTTTGGTGCGTTGAAGAATATTTTGATAAAGTTGAAGGCGTTGTTAAAACTATTTCAGGTTATTCTGGAGGACACACAAGAAATCCTACTTACCAAGAAGTAGTTAAAAATCAAACTGGTCACGTTGAGGTTGTTGAGGTAACCTATGATGCGACTAAAGTAAATTACTCTGAATTAGTTAAAGTTCATTTAAATAATATTGATCCTTTTGATAATGGTGGTCAGTTTTGTGATCGAGGAGAAAGTTACAAAGCAGTTATTTTCTTTAAAAACAATAAAGAGAGAACGATCATAGAAAAATCTCTCAATAATATAGAGAAAAGATTTAAACGAAAAACTTATGTTCAAACAAAAAAATTTTCAATGTTTTATGGAGGTGAAGAATATCACCAAGATTATTATCAAAGAAACTTTATAAATTATCTTATTTATAAAGCTAACTGTGGTAGAGAAAAAAAATTAGAAACAATATGGGAACAATAAATAGAATATTGATTTTTTTTGTTTTTATATGCCTACCAGTTAAGGCAGAGATGATTTTGCCAAATAAAGATTTTAAACCAATTGATGTAATAAAGATTCAACTTAATGCTCTTAAAAAAAACGATAGCCCAAAAAAAGATGCGGGTATTGAACAAACTTGGATTTTTGCTCATCCAATTAATAAAATGTACACAGGTCCATTAGAAAGATTTAAGATCATGCTGAAAAGTGATGACTATAAATATTTAATAAATCACGTTTCTCACGAGATAAAACTTTTAAGAAATGAAAAAAATAAACATATGTTTAATGTATTGGTCTTATCAAATAAAAAAACTATTTACTCTTTTAACTGGTCCCTAGAAAAGGGAGATGAAAATAATTGTTTAGATTGTTGGTTTACTTCATCGGTTTCCAGACCAATAAATATGGGGAACTCGATTTGAAAAAACCACCATGGATATATCGGTATCTTATCATAGCGGCGATTTTAGTTTTGCCTCCATTTTTAAGTGCGCATATAGGATCGATTTATCTTGGAACAGATAATGGAATTTTACTAGGTTTTTGTGTTGGTATCCCATGCGTGACTTTCGCAGCATGGAAACTTTATATAGACGGATGGAGAGATGATGAGGATTAATGAAATTTAAAATTACAAGAGAGGGAGCTGTAAAAGAACTTGATAATTTTATAGAGACAAATCTCAAAGATTACAGTTTTAAAAGAAACTTCGATTTTGGACCTAATGATAAGTCGAATGTATCCTGCTTATCTCCTTATATAACACACAGACTAATCACAGAATTTGAAGTAGCTAAAAAAGTCTTAGGAAAATATTCTTTTCAAAAAGTAGAAAAATTTATCCAAGAAATATTTTGGAGAGTTTACTGGAAGGGTTGGTTAGAACTAAGACCGCAAGTCTGGACAGATTTTATTGGGGACTTAAAGGATATTAAAGATGATAAAAATTATATGAAAGCTATAAATGGAGAAACGGAAATAAATTGTTTCAACGATTGGGTAAGAGAACTTAAAGAAAATAATTATTTACATAATCATACCAGAATGTGGTTTGCTAGTATTTGGATATTTACGTTGAACTTACCTTGGCAAAAAGGTGCAGAATTCTTTATGAAGCATTTATTTGATGGTGATGCCGCATCTAACACATTAAGTTGGAGATGGGTTGCTGGCCTTCAAACTAAAGGAAAGCACTATGTTGCTCAATCATGGAATATAAGCAAGTTCACTAACAATAAATATAATAATGTAAAACTAAATGAAAACGCTTTGCCTATAATAGATAAAAGAGAATATAAATTAAATCCACTTAATTTTGTTACAGAAGATAATTCAAATGAAAATTTATTAGTTTTTGAGAATGAATTAAACTTAGAAAATAAAAATTTAAAAAAATATAAAAATATTTATTTGGTTTTACTAAGTAATGATGTTCGGAAGCTAAAACTTGAGCAGAAAGTGCTAGACTATAAATCACAGCTAGCTAATGATCAAAAAAAGAGATTAGATCAAATACAAATAATCGATGAAGCTGAATTCCAACCTGTAGTAGAAAAAATAAAATCTTTTGATGTAATTTACCCTTGTATTGGAGAAAATAATTCTTATCTAAATAGTATGAGAAAAAAACAAAATTTAAATTTAAACTTTGTTTTAAAAGATGAAGATAAATTCTCTTGGCAATTTTCAAATAAAGGTTATTTCAATTTTAAAAACAATATTCCTAAAATATTAAGTAAGCTAAATGTTTGAAAACATATTAAAAAATCAAGATAAGATAGATCAAAAAAAATTTCATGCTTTTTTTATAGACTACTTATCGCAAAATAAAATTACTTTGACAAATTTTTGGGATCCAAAAGACTATGATTTAAAAAATTGTAAGCCATATATATATTTCAACAAATTGAAGCAAAACAAAGCATCTAAAAGTAATTTGAGCATTATATTAAGCAAAATATATGAGCGGTATTTAGAATTTTTAGAAAATAATAAAATTATTAAACCAGACGATAAAAAAATTGAAAATGTTTTTATAAGCCGAGTTGATGAATTAGACCGAATTAAGTCATTTGATGCACTCTGGTTTCAATTTGCAACAGATCCTAATAAAACTTTAAAAGATGAAATTGAATGGGAATATTATTATTCAGATTTAAGACACAATATCCTTAAAATTTGTAATAAAAAAAATTGGGATGAATTCAGTACAATTACCTTTCAGCCTCATATTCATAGAATCTTTCTTGCTGATTATTATGATATTGATAAAAAAAGTGACATTGAATCATTCGCACAAATATGTACACAAATTGATCACCTTTTGAACATTGATGGAAAGAAGTTCAAGGATACTGGAGATGCTATAAAGGGTAAATTTAAAGCTCAAACCGAATTTGAAAAAATAAAGTCAAATATTTATTTAAAACAATCATTCTTAACACCTGTTTACCAACAAATTCCACAAACGAAAATTATCAGAATTATTATTTATGTAGTCTACAGACTTTTTCTAGGAAGAAAAAGAAAGCTAAAAGATTATGTATTAGAAAATGAGAATAAAGCTTTAGATAATTTGGATATTGATCCTAAAAGCAAAACAAAATTTATCAAACAGTTTTTAAAATCAACTAATTTTACTATCTAAGATTCACTTAATTTTTCGATTAAGTCTAATTCAGTCCTGATTAAGATAAATTAAGATAATTAAGATTTTTTACTCTCAAAACTCTGATTTAGTTTTTCCAATACTTGATTTCTATAAATTTATAGAAATGTCAGGTTTTTTTTAAAAACTAATAAAAGGAGTTATTTATGAAAAACATAAATACTACTACGGCTAAAAAGCCTCTATTGATTGAAAATAAGAAGAAAATAGAGGAAAAGTTCTTGGATGTTTACGCTTGTTCGATAAACGTTTCACCTCAGGAATATAAAGCTGTAGATGAGTGGACACGTAGACTGTTCTTAAAAGCAGAGAAGTGTTTCACTCTTAAAAAGGGGTTGAATGCTATGGCAAATGTAGCTTTAACACCACCGCTAGTTATAGAGAAACAGGGTGATATTAAAAAATCATACCAGATCTATGTAATTGGTGTTTACGTCGAAGAAGTCATAAAACGGGAGGTGTTCAATGCCTAAAGATAATTGGACCTCTTGGTGTAGGTCTTCACACTTTCGTTTAGGTCATGCAAGTGTAACAATTCATAAAGATGGTATTTCTCTAAATGCCTCTTTAAATAAAATTGTTGATGTTGCTAAGTACCAAAACGTAAGAATTGATCTTAATCATCCTGATCCAGATTTAGCTACTAAAATAAAGTGTGAGCTAAACAATGATGAGGAGGATAAAAATAACTTCAAGATTATAAGAGCGCGTCATGTAGAAGATAAAAGACGCGGCTTTATTGCTTGTAGGAATTTGATTGATGGTCAACCCAAGTTGAAAAAGATCGGTCAAAAATTAAGGTCAGCAAGAAGAATAGAAGTAAAAGAATACGGAAAGGATAAATCATCTTTTACTTTTGATTTGCAGCCTGTCTGTGAATTATCAGTTGCTAATGCAGCTGATCTACCAGCTAAAGGTGGAATTTACAGATACGTAGATAAATCAGAAATTGTTTACTACGGTAGAGCAAAGAATATCAAACTAAGGGCGAGAGACTCAATTAGGGATAATTGGGTTTACGACAAAATTGAATATTCTTTGATCGATAGTGAGAGTGAGCAGGTTTTTTGGGAGTCTAAATTTTTAGATGAGTTTAAAGCCTCAAACAATCGTTTGCCTAGATACAATCAATTATCTGGAACATCTATCATAAAACTTGAAAGTAGGAGGTCGGATGAGTCAGTTATTTAAACTTGGACCATCAGACTTTGCTTTTTTGTGGAGTGAGTGTAAACGTTGCT
Source organism: uncultured Pelagibacteraceae bacterium (assembly GCA_902546795.1). GTDB lineage: Bacteria > Pseudomonadota > Alphaproteobacteria > Pelagibacterales > Pelagibacteraceae > Pelagilacustribacter. The sequence goes on from CACCLK010000007.1 coordinate 32,916, forward strand.
TCTACTTGAAGGTAAAGCATAACCACCAACGTCCTCGAAGTATTATGCCTAAGATTTTCATCTCTATTGATGGTCTTATGAAAGATTACTTCGAGCAAAAGTCACCAAAGGATATAGACAATAGTCTAAATGACGGTCATGTTGAATTTGGTGACAGGTGGATACAATCTAAACCTTACTTAGATAAAAAAACTGGAAACAGATGTTTTATAAAAGGTAAAACAGATACTGTTCTTAGCTTTAACGATAACAGTTATGGTATTGTTGATTTTAAGACATCAAGTGTTAAAGATGACAATGTAGCAAAATATTCAAGACAACTACATGCATATACCTTAGCACTTGAAAATGCAGCACCTGGTAAACCTTCATTAAAACCAATTTCAAAGTTAGGTTTATTTATTGTTGAGCCAAAAAAACTCATCAAAAGTGAGAAAGATATTTACTCATTTGAGAATGAAGTTAGTTGGCAGGAAATTCAAAGAGATGACGAAGCATTTTTTGAATTCCTAAGAGAGGTAATGGCGGTGTTGTCTAGTGACAAGACACCTGCAGCTAATCCTTTCTGTTCACACTGTGATTATCTGAAGAGAAGTCAGGTAGATTTTGATAACATAAAAAATAGGATTGCATCCTAAATTTTTGGGGCGCGAAAGCGCCCCAACTAATCATTTAGAGGAACACCTCTTAGAACAATATTTTACTTTATCCCAATTTAGTCTCCATTTTTTTCTCCAACTAAAAGGCTTATTGCAAACTGGACAAGTTTTTTTTGGCAAATCAGTTTTTTTCATTGTTCAGAAGGTGTTTATTTTTTATAAACAGGAAATACGCTGCAATCTCATAAAAAATATTTAATATGAGAAACAGAGGTTTAATTTTAAATATCTTATATAAAAAATTATATTTAGGAACATTCTTCCAAATTATTAAAAAAGACTCCGCCCCATCAATTACCTTACCATCTTGTATGACATGCATTCTTCTAAGAAGTTCTTTGTATGATTTTGAAGTAATTTTTTGAGCTTCTTCATTATTGGTTACGTCTATCCACTCAACAGTGTTATCACTATGTTTTTTGTAATGATTGATCTCAGCTCTGCAAATATTACATGAATTATTAAAAAAAACTTTAACCATTAGTATTTTCTTTTATAAAATTATTTGCAGCTTTGAAAATTCTTGTTTTTCTCTCTTTATTCATTTTTTCAGAAACTCTTACCATCATTGCAAGACGAGGATTTTTTAAAAAAAACTTTTTGTGCCGATCTATAAATTTCCAATATAATCCATCCATAACATCACACCATGGACCTTTCTTAAAGTGCATCATCTTTAAAAAATAACTTGAACCACAGATATAAGGTTTTGTGGCAAATATTCCACCATCACTAAATAATCCCATTCCATAAACATTTGGTGCCATTACCCAGTCAGATGAGTCTACAAACATTTCCATGAACCATTTGTAAACTTGTTTAGGATTTATCTCACAAAGATTCATTATATTAGCCAATATCATCAATCTCTCAATGTGATGAGACCATCCGTAATTTTTAGCATTATTAATTGCATGATCAAGAGGATCTAACCCTGTGGTGCCCTCATACCAAGATTTTTTCATCTTTCGATTATGATTAAAAAAATTTGTTTTTTCTAATCTTTGATCGTAGTTTTGATAGATGCCTCTCATAAATTCTCTCCAACCAATAATTTGTCTTATGTAACCTTCTAAAGAATTTAAAGGTACCTTGTTTTCAATTTTTTTTAACTTAGAAATAATTTCTTCAGGCGTAATCAATCCTAGGTTTATGAGTGGGCTTAGAGCGCTGTGAAAAACAGTGTTGGATTTATCAGTCACAGCATCTTCGTAATCCCCAAATAATTTTATTCTCTCTTTTAAAAATTCATCTAACCATTTATTTGCATCTTTCCTATTTGTTGGGAACCAAAATTTGTCTGTGTTTCCTGGGTGATCTTTAAAGTTAGAATTTATAAATTTTTTTAAAACAGAAGTGTCTTTTGTATCTTTTACTTTAGATATTTGAGGAATTTTAATTGAATTGGGAAGTTTTTTTCTATTTTCCTCATCAAAACTCCATTTATTTCCTTTAGGGGTTCCATTTTTACTCATAAGTAAATTCATTTTTATTCGGACTATTTTATAAAAGTTAGCCATAAAAGGTCTTTTATTTTTTGATAGATAGTTTTTAAACTCTTCTCTATCCATTAAAAACATTGGAGATTTAATTTGATTTATTTTTAAAGAATTCTTTTTACAAAAACTCAATATTTTTTTTTCAAATAACTTATCTTCTATTTCAAAAAAAGAAACTTCTTTTACCTTTTTTTCTTTAATAATTTTTGAGAGTTTTTTTTCATAAGGAATTTTAAAATCTTTATTTACATCTTTATAAATTAAATTAAAATTTTTAGATTTCAGCTCATCTCTGAAAGATCTCATAGAAGAGAGAAAAAGAAGTATCTTTAATTTATGATGTTTCTCAAAAGTGCAAAGATCAAAATCCTCTGCCATAAAGAAAATATGATCCTTATATTTGTTAAAATATGTAGGATTAAATAACTGATTTCCTAAAATTAAAAAAAGTTTCATTGGATACTTATATTTGAAGTTATCTATTAATCGAATTTGATCTTTTGAAGCATTTGATTGTATTTTTTAGTAAACAAGCAATTGTCATTGGGCCTACGCCACCTGGAACCGGTGTAATGGCTTTCGCCACCTTTTTAACATCATCAAAATCAACATCTCCGGTTATTTTATCGTTCTTTTTATTAATCCCCACATCTATGACGATGGCACCTTTTTTAACCCAGTCACCCTTCACCATTTCACATATTCCTGCAGCTGAAATTAAGATATCTGCACGTTTACACTCGGATTTTAAGTCTTTTGATTTAGAGTGTAAGATTGTTACAGTGCAATCTTCTTTAAGTAATAATTGAGCCATCGGCTTTCCATTCAAATTTGACCTTCCAATAATTACTGCATGTTTACCACTTAAATCTTTAACAACATTCTTAACAAGAGATAAACATCCTAAGGGAGTGCAAGGTACAATTGCCTCATTTCCAGAAGCGAGATTTCCGACATTTTGAGGATGAAAACCATCGACATCTTTGTTTGGGTCTATCGAATTAATTACTTTTTCCTTTTTAATGTGTGTTGGAATCGGAAGTTGTACTAAAATTCCAGAAACATCTGGATTTTTATTTAGCTCGTTAATTTTATTTAATAAATCTTTTTCATTTATTTCTTTTGGGAATTTTATCACCTCCGATTCAATATTTACCTCTCGAGCTTTTTTTTGTTTATTCTTTACATAAATTTGGCTTGGTAGAAAATCACCAATTAATATAACGGAAAGTTTTAGCTTGAATCCTTTTTTTTGGATGAGAGATACCTCATTCTTTATTTCGCTTATGAGTTCAGCAGCAATTTTTTTTCCATCAATTATCATTTAAAACATAGCGGGTGCAAAAAATTCAAATATTAAGTTTCTTATAAAAATTATCAATAAAATCAAAACTATTGGGGATATATCAATTGACCCAAGATTTGGTAAAAAATTTCTTATCGGCCTTAATAGAGGATCGGTCAGCCTGTAAGTTACATCAAGTATAGAATAAACTAAACGGTTTGAAGTATTTAAGATATTGAAAGCCACAAGCCAACTAAGCATTACGTTTATCACTAATATCCAAAGATAGATATTAACTGCGCTATCAATCAGTATTAATACAGATTTCATAAGTTTTTCTCCACATAAATTGATTGGCTTGGAAACGCAAAAGAGGATCCATTTTTTTCTACTATTCTTTTAATTTCTAAAACTAATCTATCTTTAATTTCAAGCCATTCTAAAAAATACTTCGTACTAGTAAAACATAAAACTCTTATATCAATTGAGCTTGCTGAAAATTGATCAACTTTAATTGATATAAAGGTCTCTTTATCTTTTGAAAAATCTTTACTACCATTAATATGTTTTTCAATCTCATCTCTAATTTTTGTCAATTGCTCCACAGAGGTTTTATACTCAAGACCTATCAACCAATCTATTTTTCTATGGGTAATTTGAGAGTTGTTAATTACAGCTTTTTCTGCAAATTGAAAATTCGGAATAGTAGCCAAAGATTTGTCAAATCTTCTAACGACAGTCGATCTAAATCCAATATTTTCTACCGAGCCTTCAATTACTCCCTCGACATAAATCCAATCTCCTACTCTAAACCTTCTCTCTACCAAAACTAAAATTCCCGATATTAAATTTTTAAACAAATCTTGCGCACCTAAAGCAACTGCAACACCGAATAAACCTAGTCCAGCTATAATTGGTCCAATTTTTATTCCCCATAGCTCAAGAACTGCTGCAGCACCAAGAATTAAAATCAATATTTTTATAGATTTAATTATCCAGTTGAGTAAATCTCTTGAGAGCAAATCTCCAAATGATTTAACAACTGCAGAGAGTGGGCCAATGAGTTGATGAATTGTCCAAAATATAATAATTGTTATTAAAGTCCTATTGGCATTATCAAAAAAGTCCTGGGTTCCATCTCCTAAAGTTACATAACTAGTAGCTACAAAAAAACCAATTACTATTGGAAAAAATTTTGTTGGACCTATCAGAGCTGAAACAAGAGAATTATCAAAATTATTAGTTGTTCTGGCTACATATTTTTCAAGACGTCTTACAACAAATTTTGTGAAAATACCTCTTAACAATAAAAACAAAAAGAATATTAAGATTGCGATAATTATCTCAGATATGTTTACACCCGAGATTCCGTTCTTCCAAACCTCGATGAATAAACTTGTAAATTTTTCTAATATTTCCATTGGTTCAATTTTCTATTTTTTTAAATTCTTCGCCTGGAATAAAAACATCTACTTTTTTCCAGTTTTTGGAATTTAAGAATTCTTTAATTTTTTTACTTATACACATAACTTTACATTGTGTCATTAGTTCGGTTAGAGAGTATTTTTTACTAATTTCATTAAAGCTTTCTGCGCTCCTCATTGAGTAAATAAGTGCTATATCAGGGGGGTAGTTTTTTATCAAAGCTAAGTTTTCTTTATTGATCTCAAAAATTTGTGATGATTTATAATTTTCGAATTTAACTACATCTATCCCCTCTGATCTTAATTCTTTATCTAGCTCGTATGAAGTTACATCACCACACAAATATGCTAATTTTCTTTTTTCTTTTTTTGAAACCTTTTCAGAGTTTAAAATAAGATTTTTTAAAGCATTAACAGTTCCTGATGCTGCAAAAGTATTATTAAATCCTTTTTGCCTTAAGGATTTCTCGGTAATACTTCCAACGCAATAACATTTAATTTTTTTATCTAAATTCTTTAATTTTAAAAATCTTACCGCATTGGCGCTAGTAAAAATTAAACCGCTAAAATCATTTGTATCTATTGGCATCATATCATTAGAGGAAATTTTAAGCGTAGGCACATGGATAATTTTATGTCCAGATGAAAAAAATTTCTTCAAAAGATCCTCGGCCTCAATTAATGGTCTAGTAAAAATAATATTCATCTCTTTTTTATAAAATTTCCTTTAGATATTTTTAATATCTCTTTCGCTACATCCTTTCCAAGTTTTTTAGGTTTATTTTTATTCCCAATCCTTTTTAACTCAAAAAATTTTTCTTCATCGTCAGAAAAAAGTTGAACTTCTAATTTAATTCTATTTTTCGATAATTTAGCATAACATCCTACTGCTGTATCGCAATCACCTCCTATATTTTTTAAGAAACTTCTTTCTGCAATGGCACAGATTTGGGTATTTTTGTGATTTATTTTATTAAGTAACTCTCTAATTTTTCTGTCCTTAGTCCTAGATTGAACAGCTATAATACCCTGACCTGCACATGGTAAAAAAAACTTTGTGGGAAAAATTTCTTTTACATAAGAGTCATATTTTAAAGTTTTGACCCCAGCTAGTGCCAAAATAATTCCATCGAATTGTCCACTTTTAATTTTTTTTATTCTTGTGTCAATATTCCCTCTCATTTCCTTTACTAAAATATTTCTATTAAAAAGTTTCGATTGTAACTCCCTTCGTTTAGAGCTTGAACCTACTATATTTTTTTTTAATTTTGAAAAATTTTTAAAATTTTTTGATAGAAAACAATCTCTTGGATCGTTTCTTTTTATAAAAGCTTGAATTGATAATCCTTTTGTTTCTATTGAGTCTAAATCTTTAAGAGAATGTACAGCAATATTAATTTTTTTTTGTATCAGCTTATTTTCTATCTCTTTGCAAAATAAGTTTTTTCCACCTATTTCAGATATTTTTTTATTCTTGTTACGATCTCCAGATGTTTTTATTGTAACTATTTCTGCTCGTAATATTTTTTTTTTATCATTTGAAAGAATGAGATTTTTAACTTTGTTAGCGTAAGCTAAAGAAAGTTTGCTTCCACGACAACCAATTTTGATTTTTTTTATCATTTGTAAAATAAATTTAATATTTTATACTAACTTATCTTATGAGAAAAAAGCTTACTTTTTTAGGAATTGAGACAAGTTGTGACGAAACAGCAGCTTCAATAGTACAGGAAAAACAAGATGGTACAGGAAAGATTTTATCTAATGTGATTTCAAGTCAAGTTGATAATCACAATAAATTCGGAGGTGTTGTGCCTGAGCTAGCCGCAAGGTCACACCTAGAAAATATAGAATTTATTATAAATAAATCTCTAAAAGTAAGTAAATTAAAATTATCTGATATCGATGGAATTGCAGCAACTGCTGGACCCGGCCTTGTAGTTTGCTTAACAGTAGGTTTGAACATTGGAAAAGCGATAGCTGGTTTTCTTAAAAAACCTTTTATTGCTGTTAATCATCTTGAGGGGCATGCTTTAAGTCCAGGCTTAGAAAAAAAATTAGACTTTCCATTTCTTCTATTGCTTATATCAGGTGGTCACTCACAATTTCTTATTGTAAATGACATAAATGATTATAGGCAACTTGGCACTACGATTGATGATGCCTTAGGAGAAACTTTTGATAAAACTTCAAAAATGTTAGGTCTTAGTTATCCTGGTGGTCCGGTGATAGAAAAACTGGCAAAAAAAGGCAATGGAGATAAATTTAAATTGCCTTTACCTATAATTAATAAAGCTGGATGTAATTTATCATTCGCTGGACTAAAAACTGCAATTTTAAGAGAGGTGGAAAAAAATAAAATTGATAACAATTTTAAAAATAATTTAGCTGCTTCATTTCAAAAAACCATTATAAAAATTTTAAAAAAGAAAACAAAAGTTGCAATTGACGAATTTAAGAAAATTTCAAATAATAATTTTAATCATTTTGTTGTTGCAGGCGGTGTGGCCGTAAACAAAGATATTAGAAAAAACTTGAAACTTATAGCTGAGCAGTCGGGTTTGAAGATACTTTTTCCTGATCCAAAGATTTGCGGTGATAACGCTGCAATGATTGCATGGGCTGGTATTAATAGGTACAAAAAAAAATTATTAAATGACTTAAGTGTGCCACCAAAATCAAGATGGCAACTTGATGAAAGGGCTCCTTTCATGAAAGGACCTGGATTAAAATTGTAAATGAATTATTGGCTCCTAAAGTCAGAACCAGATGTCTGGTCTATAGATCAACAAATGCAGGCTGGTGTGAGAGGCGCAACTTGGGACGGTGTTAGAAATTATCAGGCTGCAAATTTTTTGAAAGCGATGAAAGTTGGCGATT
>CACCLK010000008.1 GCA_902546795.1 uncultured Pelagibacteraceae bacterium
AAATCTAGATATTTCATCTATTACAGTTTTTGGTTTCTGAGCGGAATTAGCGCTGTCAAGATAAACCAAAGGCTTACCATTAATTTTTTGTTTAAAAATAGGAAATTTCGATTTAATATTATTAAATTCCATTTATTTGATCCTCGACTATTTTTTTTAGAAACACTTTTAAATCTTGTTCTGGAATGTTTTCAAAAATTTCATTTAAAAAACCATTAATTAAAAGTTTTCTTGCTTTGGATCTCTCAATACCTCTTGTCATTAAATAGTGAATAGCATCCTCATCTATGCTGCCGGATGAAGAACCATGTGAACACTTAACATCATCAGCGTATATCTCTAATTCGGGCTTAGCATTAAATTCTGCCATATCGTTCAAAATAAGTGCCTTACTTAATTGATAAGCGTCTGTTTTTTGAGCAATGTCTTTTACAAATATTTTTCCTTGGTAAACACCGACGCTATTGTTTTCTAAAACATTCTTAATTTTTTGAAAACTTTTACAATTAGGTGCCAAATGATTTATTTTTGTCTTAATTTCTTGGTGCTCTTCTTTATCCAAACATAGAGCTGAAAGGATAAAGCAGTTACTATTTTCTTTTTCCAGTAATTTGCATTCACTCATATTTCAAACGTAACTGGAACCGTATTACCAGTAAAAAAAATTATCGATTTAGCTAAATCAAAAAATATTCCAGTCTTAATTGACGGTACTCAAGGTGTTCAACACATGGGTTTAGATGTTCAAGATTTAGACTGTGATTTCTACGCTATTTCTTGTCACAAAATGTATGGTCCAAATGGTCTTGGTATTCTTTATGCTAAAAAAAAATGGCTTGATGTACTACCTCCATATCAGGGCGGCGGGGGAATGATAAGTGAAGTAAAAAAAGATGACATATCTTACGCAGACTCCCCGACAAAATATGAGGCCGGAACAATGCAAACAGCAGAAGTAGTAGCTTTTGCGAAATCAATCAAATTTATTGAAGAATTAGGAATAAAGAATATCGAGAAACATGAGAAACAAGTTCTTGAATACGGTTTAGAGCAATTAAGAAAAAATAATTCTGTTAATATTATTGGAAATCCAAAAAATAGAGCTTCAATAATGTCTTTTACTATAAAAGGTATTCATCCGCATGACATAGCAACAATTTTAGATGATGATGGAGTAGCTATTAGAGCTGGCCACCATTGTTGTCAAATATTACATGACAAACTAGGGATCCCTGCATCCGCAAGAGCATCTATTGGAGTTTATAATGATAAAGAAGATATTGATGTATTATGTGAGTCAATCAATAAATGTAAGAAGGTGTTTCAGATTTAAATGGAATTAAAAGAATTATATCAAGAAATAATTTTGGATCATGCAAAAAATCCTAGGAATAAAGGAAAATGCGATGGATTTAACCATGATGCAAAAGCACACAATCCCCTTTGTGGTGACAAAGTTCATATTTATTTAAAGTTAGAAAAAGATAAAAATATTTCAGGCATAAGCTTCGAGGGTGAGGGATGTGCAATATCACTAGCGTCTGCATCAATTCTCACAGACACCCTAAAAGGCAAAGATTTAAATTTTTCTAGAAAAGTAACTAATGATTTTCTCAATATGTTGAAAAATAAAACAAAAATAACTTTGAACAGTTTGTCTGAAGATCAAATAACTACGATTTCCTCATTATCCGGTGTTCAAGAGTTTCCAATGAGAATAAAATGTGCAACAATGGCCTGGCATACACTATTATCAGCATTAGAAAATAAAAATAAATAATGAATAATTTAAAAGATAGAATTATTGGAGAAATTAAGAAGATTTATGATCCGGAGATTCCAGTCAATATTTATGAACTAGGTTTAATCTACAAAATAGAGATTAATGATGATAATAAGGTATTTATTGAAATGACTTTAACATCACCTAATTGCCCGGTAGCTGAAAGTTTGCCAAATTCAGTTAAAGAGAATATATTGAAAATTGATGGTATTAAGGATGTAGATCTTAAACTTGTATGGGATCCTCCGTGGACTAAAGATAAAATGTCAGAAGCTGCTAAGTTGGAGTTAAATTTATGAGCAATCAAATTCTTAAGTTAAGCGAAAATGCTGTTCAGCGCATTAAAGAGATAATGACGTTAAATAAAACCAAGGCCGTTGGAGTAAGGATTGGTGTTAAATCAGGTGGCTGTGCAGGCATGAGCTATGTTATGGAATATGCGGAAGATGTGAAACCGAACGAGGAAGTAATAGAGGAAAAGGGGATAAAAGTTTTTATTGACCCCAAAGCAATTATGTATCTTTTGGGAACTGAGATGGATTACAAAAAAGATAAATTTTCATCACAATTTATTTTTAAAAATCCTAACGAGACAGAGCGATGTGGTTGTGGTGAGTCTTTTAAAGTTTAATTATTGACTATAATACATTTCAAACTCGATTGGATGAGGAGTGTGTTCGAACTTATAAATTTCTTGAAATTTTAAATCAATGTAAGCATCAATTTGGTCGTCAGAAAATACACCACCCTGAGTTAAAAACTTTCTATCTTTATCTAAACTTTCCATTGCCTCTCTTAGAGAGCCACAAACTGTAGGAAGTTTTTTCACTTCACTTTCACTTAGAGTATATAAATCTTTATCGAAAGCTTTGCCCGGATCAATTTTATTCTTAATTCCATCTAACCCGGCCATAAGCATTGAAGCGAAAGTTAAATAAGGGTTTCCCGCGGCATCCGGAAATCTTATTTCCATTCTTGCGGCTTTAGGGCTCATTGTTACAGGAATTCTGCAAGATGCTGATCTATTTCTCGCAGAGTACGCTAGAATAACAGGGGCTTCAAAGCCAGGAATTAGTCTCTTGTAGCTGTTTGTTGTCGCGTTCGAAAAAGCGTTTATTGCTTTCGCGTGCTTAAGAATTCCTCCAATATAATGTAAAGCTGTTTTTGACAATCCTGCATATTCTTTTCCCATGAAAAGTGGAGTATTGCCTTTCCATATAGATTGGTGACAATGCATTCCCGATCCATTATCTCCCTTTACAGGCTTTGGCATGAATGTTGCAGACTTTCCAAAAGAGTGAGAAACCATTTGAACTGCATACTTATAAAGTTGAACGTTATCTGCTTGATCTGTCAGTGTTCCAAAATACATTCCAAGTTCGTGCTGAGATGGAGCAACCTCGTGATGGTGCTTCTCTACTTTTACTCCCATGTCCTTCAAAGCTTTTAAATATTCACTTCTCATATCTTGAGCGCTATCAACGGGCGGAACGGGAAAATAACCTCCCTTAACACCTGGTCTATGTCCCAAGTTCCCATTTTCATATTTTTTTCCAGTGTTATAAGGACCTTCGGAGCTGTCGATAGAAAAACTCGTTTCGTTCATATCGTTTTTAAATCTCACATCATCGAAAACAAAAAATTCTGGCTCTGGCCCAAAATAAGCTTTGTCACCTATTCCAGTCTTTTTTAAATATTCTTCGGCTTTTTTAGCTGTTCCTCTTGGATCTCTCTCGTAAGGATCTTTTTTAACCGCATCAAGGACATCACAAAATATATTTAAGGTTGAATGAGAATTAAAAGGATCAATTATTGGTCTTGATAAATCAGGTTTCAAGATCATGTCTGACTCGTTAATAGCTTTCCAACCTTGAATGGATGATCCATCAAAAAAAACTCCATCTTGCAGCATATCTTCGTCGACTACAGTGCTATCCATTGTAAGATGTTGTAATTTACCTTTTGGATCAGTAAACCTGAGGTCTACGTACTCAATTTCTTTATCAGTTATCAATTTTTTAATCTTGCTTGCGCTCATTTCGAGGATCTATAACAGAATTAACTTCTAGAATATCATCTAATAAAATGATATCAGCTATGCGTTTATAGCATCAATACAATTTTAAATTGCATATATGAGGGAACCAAAATCTTTTGATATCTTTTTACTTGTTTTACTTGCTTTAATATGGGGTTCTTCTTTCTTCAATATCAAAATTGCTACTTATAGCTACGAGCCATTTACACTCGCATTAATTAGAGTTTTATTTGCCCTAATCCCACTTTTATTAATTTGTTATTTCAAAAAAATTAAAGTCAGAGCATTCCAAAATGATTGGAAAGCTTACGCTTTAATTGGTTTATGTAACATTTCAATTCCATTTACACTGATTGCTATAGGTACAGCAAAAATAAACAGTTATCTTGCTGCAATGCTTATGAGCACAACACCTCTCAGCGGTTCAATTCTTGCCCATTTTTACACAAAAAATGAAAAAATTTCTTTTTTAAAATCGATAGGGATTATTTTAGGATTTATTGGAGTAATTTTTTTATTTGCAGATGATCTTATTATCAACGAGGACAATTATGTTTTTGCTATTATAACTATTGTTGGCTCAACCTTTTATGCAATTGGCGGTCTTCTTACATTAAAAATAAAAAGCAAAGGTAATGAAAATGTGACAACTTCCACTACTATCTGGTCAATAATTTTCTTAATTCCTTTCTCAATTTTTTTTGAGACCCCATGGAATTCTTCACCAACATTTGAGTCTACTATTTCTTTACTATATTTAGGCATTGTAGCCACTGGATTTGCTTGGTTAATAAGATTTCGGATTTTAACAACTAATGGCTTAGTTTTTCAAACACAAGTAGCATATTTAATTCCTATTTTTGGAGTATTTTTTGGTTATTTTTTAATGAACGAAATTATAACTTGGAGAGTAATAGTCTCATTGATTATAATCCTATTAGGGATTTATATAGTAAAAAAAAATACCAAGATTAAATAATGACTAATAATATTGAAAACAGTTTTATTACCTTGATAACTTTGACGAGTTTTATTGTTTTTTTTATAGTTTTTAAATTTTCAAATTCGTCGAGATTAAATCTTTTTTTAGACGTGGACTTTAATAAACCCCAATCTTTTCACTCATCACCTATCCCAAGAGTTGGGGGACTTGCATCTATCATAAGTTTAATTATTTTTTTTGCAGCTTTTAATCTATTTTTTAAAGCTGAACTTGGAGGCTATATTTATTTTTCTTTGTCTTTTTTTTTGTTAGGTTTTCTTGAAGACATTAAAATTGAGCTTAATCCATCTTTAAGATTATTATTAATGGCTTTAATTCTCTTACTAGGTTTCATTTTTTTTGAAATTAGAATTACAAAAACCGGTTTTTATTTTTTAAATGAATGGCTTCAAAATAGCTTATTTCAATATTTTTTTCTGTTACTCTGTTTTCTTTTTATAATAAACGGTTGTAATCTAGTTGATGGCTTCAACGGTTTATTAGCAATACATTTAATAATCATAAATTTGATTTTACTTATTTTTCACATTGATTATTCAAATTCAATTAATATTTTTTTAACTCTTGGACAAATTTTTATTTTATTCATTTTTCTTTTGTTCAACTTTCCTTATGCAAAGATTTTCTTTGGTGATAGCGGGGCATATTTGTTTGGATCAATCACTGCTTTAAACGTAATAAATACATCAATATTATACGAAAACATAAGTCCATTTTTTTTTGCGGTATTATTATTCTACCTTTTCTTTGAAGTTTTCTTTTCTTTTTGTAGAAAAATTAAGATGAGAAAATCTCCTTTAAAACCTGATAGCTTACATCTGCATATGTTAATATTTTATTTTTTAAGTAAGAGAAATTTAAAAAGCTCAAATTATTTAGTTGCGATAATAATTAACTTAACTTTTTTATTATTTATAACTCCGGCAATCTTTCTAAAAGAAGAAGCTTTATTTTGCAGGTACTGGTTTTTTTTCTTAATTATTATTTATTCATACATTTATAATTATTTACTCAAAAAAAAATTAAATGACGAAAATTATTGATTGTATTACATATTTTAATGAGCCATTACTTTTTGAATTAAGATTAAATATTCTTAATGAATTTGTGGATGAATTCATTGTTTGTGAAGCTACCTATACACATAAAGGACTAAAAAAAGAGATTAATTTTGACAAAAAAATTTTTAATAATTTTAAAGACAAGATCAAGCATGTAATTGTAGAAACTTATCCATCTGACTTAGAAAAAATAGATGAAAAAAATAAAAACAACAATATCATTTATAGAATGAATGCTGCAAAAAGAATAAGGCATCAGAGAAACGAAATTGTAAAAGTTTTAAGTGGTAATGATCCAAATGATTGGATTATTTACAGTGATAGTGACGAAATTCCAAACTTAAAAAATTTTGATCTAAAAAAATGTAAGAATAAAATAGTTTTATTTAATCAACTATTAACTTATTATAAATTCAACTTATCATTAAGTGGCTATGAATGGTTTGGCTCAAAAGCATGTAGGTTAAAAAACCTATCTTCAATTGATACCCTAAGGAACATTAAAACAAAAAAATATCCCTGGTGGAGAATTGATACAGTTTTTAAAAAAGATAAGTTTATCGACATGAAAATCGTCGATAAAGGGGGTTGGCATTTTACTGAAATCAAATCTCCAAAAGAGATTTACTTAAAACATAAAAATGATGAACATCATGATGAGTTTGATTTAACTGGCATAACTGAGAATGATATCGAAGATATGGTTAAAAATAATTATATTCCTTATGATCACAAAGCTGATAAAAGAGATTTAGCCAATAAATGGAATAAAAATATAAGGGTACAGTTAACAAAAATAAGTGATGACAACTTGCCGAAATATTTGATAGAGAATAAAAATAAATATTCAAAATGGTTTGAATAATTAGTAGTTGGGCAAGTGGCGGAATTGGTATACGCGCCAGTCTTAGGAACTGGTGCCGCAAGGCTTAAGAGTTCGAGTCTCTTCTTGCCCACCAAAAAATATGAAAATAGATATTCAATCAAAAAAAGGTCTTACAACTGTTTTATCAATTAGCGTTGATAAAAAATCCATTCAAAAGAAAATGGAAGAGAGGTTAAGTAAAGTAAAAGATCAGGTAAGTTTAAAAGGCTTTCGACCAGGAAAAGTTCCTTCATCTGTTATCAAAAGTCAATTTGGTAAAGCAATATACGGAGAGGTTATTGATCAATTATTAAAAGAGAGCACAACTAAAGCAATAGAAGAAAAAAAGTTGAAAGTTGCAGGCCAACCTAAAATTGATTTAAAAAGTTTTGGTGAGGGAAAAGATTTAAATTTCGAACTTAAATTAGATATCTTACCAGATGTAAAGCTTAAACCTTTAGAAAAAATTTCAATTAAAGAATATGAAATAGATGTTGAAAATAAAATTGTTAAAGAAAAGATCAAAGAACTCTTACAACAAAATAAAGACTATAAAGAAGTTGGAGATGAAATTAAATCTGAAAAAGACAACCAAATTACCTTTGACTATTCAGCGACTATTAACGGAGATAAATTTGAAGGAAGCGAGGGAAAAGGAGTTCAAATTATTTTAGGTAAGGACTTGTTTTTAAAAAATTTTGATAAAGAACTAATTGGTCTTAAAAAAGGTCAAGAAAAAATAATAAATTCAAAACTTCCACCAAATCATCCAAAAAAAGAATTAGCAGATAAACTTGCATTGTTTAAGTGTAAAGTTATTAAAATACAAAAAGCCATACCATCAAAACTGGATGATGAATTTGCCAAAAAAATGGGGGCAAAAAATTTAATAGATTTAGAAAATCTAGTAAAAAGTCAAATTTCTTTACAATACAAACAAACACTTGAGTCGATTACTAAAAAGAAAATTTTAGATGAGTTAGAAAAAATTCACAACTTTGATATACCCGGCAACCTTCTCGAAAATGAAATAAACCTAATATCTCAATCACAAAAAGAAGAAGATAAAAAAAAATTTAAGAAGCAAAATGAGCAGGCAGCTAGTTCAAGAATTAAAATAGGCTTAGTTTTAAATGAAATTGGTGAAAAAAATAAATTAAAAGTTAATGATGAGGAAATAAAAAAAGAAATTCAAAAACAAGTACAAAGTATGCCTGGTCAAGAAAAACTCATATTAGACTACTATCAAAAAAATCCTTCTGCATCTCAAAATATTAAAGGGCAAATTTACGAAGATAAAATTATCAAATTTATTAAGACAAAAGTTGATTTGAAGAAAATTAAAGTAAATCTTACGGAAGCACAAAAAATAATTGATGAATTTACCAAAGCCTCTTCCCAGAAAATTTCACAAAAAGAATCTGATTCTCAGAGAACAAAGCGAGAAAAATCAAAAAAAATTAGTAAAAAGTAATTAATAGTTGTATAAAAATTTACTATGATTCGTAAAACAGATGAGCAAATGAACAATCTCATACCCATGGTTGTTGAGCAAACGGGTAAAGGCGAGAGAGCTTATGACATTTATTCAAGACTTCTTAAAGAGAGAATTGTTTTTCTGGTTGGTCCAGTGAATGAAACTGTTGCATCTCTGGTAACCGCTCAACTTTTATTTTTAGAGTCAGAGAATCCAAATAAAGAAATTAGTTTCTACATAAATAGTCCAGGCGGTTTAGTAACTGCTGGCCTAGGTATCTACGATACCATGCAATATATTAATTCACCGGTTTCAACTCTATGTATTGGTCAGGCCTCATCCATGGGATCTTTTTTGCTTGCCGCAGGTGAGAAAGGTAAAAGATATTCTTTACCCAATTCAAGAATAATGGTTCATCAACCATCTGCTGGTTTTCAAGGTCAAGCTACAGACATACAAATTCATGCGAAAGAAATTCAATCATTAAAAGACAGATTAAATAAAATATACTCAAAACACACAGGTAAATCCGTGGATGAAATTTCTAAAGCTTTGGAAAGAGATTATTTTATGACCGCTGAAGAGGCAAAAAAATTTGGCTTAATTGACTCTGTAGTAGAAAAAAGAAAATAATCACAACATATAGTTATTATTACAACTTCAACTTGATAAGAATTAAATTCAGTTTTATTATAACCATATTGATTCGTTATGTCTGAAAAAAATAAAAATATTTTATATTGTTCCTTTTGCGGCAAAAGCCAACACGAAGTTAGAAAATTAATTGCAGGTCCTACAGTGTTTATTTGCGATGAATGCGTTGAACTTTGCATGGATATTATTAAAGAAGAAAACAAAAGTTCTTTGGTTAAACATCAAGACGGTGTACCTACTCCAAAAGAAATTTGTGAAGTTTTAGATGATTATGTAATTGGTCAAAAAACAGCAAAACAAATTTTATCTGTTGCTGTTCACAATCACTACAAAAGATTAAATCACGAAACAAAAAATAACAAAGACATAGAGCTTTCAAAATCGAATATTCTTTTAGTTGGTCCTACTGGATGTGGTAAAACTTTATTAGCACAAACTTTAGCAAGAATTTTAGATGTTCCATTCACTATGGCCGACGCCACAACATTAACCGAAGCCGGTTATGTTGGAGAAGATGTGGAAAATATAATTCTTAAACTATTGCAGTCAGCTGACTACAACGTAGAAAAAGCGCAAAGAGGAATCGTTTATATTGATGAAGTTGATAAGATTAGTAGAAAATCTGAAAATCCATCTATTACAAGAGATGTGTCAGGTGAAGGTGTGCAGCAAGCTTTACTTAAAATAATGGAAGGCACGATTGCTAGCGTCCCACCTCAAGGAGGAAGAAAACATCCTCAGCAAGAGTTTTTACAAGTTGACACAACTAATATTTTATTTATTTGTGGTGGTGCTTTTGCAGGGCTAGATAAAGTTGTTGAGAGAAGAGGCAAAGGTAGTGCAATCGGATTTGGAGCAAAAGTTAAATCTTTAAAAGAGAATACATTTTCTCAACTAATGAAATCATTAGAGCCAGAAGATTTAATTAAATACGGATTAATACCTGAGTTTATCGGCAGAATGCCAATAGTTGCAACACTTGACGAACTAGACGAGAAATCTTTAGTTAAAATTTTGAAAGAACCAAAAAACTCTTTAATCAAACAATATAAAAGATTATTCGAATTTGAAAATGTTGAATTAGAATTCAAGGATGAGGCTATAGTTGAGATTGCCAGAAAAGCAATCAGTAAAAAAACAGGAGCAAGAGGTTTAAGATCTATTCTTGAAAATATTCTATTGAGAACAATGTTCGAACTTCCTGATATGGAAGATGTTTTAAAGGTCACTGTTGATAAAGGCTCTGTACACGGTGAGACAGAACCTATTGTCACATACGGGAAAAAACAATCAACATCAGTAGCTTAAATTAAAATTTGTTTCTTGATATTCAAGTACTAATTACCATATAAATACATAATGAGTGTTACTTATACAAAACCACTTTTACCATTAAGAGATATAATCATATTTCCATCCATGGTAGTTCCTCTTTTTGTTGGAAGAGACAAGTCAATAAAAGCTCTTCAGGAAGTTATGAAAAGCGATAAATCCGTTGTTTTGGTCGCGCAAAAAAGTTCTGAGACAGACGATCCAGTTGAAAAAGATTTATTTGGATATGGTTGTTTGAGTAAAGTTTTACAGCTTCTAAAACTACCTGACGGGACAGTTAAAGTTTTAGTTGAAGGTCAAAAAAGAGTTAAAATTCTAAGCGTTTCAGTAAATGAAAAAGATAACTTTTTAACTAGTAAAGTTGAAATAGCTGAGGACACGAACTACTCTAAAGATTTAGAAATGTTAGCGAGTGGATTAGCAAAGAAATTTGAAAAACTTTTAATACTTAATAAAAAAGATTTGAACGACAATAATCTTAATCTAAAAGAGGTTAAAGATCCTGGAACTATCGCTAACAATATCGCTGCAAATTTAAATCTCAGTTTATTTGAAAAACAAGAAATTTTAGAAATCAAAGATTTAAGAAAAAGGTTGGAAAAATTGAATCACTTAGTTGAGAAAGAAACAAGCGTTATTTCAGTTGAGAAAAGAATAAGAGGAAGAGTAAAAAATCAGATGGAAAAAACCCAAAGAGAGTATTATTTAAATGAACAACTTAAAGCAATTCAAAAAGAGCTTGGTGAGATTGAGGATGGAAAAGACGAGGCAGGTAATTTAGCTAAAGCAATAACGAAAGCAAAGATGCCCAAGTCTGCCCAAGAAAAGTGTTTTGCTGAGCTTAAAAAACTTAAGTCCATGAGTCCTATGTCTGCGGAAGCTACTGTTGTTAGAAATTATCTAGACTGGATGACAGAAATCCCATGGTCTAACAAAACAAAAATTAATACTGACTTAAAAAATGCCCAAAAAATTTTAGATGAAGATCATTATGGTCTAGAAAAAGTTAAAGAAAGAATTATTGAATTTTTAGCAGTCCAAAAAAGAATACAAAAAATGAAAGGACCCATACTATGTTTAGTTGGACCGCCAGGTGTTGGAAAAACTTCTTTAGGAAAGTCTATAGCTAAAGCTACCAATAGAAAATTTATAAGATTTTCTTTGGGAGGGATAAGAGATGAAGCAGAGATAAGGGGTCACAGAAGAACTTATATAGGTTCTCTTCCTGGCAAAATTATTCAAATGATGAAAAAAGCTGGTTCTAAAAACCCACTTTTTTTATTAGATGAAATAGATAAAGTAGGAAACGACTATAGAGGAGATCCTTCTTCTGCCTTACTTGAAGCTTTAGATCCAGAACAAAACAAAGAATTTAATGACCATTACTTAGAGGTAGATTACGATCTTTCTGATGTAATGTTCGTCACAACTGCAAACACTTTAAATATCTTGCCTCCATTACTCGATAGAATGGAAGTAATAAGAATTTCTGGATACACTGAAGATGAAAAAGTAAATATTTCTAAAAAATACTTAATTCCCAAACAAGGGGAAAATAATGGTTTAAAAAAAGAGGAATGGGATATTGATGAAAACGTAAATAGGAAAATTATAAGACATTACACAAGAGAGTCAGGAGTGAGGAACCTTGAGAGAGAAATAGCAAAGATAGCGAGAAAATTAGTAAAGAAAATTGATGCCAAAGAGAGTGTAAGCAACCCATTGAAAGAAAAAGATCTTGATGATTACTTGGGTGTTCAGAAATTTAAGTATGGAGAAATTGAAGAGGAAAATAGAATAGGAGTAGTAACTGGTTTAGCATGGACCGAAGTAGGAGGAGAAATACTTAAAATTGAGTCAGCGATAATGCCGGGAAAAGGCAAAATGCAAATTACTGGAAAACTTGGTGATGTGATGCAGGAGTCGGTGAAAGCTGCAAAATCTTATATAAGATCTAAAAGCCTCGACTATGGAATAATTCCACCGATTTTCGATAAAAAAGATTTTCATATTCATGTCCCTGAGGGAGCTACACCCAAAGACGGCCCCTCTGCAGGTATTGCAATGGTCACTTCTATTATATCTGCAGCAACAGAAATACCCGTAAATAAAAATGTAGCTATGACTGGTGAAATTACTTTAAGAGGTCTTGTTTTACCTATAGGCGGTTTAAAAGAGAAACTTCTAGCTGCTCACAGAGCTGGTATTAAAAAAGTATTAATTCCGATTGATAACAAGAAAGACTTAAGAGAAGTTCCAAAATCAATACAAGAAAGCATGGAAATAATCCCAGTTAAAAATGTTGATGAAGTTTTAAAAGTTGCACTAACTAAGCCTTTAAAGAGAGTAGAGTGGGTTGAAGTTAATCAACTATCTGACAAACAAAAGTCAAAATCTGGAGCTACAAGCAGACATTAAATTCTTGAGTAAGATTGTATTGTTTTATTTAATTAAAACAAATATCATTAGACTTAATTTTTTGTAGTATTTTGATGAAAAAAAAAATTATCATCACCGGGGGGTTGGGTTACATAGGTACTGAGCTATGTAAATTATATTCCGGGATTAGTTGGAACAACGAAATTATTGTAGTTGATAATAGATTTATATCCGAAAGAGTTAGTCAATTACGCAACTGGAATATAGAATTTATTCATGGCGATATTCTAGATAAAAAATTAATCCATAAAGTTTGTAAAAATGCAGACGTGGTCCACCATTTAGCAGGTGTGACTGATGTTCCTAGAGTCAAAAGTGAGATTGATAACATTAAAGATGAAAAGATACTGCAAGTAGCTAAAGACGGAACACAAAATATTTTAGAAAGTATCCAAGATAAGTGTAAAATTATACTACCATCAACACATGTCGTTTTTGAGGGAATAGATAAAGTAAAAAGTGACATTGACGAAGAGGAAAAAACGTTTCCAGTGCTTTCATATGCAAGATCAAAAGCAATTAATGAAAATCAATTAAAAAACTCAGGTAAAAACTTTGTTATATTAAGGCTTGGTTCCGTTTATGGTTATTCATCAGACACAACCAGAATAAACATAATGCCAAATTTATTTTCAAAAATTACATCACAAAATGGTGAACTAAAACTTTTTGCCGGTGGAAGACAATTAAAAAGTTTGGTTCCCGTAATAGATGTTGCACGATGTTTTAAATTTATGGAAGAAAGAGACGATATCAATTCAGAGATTTTTAACTTAAGCAAAGAGGCAGTGACTGTTAAAGAAGTGGCAAGTATTTGTAAAAAAATTAATCCCAAGGTCTCAATAATGGAGACCAATGACGAAGTTCCTAACCTAGGATTCTCACTTTCAAATAAAAAGATCTTGAACCGAGGTTTCAAATTTCTTTACAATTTAGAGAGATGTATTGAGGAAATGATTTTAAGATGGTCCAAACAAAATTTAATTAAAGAAATTGAGTTTATAAAGCATGGAGAAAACGAATTTAAAGATAAACGAGGTACGATAAGTAATCACGAATTAACCGAGCCTATTAATTTGATTGGTTTAATTAAATCAAAAAAAGGAACGATGAGAGCTAATCATTATCATCCTATTCAAGAACAAAAATGTTTATTTACTAAAGGACAAATTATTGAAATTTATAAAGATTTATTAAATCCACATTCTCCAAAAATTACCCAAGTAGTAAACGAAGGTGAATTATCAATTATAAAACCCAATGTTGCTCATACTATGGTTTTCACAAAGGACACAGTGTTCCTTAATCTAGTGAGAGGTGAAAGAGAACATAAAAATTATGGCGTCACTCATACAATTAAAAAAGATATTATTGATGAAAAAGAAAAAAATTTTTTACTTAATAATTATAAATTTAACTGCAGATCATGTGATAACAGCAATTTAAAAAGAGTTGTCTCTTTAGGTTTTCAACCTTTGGCAAATAATTTACTTAAATCAAAAAAAGAGAAATACGATCTATACCCACTTGAAATGAATTATTGTCCAAACTGTCACAACTGCCAATTATCAGTCGCGGTTGATCCAAAAAAAATGTTTTCAAATTATTTATACACCTCGTCAACGACAAATTCTTTTAAATTACACTTTAAAAAAGCTGCAGAAAATTATATCAAGCAGTTTAAATTAAGCTCAAAAAAATCTTTTATTATTGATATAGGAAGCAACGACGGGGTTGCTTTAAAACCTTTTAAAGATTTAAATTTTAAAAATATTTTGGGAATAGAACCGGCTAAAAATTTGGCCAAAATTGCCAACAAAAATAAAATTAAAACAATAAACAGTTTTCTAAACTTTAAAATCTTAAGAAGAATTAAAAAAAAAGCAGATTTAATTTTAGCCTCAAATGTTTTTGCTCACTCAGACGATTTAAATCAGATGGCAGATTGTATGCTTAAACTTTTAAGCAAAAAAGGAATTTTGATCATCGAAGTACAATATTTGCTTAGAACATTACAAGATGTAACTTTTGATAATATTTATCACGAACATTATAATTATTGGTCCCTTACTTCATTAACAAATTTTTTTAAAAAATTTGACGCCTCTATATTCAAAGCTGAAGAGATAAATACACATGGGGGTTCCTTAAGAATATATATAAGTAAAAGAAATTCAAAAAAAATTGATAAAAGTGTAAGTCAATTATTAAAAAAAGAAGAAAATGAAGGTTTAAAAAAATTCGCAACATATAAAACTTTTGGTGAGGAAATTTACAACATTAGACGTTCGACGAAAATAAATTTAAAAAAAATTAAAAATAAATATAAAGATATTATTGCTTATGGTGCTCCAGCAAAAGCCACAACACTATTAAATTTTTTTGGTATATCTGAAGAAATTAACTACGTGATTGAGGATAATCAACTTAAACATAATAAGTTTATACCAGGTACAGATTTACAAATTAAAGACAAAAATATTCTGAATAAATATAACGAATCTGCAGTTTTGGTTCTAGCATGGAACTTTTATAAAGAAATTAAAAAAAACAATCCGAATATAAAAAATGAATTTATAAATATTAAAGATTTAGAGAAACCTAATAGTTAGAAAAAAAATCATTAAATATTTCCTTTAAATTGTTAAGAGTCTCAAATAGATATGTTAAATAGCTCTCGAAAAAAGGAAAATAAAAAATGATAATATCCTGCGTTAAATTAAGAATACCCAAAATTCCTATAACAAAAATTACTAAAATTATTAACCAACCATAAAAGCCAATGCCAATGTTTACATTTTCTCTTTGAGCCTTTTTATATTTTTTACTAGAGGTTTTTTCCGAGGATTGAATTTTAATTCCATGTTTTTTTTCTAAGTACTCGCTAGAGTAAATTGTTGGTCCCTCGTTTTTTTTAATTTTTTTCTTAGGCTTTGGCCTCTTGTCACCTAATTTTACCAGAACGGGTTTTGTTGGCGGTTTTTTTATTTTCTGTTTTACAGGAAACTGTGTCCATTTTAAACCGCAGTATCCACACTGAACCAATCTGCCAGACGGTGGAATAGTGTTATCAGGAAGTTTAAATTTCTTTTCACCACAATTACAAGTTATAATCATAATATTACAATAATACTGGTATTTATATAAATTACACTAAAAATTAAATACTTTTTTACTTTATAAAGTTTTTATTGTATATCTCGATTTTATTTAAGTGAGGAGGGCGGTTAGCTCAGTTGGTAGAGCATCTCGTTTACACCGAGAGGGTCATAGGTTCGAGTCCTTTACCGCCCACCAGTAAAACTTTATGGGGGTGTAGCTCAGTTTGGTTAGAGCGCCTGCCTGTCACGCAGGAGGTCGCGGGTTCGAGTCCCGTCACTCCCGCCACTAGTTGATAATGATTTTCATCTAGATTAAAATTAGCTGTGGGTGTACTTAAAACTGCTACGTCTTGTACTGTACACTTCTTTTAAAAATGTTATAAAAGAAACTAGTTAATACAAGAATCCTTAAGCAATTGTATTAAGGTAGGTGTTAACAAAATATGATTTACAGTTTTTTATCTGACTATTTGTCAATTATCATTTTTTTAGCTTTAGCACTGATGCTTAGCGTCGGTTTTATTGTCGTAAATTATTTGTCAGCACCGAATAACCCCGACCCCGAAAAGCTTTCAGCCTATGAATGTGGTTTTGAAGCTTTTGACGATTCAAGAATGGAATTCGATGTTAGATTTTATCTAGTAGCAATATTATTCATAATATTTGATTTGGAAATCGCATTTCTTTTTCCATGGGCAATTTCATTAGGAAATATAGGCGCACTAGGCTTTTGGTCAATGATGATCTTCCTAGGAATTTTAACTATTGGATTTATTTATGAGTGGAAAAAAGGAGCTTTAGAATGGGAATAAATTTTAAAGATATGAACGAGAGAGAGAAACAAATTCCAGAAGAATTTAAAAAGTTAGCTAAAGATTTTAGTGAAAAGGGATTTATTACCACATCCACACACAATTTGATAAATTGGGCAAGAACCGGCTCATTACACTGGATGACTTTTGGACTAGCATGCTGTGCTGTTGAGATGATGCAGACTTCAATGCCAAGGTACGATCTAGAAAGATTTGGTGCAGCTCCAAGAGCTTCACCAAGACAATCTGATGTAATGATAGTTGCTGGGACATTAACAAATAAAATGGCACCAGCATTAAGGAAAGTTTATGATCAGATGCCAGAACCAAGGTATGTTATATCTATGGGAAGCTGTGCCAATGGAGGTGGATATTATCACTACTCTTATTCTGTTGTAAGAGGCTGTGATAAAATTGTCCCCGTTGATGTTTATGTTCCAGGCTGCCCGCCTTCAGCTGAAGCCCTGTTATATGGTGTTATGCAATTACAAAAGAAAATAAGACGAGAAGGCAATCAAAACAGATAGAAAAATGGAATTAAAAAATTTAATAAATCTAGAAAAACTAATCAACTCAGAACTAGCTAATAAAATAGTAAATTCAAAAATAGAGAACGAAGAACTATTAATTACAACTACGAAAGAAAATTTGGAAGGTGTAATAAAATTTCTTAAAAATAATGAAAAATCTAAATTTAGACAACTAATAGATATAGCAGGGGTGGATTACCCTGAGGAAGAAAAAAGATTTAACCTAATTTACCTCATGCTGTCGCACGAAAATAATATGAGGGTAAAAATTTTAATTAGTTTCGAGATAGAAAATAAAATACCATCTATCACAAAAATTTTTCCTTCAGCAAACTGGATGGAGAGAGAAGTGTTTGATATGTATGGAGTAAAGTTCATTGGTCATCCCGATTTAAGAAGAATTTTAACAGACTATAATTTCAAGGGCCATCCATTGAGAAAAGATTTTCCTCTCACTGGCTTTAACGAAGTTAGATATAGCGAAAAAGAAAAAAAAGTTATCTATGAAGAAGTAAAATTAGAACAAAACTACAGAAATTTTGATTTTTCAAGCCCATGGGAAGGAACAAAGTATATGAAAGAAATAAACGATAAAAAACATGACAAAAAAAACTAAAACTCTTAATCTAAATTTTGGTCCCCAGCATCCTGCCGCGCACGGCGTGTTACGACTTATTCTAGAACTTGATGGAGAAGTTGTTGAAAAAGCTGATCCACATATAGGACTTTTACACCGAGGTACGGAAAAATTAATCGAGCATAAAACATATACACAGGCCTTACCATATTTTGACAGATTAGATTATGTAGCTCCAATGAACCAAGAGCACGCATTTGCACTTGCAACTGAAAAACTTCTAAAAATTGACGTCCCTATTAGAGCTAAATATATCAGAGTAATATTTTGTGAAATCGGACGTATTTTAAGTCACCTTTTAAATGTTACTACTCAAGCCTTAGATGTTGGAGCTTTAACTCCATCGCTGTGGGGCTTTGAAGAGAGAGAAACTCTAATGACTTTTTACGAGAGAGCATCAGGCTCAAGACTTCACGCAAATTATTTTAGAACTGGCGGTGTACATCAAGATTTACCAACTAAATTAATAAGTGATATTTCAAATTTTTGTAAAAAGTTCCCGAGAGTTATCGATGATCTAGAGGATTTGTTAACAGATAATAGAATTTTTAAGCAACGCAATGTTGATATTGGTCTTGTAACAAAACAAGAGGCTTTAGATCACAGTTTTTCAGGCGTTATGTTAAGAGGCTCGGGTGTGTCATGGGATCTGAGAAAATCACAGCCTTATGAATGTTACACTGATTTAGATTTTAAAATTCCAATCGGGAAAAATGGAGATTGTTATGACAGATATCTTTGCAGAATGGAAGAAATGCGGGAAAGCGTTAAAATAATAAATCAATGTATTGAGAAACTTCCTAAAGGGCCAGTAAAATCAATTGACGGTAAAATTTCGCCACCTAAAAGGGATGAAATAAAGCAGTCAATGGAAGCGCTTATACATCATTTTAAATTGTTTACCGAGGGATATAGAGTGCCAGCCGGGAATGTATATACCGCTGTAGAAGCACCTAAAGGTGAATTTGGAGTTTATTTAATATCGGATGGGAGCAACAGACCTTATAGATGTAAGATCAGAGCTCCAGGTTTTTCTCACTTACAGGCAATGGATTATTTAATAAAAGGACATATGTTAGCAGATGTGCCTGCAGTTTTAGGATCTTTAGATATTGTTTTTGGAGAGGTAGACAGATGAGTTTAAAAAAAGTTTATGAAAACCAGCCAAAAGATTTTGTATTTACAGAAACAAATTTAAAATTAGCTGAAGAAATTTTGAAAAAATATCCCAATAAAAATAAAAAAAGCGCGGTAATGCCTTTTCTCTATTTGGCACAAAAACAAAACAATAATTGGATACCACTAGCTGCGATAAAGTATATCGGTAAATATTTGTCAATGCCATACATTAGGGTTTATGAAATTGCTACTTTTTACTCAATGTATAATCTGGCACCAGTTGGAAAAAATTTCTTTCAAGTTTGCACCACAAGCCCTTGTTTATTGAGAGGTGCAGCGAAGATAGTTGAGGTTTGCAAAAACAAGATTTCTAAAAAAGAAAATGAAGTTTCTAAAGACGGTTTATTTTCATGGATGGAAGTAGAGTGCCTTGGTGCTTGCGTAAATGCACCAGTAATTCAAATTAATGATGACTATTTTGAAGATTTAGATGAGAAAAGCACTACAAAAATTATTGAATCATTGCAAAATAACAAACCACTCAAACCTGGATCATTTAGGGGTAGAAAAAATACCGCTCCAGAAAAAAGTTATAAAATAAGTGGAGATCAAAATGCTTAAAGAAGAAAATAGAATTTTTAAAAATTTATATAATGAATTTGGATGGGAAATTGAAAATGCAATTAAAAGAAATGATTGGAAAAATACCAATGAAATTATTAAAAAAGGGAGAGACTGGATAATAAATGAAATAAAAAATTCTGAGCTAAGAGGAAGAGGAGGCGCTGGTTTTTCTACAGGACTAAAATGGTCATTCGCACCAAAAAAAGTTGGATCCAGACCACATTATCTTGTCATAAACGCTGATGAGTCAGAACCCGGTACTTGCAAAGACAGGGATATATTAAGATTTGAACCGCAAAAATTAATAGAGGGATGTTTAATAGCAGGTTACGCAGTGAACGCTCATGTTTGTTATATTTATATTCGTGGTGAATATTTAAAAGAAGGTCAAAGATTACAGGAGGCAATTAATCAAGCGTACGAAAAAAAATTTTTAGGAAAAAATGCTGCTAATTCTGGATGGGATTTTGATATTCATATTCATTATGGCGCAGGAGCATATATATGCGGAGAAGAAACTGCTTTACTAGAAAGTCTTGAAGGAAATAAAGGGCAACCAAGATTAAAGCCTCCGTTTCCCGCTTTAGTAGGTTTATACGGCAGCCCAACAATCGTAAACAATGTTGAAACAATAGCTGTAGTGCCAACAA
Organism: uncultured Pelagibacteraceae bacterium; assembly: GCA_902546795.1. Classification (GTDB taxonomy): domain Bacteria; phylum Pseudomonadota; class Alphaproteobacteria; order Pelagibacterales; family Pelagibacteraceae; genus Pelagilacustribacter. The sequence continues at coordinate 20,126 of CACCLK010000008.1, forward strand.
TATTAAAAAAGGGATCTGATTGGTTTAAATCAATAGGTAAGCCAAAAAATACAGGAACAAAAATTTTTTGTATCTCAGGAAACGTAAACAAACCTTGCAATGTGGAAGAGGAAATGGGTATTCCATTAAAAGAACTCATAGAGAGTTATGCCGGGGGTGTTCAAGGAGGTTGGGACAATTTACAAGCTGTGATACCAGGTGGCTCATCAATGCCATTACTTCCAAAAAAAATTTGCGATACTATCACCATGGATTTTGACTCTCTAATTGAAAACAAAAGTGGATTAGGAACCGCTGGAATAGTTGTCATAAATAAAGATCAAGATATTTTAGCTTGTATGGCAAGAATAGCTAGATTTTATAAACATGAAAGTTGTGGCCAATGCACTCCTTGTAGAGAAGGATCAGGTTGGATGTGGAGAATTTTAGAAAGAGCAAGAAAAGGTGATGCAACACACAGTGATATTAATTTATTAGATGATGTCACTAAACAAATAGAGGGCCATACGATTTGTGCATTTGGAGAGGGTTCTGCTTGGCCAGTTCAGGGCTTACTCAGACATTTTAGAAAAGAAATCGATAAGAGATGCAGTAATGATCCTTTAATTAAAAAGAAAAAAGACGTGCCGTATTTAATCGACCAGCACTTACTGGAGAAAAAAAATGCCTAAAATTGTAATTAACGGTAAAGAAATTGAATTTGAAAACGGGATGACTGTTTTACAGGCCTGTGAATTAGCTAATGTAGAAATTCCAAGATTTTGTTACCATGAAAAACTATCCATAGCTGGAAATTGCAGAATGTGTTTAGTAGAGATGGAAAAATCTGCAAAACCAATAGCATCATGCGCAATGCCTGCTGCTGAAGGAATGAATATTAAGACAAACACTGAAATGGTAGAGAAAGCTAGAAAAGGTGTAATGGAGTTTTTATTAGCCAATCATCCATTGGACTGCCCGGTTTGTGATCAAGGCGGTGAGTGTGATCTACAGGATCAATCACTTTACTACGGCTTTGATAAATCAAGATTTTCAGAAAATAAAAGAGCAGTTCAAGATAAATATATGGGTCCACTTATCAAAACTCAAATGACTAGATGTATTCACTGCACAAGATGTGTAAGATTTGTAGAAGAGGTAGCAGGCGTGGAAGAAATAGGCGCTATTGGAAGAGGTGAAAACATGGAAATTACAACTTATTTAGAAAAATCAATGGACTCAGAATTATCCGCTAATGTAATCGATTTATGTCCAGTCGGTGCTCTGACATCAAAACCCTATGCTTTTGAAGCTAGACCGTGGGAATTAAAAAAGACAGAAAGCATTGATGTCACTGACGCGGTTGGATCTAATATTAGAGTTGATACATATGGCTGGGAAGTAAAAAGAATTTTACCTAGGGTAAACGAAGATATCAACGAAGAATGGATATCAGACAAAACTAGATACTCATGTGATGGATTATTAAAACAAAGATTAGACACCCCTTATATAAAAAGATCTGGTAAATTTATAAAAACCAGTTGGGACGAAGCTATCTCTGTATTATCTGAAAAAATCAATAATCTTAAGCCATCAGAGATTGCCGGTCATCTAGGCGATATGATTAGTATCGAAAATACTTTTGCTTTTAAAAAATTTCTTGAGAGTATAAAAGTTTCAAATTTTGATTTTAGAGAAAAAAAATTTTTTATTAATCCTGGCAACAAGCAAAATTATATCTTTAACTCATCTATACAGGGTATAGAAAATGCTGATCTAATTTTACTTGTCGGATGCAATCCTAGACATGAAGCAACTATGGTAAATGCAAGGATCCGGAAGTCTTTTTTACACAATAAAACAAAAATATATTCAATAGGAGATCCAGGAGATTTGACCTATGATTATACAATAATAGGAAATAACACTAAAATTATAAAAGATATTATTGAGGGCAAAGATAATTTCACTGATAAAATTAAATCAGCAAAAAACCCCATGATTATTATTGGAGAGTCTGCTTTAGAACTTTCTAGCGGTCAATTTATTCTTAGCGGGTTCAAAAATTTTCTTATTTCAAACAATCTGGTCAAAAAAGATTGGAATCCTCTTAATATATTAATTCAGAATGCCTCAACTGTGGGTGCACTGGACTTAGGGTTTTATAGTATTTCAAACGGAGAGAATTTTACTTTTTTTGAAAAATTAAAGAACAAAGAATTTAAATTAATTTATTTGCTAGGCTCAGATAACTTTGATTTTAAAAAAAATGATGAATTTATTGTATATCAAGGAAGTCACGGTGATAGAGGTGCGGAGATTGCTGATTTAATTTTACCTAGTCCCGCGTTTACTGAACAAAATGGTCTTTTTTTAAATTTAGAAGGAAGACTTCAAGAGTGTAGAAAAGCGTCTTACCCTATTAATGACGTAAAAGAGGATTGGAAAATCTTTGAGATGATAATATTAAAAAATGAGCAAAAAAAGCAATTTAAAAATTTTAATGATTTAAGAGACCAAGCAATACAAAATCTGAAGAATACCTCCAACATCGGAGAATTACCAAATTTTACAGAGTTTACAAAAGACAATACCAATTCAACATTTTTAGATGAACATGTAAAAATAAGAGACATTGATTACTATTTTTCAAATTCTATTTCAAGATCTTCAAAGACCATGAGCCAATGCAGAGATGTAAGAGTTAAAAATTTAAAAGAGGGGACAAATAATTAACATGAACACAATGATTTTTATTTTCGAGGAGATTTATAAAATTCTGTTTTTATTAATACCCATATTAGTTTCAGTAGCTATGATTGTATGGTTAGATCGAAGGGTATGGGGTTTAGTCCAGAAAAGAAAAGGCCCTAATGTTGTTGGACCTTTTGGCCTGTTACAAACTCTTGCAGACGCTTTGAAATACATCTTCAAAGAGATTGTAATTCCTGCAAGTGCAAACAAGGTACTTTTTATTTTAGCTCCTATAATTACAATGACTCTAGCTTTAATTGCATGGGCAGTGATACCCATGAGCGCTGACTTTGTTTTGGCAGATATAAATGTGGGAATTTTATATTTATTTGCTGTTTCATCTTTGGGTGTTTATGGAATATTATTAGGTGGATGGGCCTCCAATTCAAAGTATCCATTTCTAGGTGCTATAAGATCAGCTGCACAAATGGTTTCTTACGAGGTTTCTATAGGTATAATTATTATCAATGTTTTACTTTGTGTGGGTTCCTTGAATTTAAAAGATATTGTTATGGCTCAAAAAGATCTCTGGTTTGTAATTCCACTATTTCCAATGTTCGTTGTTTTTTTCATCTCTGCATTGGCCGAGACTAATAGACCCCCATTTGATTTACCCGAAGCAGAGTCCGAACTTGTTGCAGGTTATCAAACAGAATATTCAGGAATGATGTATGCAATGTTTTGGTTAGGGGAATATGCAAACATTTTATTAATGTGCGCAATGGGTTCAATTCTATTTTTAGGAGGTTGGTTGCCCCCTATTGATATTTTTCCAATGAATATTATTCCAGCACCTATGTGGATGATATTAAAAATTTTAATGTTATTTTTCTTGTTTGCAGTAATTAAGGCAGTAGTACCAAGATACAGATACGATCAATTAATGAGGCTGGGCTGGAAAATTTTCCTCCCATTTTCTCTTATATACGTTATCTTAACTGCAAGTTTTTTATATTATTTTGATAAATTACCAAAGGCTGGAGTTTAAATGAAAATTAACAGAATTTTTAAAACAATTTTTTTGTACGAATTTATCTTAGCAATAGTTAAAGCAATCAAAGAAATTTTTAAAACAAAGAAAACTATTAACTATCCATTTGAAAAAGGTTCAATTAGTCCAAGATTTAGAGGCGAGCATGCATTAAGAAGGTACCCAAATGGAGAAGAGAGGTGTATCGCGTGTAAATTATGTGAAGCGGTTTGCCCAGCACAAGCTATTACAATCGAGTCTGAGGAAAGAAAAGACGGGAGTAGAAAAACTACTAGATATGATATTGATATGCTCAAGTGTATTTATTGTGGTTTGTGTCAAGAATCTTGCCCTGTAGATGCTATTGTGCAAGGCCCAAATTTTGAATTTGCAACGGAGACCAAAGAAGAGCTTTACTATAATAAAAAGAAACTTTTGGACAATGGTGATAAATGGGAGTCAGTTTTAGCTAAAAACATTAAACTAGATAAAATTTATAGGTAAATGATAGCTCACGCTTTCTTTTTTTATTTTTTTTCAATAATGGCGATTTTTTCTGCATTGATGGTGATCGCTTCTAGAAATACGGTGAACTCAGTATTTTTTCTTATTCTGGATTTTATTTCTGTAGGATGTTTATTTATAATGGTTGGGGCAGAATTTATTGGTATGATTTTGTTAATTGTTTACGTTGGCGCTGTTGCAGTCTTGTTTTTATTTGTTGTAATGATGTTGAACGTTGCACAACAGAAGCAGTCTTGGTTTATAGGAAAAAAAGCTACACATATCCCCTCAGGGTTGTTAGTAGGTCTATTAATTTTTTTAGAGCTACTAGTTGTCGTGGGAGGATGGCAATACAAAGACAATTTGATGTCAAGTTCAACTTTAATAATTAATGAGCAGATTTCAAACACACACCAACTTGGAAATGTACTATACACTGAATACTTCTTATATTTTCAACTTTCAGGAATAATTTTATTATTAGCGATGATAGGCGCGATTATTTTGACTTTTAGAAAAAGAGATAATGTTAAAACACAAAGTTACTTAAAACAAATAAGTAGAGACAGGTCTTCCTCTGTTATTTTAGAAGAGGTCAAGTTTAATAAAGGAGTAAAAGTTGATGATTGAAATAGGATTAGGACATTATCTTACTTTAGGAGCAATCATTTTTTTTCTTGGGGTTTTAGGAATTTTTTTGAATAGAAAAAATGTAATTGTAATTTTAATGTCAATAGAGCTAATCTTATTAGCAGTAAATATTAATTTAATTTCTTTTTCTATTTTTTCTGGTGACATTCTAGGTCAGGTTTTCACAATGCTAACTCTCACAGTCGCTGCGGCCGAGGCCGCTATAGGTCTTGCGATAATTGTAATGTTCTACAGAAACAAAGGATCAATTAGAGTTGAAGACATTCATGAAATGAAAGGATAAATGGAATACGCGACAATTTTTTTACCCTTGATCGGTGCAATAGTCTGCTATTTTGGAAGATTTTTAGGGAATTTGTTTTCTCAAATAACATCTTGCTTATTAGTTTCTATTTCGGCAGTTTTTTCAGTAATTATTTTCTACGAAGGTCTCAATAATAATGATTATGGTAATTACCTTGTGTTTGAATGGATTACATCTGGTAATTTTTCAGCTAATTGGTCAATAAATATCGATCCATTAAGCTCTGTAATGTTGGTTGTTGTAACTTTAGTTTCTGCATTAGTGCACGTTTATTCTTTGGGTTACATGAGTCATGATCCACATAAGCCCAGGTTTATGTCTTATTTATCCTTATTTACATTCTCAATGCTTTGTCTAGTCGTTTCTGATAATTTTTTACAACTCTTTTTTGGCTGGGAGGGTGTTGGATTGTGTTCTTATCTTTTAATTGGTTTTTGGTTTAAAAGAGAAACAGCTAATAATGCAGCAATTAAAGCATTTATTGTAAATAGGATAGGTGATTTTGGTTTAGCAATCGGAATTTTTCTTATATTTTATTTTTTTGGATCAATTAATTTTAACGAAGTTTTTTCGTCTGTAGAGGATTTAGCAGATAAGAAAATCAATTTTATCGTCGGCGAATTCAATCTGATAACACTTATTTGCATTTTTTTATTTATTGGCGCTATGGGAAAATCCGCTCAATTTTTCCTACACACTTGGCTTCCAGACGCCATGGAGGGGCCAACACCTGTTTCAGCTCTGATACATGCTGCAACTATGGTGACTGCAGGAGTTTTTTTAGTGGTACGTTGCTCTCCATTATATGAATTTTCAGAAACAGCTTTATCTATAATAACGGTAATTGGAATGGTCACAGCCATTTTCGCAGCTTCAGTTGCGCTAGTTCAGAATGATATAAAAAAAATTATTGCTTATTCAACCTGCAGTCAATTAGGCTACATGTTTTTTGCTGCTGGTGTTGGAGCGTATCATGTCGCAATTTTTCATTTGTTTACGCACGCATTTTTTAAAGCACTATTATTTCTTGGTGCTGGTTCGGTTATACATGCTCTTAATGATGAGCAAGATATTACTAAAATGGGAGGAATATGGAAAAAAATACCTTGGACAATGTCTTTAATGCTCATAGGAACATTAGCTTTAACGGGTTTTCCTTTTCTTTCAGGTTTTTATTCAAAAGAAGCGATTATAGAGTTTGCATTTTTTAAAAATACTTTACTAGGAAATTATGCAGTTTCAATTGGCATTTTAACTGCCTTTTTAACCTCGATTTATTCTTGGAGATTATTCTTTATAACTTTTTTTGGAAATTATAATAATAAAGATATTGATATTAATAAGACTCACGAGTCTCCAGTTATTATGTTAATTCCTCTTATTATACTATCTTTAGGCGCAATTTTTTCTGGTTTTTATTTTAAAGATATTTTTATAGGAAACTCGAGTATTAATTTTTGGCAAGAGTCGATATTTTTTTTAGAATATGAAAGCCATGACCATATACCACTATGGCTTTTAATTATTACCCCTGTAATTATCATTGTATCAATTCCAATTACATATCGTTTATATATTAAAGATACAAATTTTTTGACCGGATTTAAAAAAACTAATTTACCACTTTATAATTTCTTGTATAACAAATGGTACATCGATGAACTCTACGATCTAATTTTTGTAAACCCAATTAAAAAATTAGGCCTTTTTTTATGGAAAAAGGGAGACGAAAATACAATCGATAAATTTGGTCCAAATGGAATCTCAAATTTAGTAAAAAACTTAACAAATAAAGCTGTAAAATTTCAGAGCGGATATATATATGATTACGCATTTGTAATGCTCATCGGTCTTTCTGCTTTAATAACATATTTAATTTTGAATTAATGAACTATCCAATTTTATCATCAATTATTTTAATTCCTCTGCTTGGGGCTTTATTTATTATTGTTTCTCGGTCCAAAAATGTTAATAGCACAATTAGCATCGCTCTTTTCACAAGCCTAGTAAATTTTCTTCTCTGTTTATTCTTGTGGTATCTATTCGATGAAACTACTACTGAATTTCAATTTTTAGAGGAAAAAAATTGGATAAATGGATTTATAAAGTTCAAATTAGGAATTGATGGTATTTCAATACTCTTCATAGTGCTTACCGCTTTTATAACTCCAATCTGTATAATCTCATGCATCAGAAGCATTAAAACAAGACTTAAAGAGTTTTTAATTTCAATATTAATACTTGAGACTTTTATGATCGGGGTTTTTTGCTCCCTCGATCTTGTAATATTTTATCTATTCTTTGAGGCAGGTTTAATACCTATGTTTTTAATTATTGGAGTATGGGGTGGGTCTAGACGTGTTTATTCTGCATTTAAATTTTTTTTATATACGTTACTTGGTTCTGTTTTAATGCTTGTCGCAATAATTGCCATTTATTGGATAACTGGAACCACTGATGTAACACAAATCTATGAAATTAAAATTCCAAAAGAATATCAAAATTTATTATGGTTAGCTTTCTTTAGCTCATTTGCTGTGAAAATGCCTATGTGGCCTGTGCATACTTGGTTACCTGATGCTCATGTTGAAGCACCAACGGCTGGATCAGTAATTTTAGCTGCGATCTTATTAAAAATGGCAGGATATGGATTTATAAGATTTTCGATTGGAATGTTTCCTTATGGATCAGATTATTTTACTCCTTTAATTTTTATTTTAAGCATAATTGCGATTATTTACACTTCTCTCGTAGCTTTAATGCAAGACGATATGAAAAAACTAATCGCTTACTCATCTGTGGGACACATGGGGTTTGTAACTTTAGGGATTTTTACTTTCACTCAACAAGGAATTGAAGGAAGCATGTTTCAAATGTTAAGTCACGGCTTGGTTTCAGCTGCTCTCTTTTTGTGTGTAGGCGTTCTTTACGATAGAATGCACTCAAGAAAAATTAGCGATTATGGTGGTGTTGTAAATTATTTACCAAAGTTTTCTTTCTTATTTATAGTTTTTGCACTTTCTGCTTTAGGTCTCCCGGGAACAAGTGGTTTTATTGGTGAATTTTTAGTGTTAGTTGGAGCTTTCAAAAAAAGTTTTATTCTAGCAGTCTTAGCAAGCATTGGAGTAATTTTAGCTGCAGCATATATGTTATGGCTATCTAAAAGAGTTATCTTTGGAGAGACTAAAAATTCAAATATTAAGTCATTGAGAGATATAAATATATCTGAAGGGGTTGTTTTATCAATATTAGTATTTATGACGATATTTTTTGGTTTTTATCCTGAGCCCCTTATAAATACCTTTAGTCTTTCAGTGAACAATTTGATTGAGAACTACAACAACGAATTAAATTTGAAATCTTTGGCACAAAATTAAATGATTAATTTAAATATAATAGCTCCTGAAATATTTTTATTTTTATCGATCGCAACCTTATTAATGATAGGTGTATTTAAACAAAATAGTTATTCTCTTATATTAAATCTATCATTTTTAAGCTTAATTGGGACCGGCTTTTTAATTTTTCTTAATTTTGGTGTAAATGAAATATTATTAGAAAGTTTTATAAGTGACCCACTATCCAGTTTCTCAAAAATATTAATTTCACTATCATGTTTATTTGTTTTATTTTCATCTCAAAGATTTGTTAAAGATAAAAATATTTCAAAATTTGAATACCCAATAATTATTTTACTCTCAGTTTTAGGTATGTTTTTTATGGTTAGCTCAAATGACTTAATTCTTTTTTATTTAGGTTTAGAATTGCAATCTTTATCCTTATATATTTTAGCTTCTTTTGATAGAAAAAATATTAAATCAGCAGAGTCGGGTATAAAATATTTTGTGTTGAGCGCACTATCTTCTGGTCTTCTTCTTTATGGTTGTTCACTATTATATGGTTTCACTGGATCTACAAATTTTGAATTGATAAAAAACTCCCTAAATTCAGGAAATATTGGAGCGGTTTTTGCAATGGTCTTTATACTTGTTGGCCTTGCGTTCAAAATTTCCGCAGTCCCATTTCACATGTGGACTCCTGATGTATACGAGGGAGCACCAACCTCAATAACAAGTTTTTTTGCAATAGTGCCTAAGGTTGCCGGACTTGTAGCTTTAATTAGATTTATGGACTCACCATTTAAAAATATTCTTGAAGAGTGGCAAATAATTATTATTTTTATTTCTGTAGCCTCAATGATACTTGGGGCTGTGGCAGCAATTGGTCAAAAGAATATAAAGCGACTTATGGCTTATAGCTCTATCGGTCATATCGGATATATTTTGGCAGGTGTCGCAACTGGTACTAATTCTGGTTACTCAAGTTCTCTTATATATATGTCGATATATGCTGTCATGAATTTGGGTGCTTTTTCTTGTATTTATTTGATGAAAAAAAATGGGGAATACGTTGAGGAAATTTCTAATTTATCAGGGATTTCAAAAGATCGTCCAGTTTTAGCTATTTCATTTTTGATAATTTTCTTTTCTTTAGCAGGAATCCCACCTTTAGGAGGATTTTTCGCAAAATTTTATGTATTTATGTCTGTGATAGAAAGCAAGATGTATGTTTTGGCGACGATCGGTTTGCTTACAACGGTGATATCAGCATTCTACTATTTAAAAATTATTAAAACAATCTATTTTGATGGTAATAAATTTAAATTAGATGATAGTAAAAGCCTTAGTGTGAACGGAACATTATTTATGAGTTGTTTTATTCTTATAACATTCTTTCTATATCCATCTATTCTAAATAGCTTAATTTATAATTTATTTGGATAATGAAATTTAAAATTTTAAGATTTAAAAGTGTTAACAGTACTAATGATGTTGCGATTAATTTAATCAAAAAAAATATGATTTATCCATCAATAATAATATCTGATATGCAAACCAATGGAAGAGGTCAAAGAGGTAAAAGATGGATATCCATAAAAGGAAACATTTTTATGAGCCTATTTTTTAAGATAAATAAGAAAACGCAAATTTTAGAATTTACCAAAAAAAACTGTCTTATAGTAAAAAAAATTTTGATGAAAACCTTAAACAAAAAAGTTTCTGTAAAACTTCCTAATGACCTGGTAGTTTGTAAGAAAAAAATATGTGGTATTTTACAAGAAACAGTTCAGCATAACAACCAAAGCTATCTTATAATTGGTCTTGGTATAAATTTAGTCAATAGTCCAAAAATAATTAATTATTCCACGGGCTATATTGAGCAGTTTACAAAAAAAAAAATTGATAAAAATAATATTTTAGAGAATATAAAAAAAGAATTTGAAATAAACTACTAATATGTACTTGTTGGGTGATATAGGAAATACAGAAACTAAAATTTGTCTTGTGGACTTAAATTTTCAAATTATTAAAAAAATAGTATATAGCACAAAAGATATTCAAAGTAAAAATTTTTTTAAAAAAAATAGTTTTGCTTATATTAATAAAAAATTAAACAGAGCTTTATTTTGTAGTGTAGTGCCAAAAGCATTTAAAAAAATAAGATTAATCCTATCAAAAAAAAAAATAAAAGTTTACGAACTTAAAAATAAGAATTTAAAATCAAATCTAAAGATAAAAGTAAATAAGATTCAAATAGGCTCAGATAGATTAGCTAATGCAATGGGAGCGATGGATAACAAAAAAAATTGTATCGTAATAGATTTTGGGACTGCTACTACTTTCGATGTTATTGTTAAAAAAAATTATTTAGGTGGTGTTATAGCGCCTGGTGTTAATCTTTCTTTAAACACACTCTCTTTAAAAGCTTCTCTGATACCACATATGAAATTAAATAAAGTTTCCAAAGTTATAGGAAAAAATACAAAAAATGCCGTAAAGTCAGGATTTTATTGGGGGTATATTGGTTTGATAAAAAATATTGTAAGAATGATAAAAAATCAAACAGGAAAAAATTTTAAGATAATTCTTACCGGAGGGTTGTCGTATTTATTTAAAGACTCAATTGATATGAAAAATTCTGTTGATAAAGATTTAACCATCAAGGGATTAATGAATTTATTGAAATTAAACGTATGAAAGATGAACTGCTTTTTTGTCCACTAGGTGGATCTGGGGAAATAGGCATGAATATGAATTTATATGCCTATGGGTCAGAGGAGAATAGAAAATGGATTATTGTGGACATGGGAGTTACTTTCGCAGATGATTCAATACCTGGTATAGATTTAATTTATCCTGATCCAGGTTTTATAGTTGATAAAAAGGATGATCTTTTAGGAATAGTTCTTACTCATGCGCATGAAGATCATATAGGTTCAATCGCATTAATTTGGCCTAAATTAAAATGCAAGATTTTTGCAACACCATTTACTGGGACTTTAATAAAAGAAAAATTTAAAGAAAAAAAAATTGATATTACTAATTTTATTCAGATAATTCCTCTTAATGGCAAAATTAATCTAGGGCCATTTGAAATAGATTTTATAACACTCACACATTCAATCTTAGAGCCAAACGGATTAAGCATTAACACTCCATCTGGTTTAATTCTTCACACAGGAGATTGGAAAGTAGACCCAAACCCATTAATAGGAAATGAAATTGACTCAAATAAACTTAAAGAATTAGGAAATAAGGGAGTAAATACAATGATCTGTGACTCCACTAATGTTTTTAGTCCTGGAAGAGCAGGTTCAGAATTAGACGTGAGAACGAGTTTACTTAACATAATAGAAGAAAAGAAAAATAGAGTTCTAGTCACGTCATTTGCATCTAATGTAGCTCGTATGGAAACAATCTTCTTTTGCGCAGAAAAATCAAAAAGAGCAATTTCATTAGTAGGTAGATCAATGCATAGAATATATAAAGCTGCTAGACAATGCGGATATTTAAAAAATGTCATAGAACCACTCGAGCCAAAAGATGCAAAAAAGGTGCCAAAGGATAAAATTATTTATCTTTGTACCGGAAGCCAAGGAGAGCCAATGGGCGCATTAAATAGAATTGTAAATGAAACTCATCCAGATGTTTTTCTTGAGTCTGGTGATACGGTAATATTTTCCTCAAAAATGATACCAGGTAATGAAAAAAAACTTTATTACCTTCAAAATCAAATTGTAAAAAAAAATATAGAAAATATTACGGAAGAAAATGCTTTTGTGCACGTATCAGGGCATCCTAATAGGGAAGATTTAAAAGATATGTATAACTGGGTAAAACCTAAATCTGTTATACCAGTCCACGGAGAACATAGGCATATGAAAGAACATGTATTATTTGCAAAAGAAATGAAAATAGCGTCAACACTTCTTGTTGAGAATGGAGATATTATAAAATTATTACCAGGCGAGAAGCCGATCATAATAGATAAAGCACCTTGTGGAAAAATGTATTTAGATGGAGACGTGGGTGTTGGAAAAGACTCTAGTTCTATAAAGGAAAGAAAAAATATTTCAATTAATGGTTACCTAGAAATTAATATTATAATTAACAGCAATAAATTAAAAAAAACTTTAATTTCATTAACTGGAATACCAAGAGAAAATAATGAAGAAAATTTATTCTTTGAGATAGAAGACGAAGTAAATAAAATTTGCAAAACATTTTCTCTACAAAGTAGAAACCAAGAAAAAAATTTAATTGAAACTATTAAACAAAATTGCAGGAAAGTAATTAGAGAGAAAACTGGTAAAAAACCTTTCACAAAAGTGAATGTTACAAAAATATAATGGGATTAACTGGGTCAATAATTGTTTATGTTATAATTTGGTGGATTGTTTTTTTTTCATTACTACCAGTTGGTATAAGGCCTAATAATGCAAAATTTAATGATAAGATTGCTGGAGAGGACCCTGGGGCACCAAAAAATCCCAATATTGGAAAAAAGTTTATTTATACGACTATAATTACTTCAATTATTTTTGTAGGTATATATTATATGGTCATAAATGATTTTTTAAATTTAAGGGAGCACTTAATTTAATGTATATTTCACAACTCTTTATTCCAATAACTAAAAATTTACCCTCAGAGGCTAAGATAAAGTCACACCAATTAATGCTAAGAGCTGGAATGATTAAACAGTCTGCTGCCGGTATTTACTCCTGGTTACCACTAGGATTTAAGGTTATGAAAAAAATTGAACAAATTGTAAGAGAGGAACAGAATAATATTGGTGCGCAAGAAATGTTAATGCCTACAATACAATCAGCAGATATATGGAAGGAGAGTGGTAGGTACGAGGACTACGGTCAAGAAATGCTCAGAATTAAAGATCGCCAAGGGAGAGAAATGTTATACGGTCCCACTAATGAAGAATTAATTACCGAAATTTTTAGATCAAGTGTAAAATCATATAAATCATTACCACAATTATTATATCATATTCAGTGGAAATTTAGAGATGAGATTAGACCGCGTTTTGGTGTAATGAGATGTAGAGAATTTTTTATGAAAGATGCTTATTCATTTGATCAAGACGAGCAATCTGCAAAAAAATCCTACAATAAAATGTTTTTTTCTTATCTTAAAACCTTCAAAAGAATGGGCTTAAATGCAATTCCTATGGCGGCTGATACTGGCCCAATAGGAGGAGATTTATCTCATGAATTTATCATTATCGCTGAAACTGGTGAGAGCAAAATTTTTTTGGATAAAAGAATTTTTGAAATTAATTTAGAAAAATATAATTTTTCAGAAGAGTCTCTAGAAAGAATGAGAAATGAGTTCTCATCTTATTACGCAGTTACAGATGAAAAGTTTAATCAGAAAGAATTTAATCAAAAAGTTGAAAAAAAAAATCAATTCACAACAAATGGAATTGAAGTTGGACACATATTTTACTTTGGTGACAAATATTCAAAACCACTTAATTGCTCTTTCGATAATCAAGATGGAAAAAAAAGCACTGTGAAAATGGGGTCATACGGTATTGGTGTTTCAAGATTAGTTGGAGCCTTAATAGAAGCATTTTACATTGATGGTAGGATGAAATGGCCAAGGTCAGTTTCTCCATTTGACGTAGTAATAATCCCGAGCATTAATAAAAACAATAAAGAAAACCTTGAAAAATCAAAAAGAATTTATGATGAACTAAAAAAACAAAATATTGACGTATTGTTAGATGACACTGATGAAAATTTATCAAGTAAATTTATGAAACATGATTTAATAGGAATTCCTTTTCAAATAATTGTTGGCTCTAAATCAGCCGAGGAAAAATTTGAATTTAAAGAGGTAAATATGAAGAGCGAGATCATAGATTTGAAACGAATAAAACAAAAACTACAAAAATAAATTGTTTAGTAAAGCCGAAAGAATTATCTCAATAAGAAATTTAAAACCCAAAAGAAAAGAAGGTTTTCTCAAAGTTATTTCTATATTTTCATTTATTGGAATAATGCTAGGTGTTGCAACACTAATTATCGTAATGTCTGTTATGAATGGTTTTAGAACAGACTTAACTAAAAAAATTCTTGGGTTAAATCCGCATGTAACTGTGGAACCAAATTTTTCTAAAATCTCAGATAATTTAAAAAAAAATATTAAAGAAGAGTACGAGCAGATTACTTTTGAAAATTCAATAAACGGTGAGGGAATTATTATTACAGATCAAAAAACTAAAGGGTTGATGATAAAAGGGGTGGGACTTCCGTATTTATCAAATTTTATATCCAAAAATAAATTAGTTAATGGAAAAGTGAAAAATTTTAAAAAAGGCTCAATATCGATAGGTGCAGAATTAGCTTTTGATTTAGATCTAAAAGTTGGTGATAAAATTGACATCATGTCTTCAGCAATAATTGAAACTCCTTTTGGTGGACTCCCAAAACAAGAAAGTTATGAGGTTGCTTTAATTTTTAGCAGTGGTTTTTTTGAATTTGATAAAAACCTAGCTTTTTTAAATTTGGAAGATGCATACTCACTTTTAAATAAATCAAAAAAAGATATTAACCTTGAAATATATCTTGAAGAAGAAATGTTAGCAGATAATTTAAAAAAATATATACAAAAATTAAATAAAGATGTTTTCGTATTTACCTGGACAGATCTTAACAAATCTCTTTTTAGCGCTTTAAAAGTTGAGAGAAATGTAATGTTTATAATCTTAACTTTAATAATAATTGTTGCGGCATTCAATATAATCTCAGGTCTAACAATTTTAATAAAAAATAAAACAAAAGAAATAGCAATTTTGAAATCATTAGGATTAAGCGATAGATCAATTCAAAAATCTTTTTTTTTAACCGGTTTCATAATAGGTTTTATTGCTACGTTAGCAGGACTTATTTTTGGCTTAATTTTTTCATTTTATATTGAGGAAATAAGAATATTTTTATCTTCAGTTTTTAAACTAAATATATTTCCAGAAGATGTTTATATTTTAGATAAAATGCCAAGTGAAATAAATCCTTTTTCAGTAGGTTTAATATTTATTTTTTCTTTAATAATAACTTCATTTGCGTCATTTTTTCCAGCACTTATAATTTCTAAAATGAAACCTTCAGAGGCTTTAAAATATGACTAAAAATTTTATAGAAATTAAAAAAATTAAAAAAATCTTTAATCACGGAAGAGATAAAATTGAAATATTTAAAAATATAAATATTAATATCAAAAAAGGGGATATGGTGGCCTTGGTTGGACCGTCAGGCTCAGGCAAATCGTCCTTTTTACATTTAGTTGCAATGTTAGATGAGCCAACTAATGGTACAATATATCTTGATGGAAAAAATATATTTTCACTATCTAAAGATGAAAAAGACTATTTAAAGCAAAGAAAAATCTCCATTATTTTTCAAAACAATAATTTATTAAATGATTTTTCTGCTTTAGAGAATGTTTTAATGCCGCTGATAATAAGAGGTGAAAAACCTTATAACTCTAGCGAAAAAGCAAAAAAAATTTTGAAAAGTTTCAATTTATTAGAGCGAATAGATCATTTTCCAAAACAACTTTCAGGAGGCGAACAGCAGAGAGTTGCAATAGCTAGGTCTTTAGTAGCCCAAACAGATTTAATTTTAGCGGATGAACCTACAGGAAATTTAGATCATAAATCATCAAAGGACGTATTTTCCTATTTTTTAAAATTAAAAAAATTAAAAAAAACAATTATTTTTGCAACTCACAATAGAGAACTTGCTAACAAGGCAGATTACAAGTTGAGTATTAATAAAGGGGATATTAAAAAGGTGTAATGCCTTCGCAAGATAAACAATTTACAAATTTTAAAATTCATACTCAATACTCAATTTGTGAAGGCGCAGTAAAAATAGACGAATTAGCAGAGCATTGTAAGGAAAATAAAACAAAAGCTGTAGGCATATGCGATAGTTACAATTTATGTGGCGCTCTCGAATTTTCAGAAAAAATTAGCAATAAGGGAACCCAACCTATAATTGGTTCTCAAATTAATTTTAGTTTCGAAAATGTTCTATCGAAACTTCCAATTTTCGCTAAATCCGAGCTGGGATTTAAAAATTTATCAAAGATATCCTCAAAAAGTTATCTATCAATTGAGAGCACTTCAGAGCCTCACTGTAAATTGTTAGATCTTTACGAAAACTCAGAGGAGTTATTAGTTTTATCTGGAGGACAAAACGACTTCTTTGGAAATCTATTTAAACTTAACAAAATTAGTGAATTGGAGAAAATAATTTTAAAATTAAATGATATTTTGAAAGATAGATTTTATTTAGAAATACAAAGACATGGTGATAAAGATGAGAAGAATTTTGAAAATTATCTTATTGAAGTTTCACGTAAATATAAATTACCTATAATTGCTTCACAAGAGGTGTTCTATCTAAAAGAGGATATGTTCGAAGCGCATGACGCACTTATGTGCATTGGCAGAAAACAATTTATTGATGATAAAAATAGGCCAAAATTGTCAAGTCAACATTTTTTAAAGTCAAGCAAAGAAATAAATAAAATTTTTTTTGATCTGCCAGAAGCTCTAGAGAATAATTACAATTTTCCTTTGCGTTTTAATTTTAAGCCAAAAAAAAGTGAGCCGATACTTCCTAATTTAAAATCTAATGAAAATTTTTCACCGGAAAAAGAACTTTTACATCAAGCAAAAAACGGCCTCTCAAATAGATTAGAAAAATTTATTTTACCAAAAAATAGCAATACTTCAAAAATTGAATTAGAGAAATTATATAAGGATAGACTTGCTCATGAGATTAACATCATTAATTCTATGAATTACTCTAGTTACTTTCTTATTGTTTCAGACTATATAAAATGGGCAAAGAGAAATTTCATTCCAGTTGGTCCAGGACGAGGTTCAGGCGCAGGTTCTCTGGTGGCTTACTGTTTGGACATTACCGATCTGGATCCTATTGAATTTGATCTAATCTTTGAAAGATTTCTTAATCCAGATAGAATTTCCATGCCAGATTTTGATATAGATTTTTGCGAGGCAAAAAGAGATAAAGTTTTCGAGTATTTAAAATCAAAATATAA
>CACCLK010000009.1 GCA_902546795.1 uncultured Pelagibacteraceae bacterium
TTCATGAACAGAACACTTAATTTTACTTTTAATTCCTTCTACTACAGTTTTGGGTTCAACTATTCCTTTTTCAATGGCTAAAGCAACAGTGAAAGTTTTAAATATTGATCCTAATTCAAAAATATCATGTGTGATTTTGTTGCTTAACTCTTTTTTTGAGAGGTCTTGTCTCACGTTAATATTGTAATCTGGGAGTGATACTAATGACAGAACTTCCCCACTATTGGCATCCATCAATAACCCTGCAGCTCCAGGTGATTTGAATGTTTCGATTGATTTTTCTAGCTCTGATTTGACTATAAATTGCAGATTGGTATCTAAACTTAGAGCGAGAGGTGATTTAATTTTTTTTTTATCTCTTAAGTCTTTATCGAAAAATTGTTCAACACCAGAAACACCAAAATTATCGTCATCGATTTGACCTATAATATGGCTGAATAAATCCCCGTTTGGGTAAACTCTAGCTTGATAAGGTTCAAAAATTATTCCCTTTTCTCCTAGCTCCCAAAGTTTTTGTTTCTCATTTTCTGTTAGTCTTTTCTTAATATAGAATTGTCTTTTAGTCTTTAAATTTGTCTCAATTTTTTTTGTATCAATATTAGGAAAAATTAATTTTAGATTTATTATAAGTTTTTTATGATTTTTGATTAATTTACTTCTCACAGCCGCATGGTAAGATTCAATATTTCTTGATATTAAATTTCCGTTTCTATCGACAATATCTCTTCTTAAAACAAAAGATTTTTCTGCTTTTTTTATTTTATTTACTGAAGTTTCTTTTAAAGAAACTAAAAAGATTTTTGTACTAAAGCTAAAAATTAAAAATATGAAAGAAAAAAAAAGGATTAATATCCTATCTTCTGAAATATTTGAGCTATTACTATGTCTTTGATTTGTTTCTATAAAATCTTCAAAAAAAAAGCTTCTTTGATTTTTATTTATCAGTTTTTTTTTCCGCATTTAATGACTCAGTAATTTTTAAATTATTAAGCTTATACTCATTTAAACTTGAATAAATATTTGAATGACTTATAGAAAAATACTGTTCGTCACTAAATATTTTAATTTTTTCTGAAATATAGGAGGGTGAAGACAAATAATAAAATTCTATCTGACTTTCATGTAGTATTTTTTCTAATTTGTTTGTT
This sequence comes from uncultured Pelagibacteraceae bacterium, assembly GCA_902546795.1. Classification (GTDB taxonomy): domain Bacteria; phylum Pseudomonadota; class Alphaproteobacteria; order Pelagibacterales; family Pelagibacteraceae; genus Pelagilacustribacter. Next base: position 1,149 of record CACCLK010000009.1, read on the forward strand.
TTTTCTGTTAGCTTTGAGATATTCTTCTCAATCAACCTTGTTTGATTTTTTACAAAAGAAGTTAATATTAATAATGTAGTAAATATTACTATTGATAATATTGTTTTACTTTTAAACATTTGTCATTTCCAATTCTATATAACTTTTAAATTTTTCAATTAGTTCGCTAGAGTTTTTAAAAATTTCATTATTCCTTATGGCAAATCTTAATTTTGCTGATCTTGATGGGGGATTTTTTGATATTTCTAATGATTTAGCTTTGATAACTTTATTTTTATAATCTTCAAAATATGTGATGTTTTTTTTTTGGTCTGGAAAGTATCTTGATTTTTTAGATTTTGAGCTAGAAAAGTTTTTAAAGAAGAATTTAATAATTTTGTCTTCTATTGAATGGAATGAAATTACTATCAATTTTCCACCTGGTTTTAAAATTTGTGTTGCTTGTGTAATTCCCTGAGTAAGCTCAGAAATTTCTTTGTTTACAAAAATCCGTAAAGCTTGGAATGTTTTTGTACTAACATTAATTTTTTTCTTAAAATTTTTTTTTTTTGAGAACTCAATTATATTTTTTAGCTCTTCAGCAGTTGAAATTTTTTTTATTTTTCTTTTTTTTATTATATTCCTCGCTATCCTATTTGCCTCCTTTTCTTCTCCAAAAATTTTAATTATCAATTTAAGTTCGTTCTCATTCAAATTATTTATTGCATCAAATGCTGTTATCTCATTAAGCCCCATAGACATATTTAAATTTTCTTTTGATTTAAAAGAGAATCCCCGGCTCATATTATTTAATTGATAGGAAGAAACTCCTAAATCAAAAATTATAAAATCAAATTTTTTATCTCCAAAAATTTTAATAATATTGCTAAATTTTTCAGTTCGGAAATTAAACCTTTTAGGAAATTTTTTTTTTAAATTTAATGCGAATTTTGATACACTCTCATCCCTATCTATAGCTGAGACGTTGGTGTTGGGCATTTTAAGAATTGACTCAGAGTAACCACCTCCTCCAAACGTACAATCTAAAAAATCCTTACCTTTTTGAAACCCACAGATTTCAATTACTTCGTTCAATAAAACCGGGAAATGTGAAATCTCCGTTTGATTGATGAAGTTTTTCATAAAAAAACAAAATTCTCATTAAAATTTTTGTTTTCTCAAAAAGGCTGGTATCTCAAAATCTTCCTCTTCATCGGAAGCTTCTTGATCAAACAAATTTTGATTTATTGGTTCTTCGCCCAAATCATCTCTTTGACTCTCATTATCGCTCAATTCTTCAGAAAAAATTTTAGGCACTGCTTCTTCCGTAGATTCATCTTTTATCAGATTTTCATTTGAATTGTCCTCTATGTAGGATGCATTTTCCATTGAGATACCCGAAATTGAATCGATATCATTTTTTAAATGAAATTGGTTTGCTGGCTCCTCTTTTGACTCAAAATTTTTTAAATTAAGGGCTTGTTCCTCTTTTTCAATGAAATTTTCACTTTGATTTACATTTTCATTTATTTTCAAGGCAGTCGCACCCTCTATTGAACCTACAGCCGAATTTTCTGAAAATTTATTTGAAAAGAGATTGTCAGTATAATCATTACCTCTATTTTGGATTCTACTTACCACATTGAAAACTGGTGACTTTTGAAAGTTGCTTTTGTTGCTATCTAATGAAGTTGCAACAATAGAAACTCTAATTTTACCGTTCATGTTTTCGTCTTTGATCGCACCAAATATTAATTCGGCCTCCGGATCCACCTCGGCTCTAATTTTATTAACTGCTTGATCCACCTCGAAAAGAGTAATATCGCTGCCACCAGTTATATTAACTAAAAGACCTTTAGCACCTTTTAAAGAATACTCGTCAATCAGCGGATTATTAAGTGCAATCTCTGTTGCAACTGATCCTCTATTTTCACCTTCTGCTTCGCCAGTTCCCATCATAGCTTTACCCATCGCGCTCATAACTGTTTCAACGTCGGCGAAGTCAAGGTTTATTAATCCTGGCCTCACCATCAAATCAGTAACACTTTGAACTCCATGTTTTAAAACATCATTTGATAATGAAAATGATTTTTCAAAAGTAGTTGTCTCGTTTGCAATTTTGAAAAGGTTTTGATTAGGAACAACAATTGATGTGTCCAAATATTTTTTTAGTTGCTCCCAGCCTTGTAAAGCTCTTCTCATTCTTTTTGGGCCCTCATAGGAAAAAGGCAAAGTGATAACACCAACTGTCAAAATATTAAGTTCTTTAGCAGCTCTTGCGATTACATGAGAAGCACCAGTCCCTGTTCCACCGCCCATACCAGCCGTAATAAAAATCATGTTACTGCCTTGGATATAGTTTACAATTTCATTTAGAGACTCGTCTGCAGCAGCCTGACCAATATCATTTTTTGCTCCTGCGCCCAAACCTTTTGTTAAATTCATTCCTATTTGAATCTTTGCATCAGCCTTGTTCATTTTTAAATCTTGAGCGTCAGTGTTGACTGCAACAAATTCAACTCCCTGAAGTCCTGCATCTATCATTGCATTAATAGCATTTCCACCAGCTCCACCAACACCTAAAACCAATATTCTTGGTTTTAATTCTTTTAATTCGCCACCACCAATATTTAAACTCATCACTCCCCCTTTTTAGTTATTGTTATTTTGCCATTTTAAGCTTGATCTATTCTGAAATGCTTTTTTCCTTGCAGTAGTTTTAAATTTTTCAAAAATTTTTGGATTCCAAATTTGAAAGGTTTTGCCTAGACCCACAAATAAAATATTACTTGTTATTTTTGCGTGGTTTAACAAGTTACTTGGTAAAAGAACTCTTCCTTCTGTATCAAATTGAAGACTAGTGCTTTCAGACAAAATTGAAGTAGCAAAAAAATCTCTTTTTTCTTCAAATGGATTTAAACTGTCGATTGCATTTGAAATCTTTTCAATTCTATCCTGTGAACATGCCTCTAAAGACTCGCTGCTGAATGATGGATAAGCTATAAACCCGTTATATCCCATAGAGGTAAGATATGACCTAAAGCTTGCTGGCACTGACACTCTTCCTTTCTTGTCTAATTTGTTTTCGTAACTTGATAAAAACATAATTTAAAAAATGCTCCATAATCTTAATAATTTATTAATCCTCCATATTGGGATTATTTGGGATCTTATGGGTTTTGATAGAATAGTCAATATAATTGTTTCTTGTGAAAAAGCACAAAATAAGAACATTAGATTTTGCCAGATAATCTATAAGCCGGGTTCTGTCATTGAAGATATCATTTATCTAGGCTCAAACTCGCGTTTAAGCTCAAGCGGCTAACCCAGGTAACTAATTAAAGACTATTTTTAGCTAATTTCATAGAAATTTAGCAATGTCACCTCTATTTAGCCTTGCTCCCAGTGGGGTTTGCCGTGCGATTTTTGTTACCAAAAACCCGGTGTGCTCTTACCACACCGTTTCACCCTTGCCTTGATAAGGCGGTTTATTTTCTGTGGCACTGTCCCTGAGGTCACCCTCGCCAGTAGTTGACTGGCACTGTGTCTCTAAGGAGCCCGGACTTTCCTCTAGCAATGCTAGCGAGTATCCGATTATCTGGCAATTCGCTTTTAACTATATAGATAGAAAAATCAAGTGATTTAAGGTTTTTTGGCTAAAAAACTACTAATTTTAAAGGTTTTTAGGGTAATTTTGTCGTTTACACTTTTGGGCTCAAATCTCCTTTTAAAAGCTTTAATGACCAGTCCTTTAACTTTTTTAGAACTACTTGGCGTGAAGTATCTGTATCCAATTTTTTTTAGATTTGTAAAAAAAGCTCTTTCTCTGTCTTTCTTCTCATCAGGCTCTTCAATCCCTTTTAAATCTTTTTCTGAGTACCACTCACCAAAACCTTTTTTGCTTAATTTTTTCCAAGGAAATTTTTCACCGGGGTCTTTTTTTCTCAGAGGGGCAATGTCTGAGTGTCCTAAAAAATTTTTACTCTTAATTTTATATTTTTTTTTTAATTTTTTGCAAATTTTCATCAAACCAGCTAACTGCTTTAAGGTAAAATTTTGATAGTTTAAATTGTGGCCTTTGTTTTGAAGCTCTATCCCTATTGAGTTTTTATTCAAGTTATTAAAACCAAACCACTTGGATTTTCCAGCATGCCAAGCAATTTTCTTTGTTTCCACTAAATTTATAACTTTGCCGTTTCTATCAATTAAATAATGCGCGCTTACTTTTGAGCTTAAATTTCTCAACCTTTTTAATGATACACGTGTGGATTGCATACCAGTATAATGTATTATTACATACTTAATTTGGCTTGATTTTCTTACTTTTTTTGAAGAATTTAAGGACAGAGATTTTATTATTTTCATATAATTTTAGTGTTTTTAATCCTGGTTTTTAGTATTAACAGTATATCACTAAATACGTTAAAAAAATTTTTTATGAAAAAAATATTTACTATAGCCTTTTTGATATGTGTAATTTATATGAACCACTCGCTCGCTCAAAATGAGAAAGAATGTTTTGAAAAAGTAAGTAGAGGGATTTTTAATTTTAACCAAGGTTTAGATAAAGCTTTGTTGGGTCCTATTGCTCGGGGCTACAACAAACTTCCAACACCTGTTAAAAATGGAACTTCAAACTTTACATCAAATATTGGAACTTTACTAAGTATCCCAAATCAACTTTTGCAGGGTAACCTTAAAGGCGCAGGTGACGCTGTGGGAAGTTTCATGATAAATAGCACAGTAGGAGTTTTAGGATTAATGGACGTGGCATCTGGATTGGGCGTAAAAGACACTAAAGAGGATGTAAGTCAGACGCTTGGGGTTTACGGGATTAGTCACGGATGCTATTTCGTATTACCAGTTTTAGGTCCAACTACTTTGAGAGACTCTGCAGCGATGCTTGCTGATACTTTTGTTGACCCTTTTGCTACAATGACATGGAGAAAAAAAGAAGTTTTAAACACTGTGGGAAAACAAAGAGACTATGTCGGCGTTAAAGCTGCTGGTGTAGTCGATTTTCGAGGAAGAAATGATAAAAATTTCAAAAGTTTAGAAAAAAATTCAATAGATTTGTATTCTGCAACAAAAAGTCTTTATTTGCAAAACAAAAAGAAAAAGATAAAAAATTCAAATGAAACACAAGAAGATGATTGGGGAGATTTAGAGCAATAAGTTTTTTCAAATATGAAAAAGATTATATTTCTAGCTTTGTTTTCTCTTATTGTTTCACTAAATACTTCATACTCATATAATTCAGATCCAAAAACTTTTATTGATGAACTAGTAAATGACGCATTAAAAATTTTAGCAGATAAAAGTATTACTCAAGAGGATAAAAAGAATAGAATAGAAATTATTGCAAAAGACAACGTAGATATTAAAGGAATAGGACTATATACGCTTGGAAGTGCAAGAAAAAACTTAAGTCAAGAAACTCTCAATGACTTTAACTCTGTTTTTGAGGTATATTTTTTGAAAAACTTAACAGCTCGTTTAAGTGATTACTCTTCACAAAAATTTGAAACATTAGAAGCAGAGCAAAAAAGCGCTTTGTACACAATTGTAAAATCTAGAATTTCCGGGGGCAAAGATATCCCTGAAATAATTATTGATTGGAGGATTTACACTAAAAATCCGGAAAAACCTTTAATTAGAGACTTAATTGTTGAAGGTCTAAGTCTAGCTAGAACTCAAAGGGAGGAATTCAACTCTATTTTAATTTCAAACAACAACGATATTTATCTTTTAATAGAAAAGTTAAAAGAATTTAATACAAATTAATTTAAATCTATGGCTAATGGTGGGCCCGCCAGGACTCGAACCTGGGACCAATACATTATGAGTGTACTGCTCTAACCAACTGAGCTACAGGCCCTAAAGTATATTATTTACAAGGGTTTAATTGATTGATCAAGATAAAGTTTTAGATTTTTTTATTAAAAAAAGTTATAACCAATTTTGATATTTAAACAATTAAAATGCTAAGTTATTCAAAAATTCAAAAAAAAATTAGTAGAGTAAAATCAAAATTAAATAAAGATCAAAGAAATTTGCATCAAATTGATATTTCAAGAAATTTTCTATTAAAGAATTTTGGATTCAAAAAAACAAATAATAAGCTTTCAGAAAATGGTCTCAAAAGAATATTTAATTTTGCTAATTTAATTAAAAAGGCTACTCATAAAGAGAGAAAAAAGGACATGTGGAATCTAATTACTTCGGATCAAGATCATCTTGATCTGTTTGAAGCATGCGTATCATCAAATAAAAAAAAGTTTTTGAATTTAATAAGTTCAGCAGGAAAAACAAAACTAGTTTACGGTTATTTAAATAGATTTTCTTACAATGATCTTAATAAAAATGATGACTATAAAGTCAAAGAGTCTATGCATGTCATAGACAGCTTAGTTTCATTTTCAGAATTTTCCAAAAAAATCAAAGTTTTTTGCCCGGAACAAGGGGGTTGGGTAGTTGAAAATACTAATTACTTAAGTTTACTAAAGAAAAATTTTGTTCACCATAAAAAGGAAATTAAACCTTTTATATCTCCTAACTATGCTTATGGACTTCGAATAAAAAACAGATTTTACGGTGTTAAAGATATTAACGGATTATATAGTGCGTTCAAAATCAACAATATTCTTAAAAATTATAAAATCGATAATGTAAGCGAAATTGGATCAGGCCTAGGGGTTGTCGCTTATTATGTAAATAAAATTTCTCGAATTAATTATTATATTTACGACTTACCAATTATAAACATTTTACAAGCTTATTTTTTAATGTTGTCATTAGGAGAAAAAAAAGTTTCTTTATTTGGTGAAAAAAAATTTTTAAAAAATCAAGTAATGATTTTGCCTTACTGGGAAATTTTTAAAAGAAAAGAAACATCAAAAACTTTATGGTTTAATCAGGACTCAATCCCAGAAATTGACAAGTCATTATCTGAAAAGTATTTAAAAGTAATAATGTCAAATAAAAAATGCCTCTTTTTATCAATTAATCAAGAGTCACGAAATTTTAATGGTGTTGGAACTCATCAACATACGCTTGGGGATCTTATGAAAAATAAAAAATATAAATTAATACATCGTTCTCGAGATTTCCTAAGACAAGGTTACGTTGAAGAACTATTTAATTTTAAATAACTTAATTATTTTTCTAAGAAGCTTTTTAATTGTTTTGATCTGCTCGGATGCTTCAACTTTCTTAAAGCTTTAGCCTCAATTTGTCTTATTCTCTCTCTTGTGACAGAAAACTGTAGACCTACTTCTTCTAAAGTGTGATCAGTATTCATTCCAATTCCAAACCGCATTCTTAATACTCTTTCTTCTCTTGGCGTGAGTGAAGCCAAAATTTTTGTCGTAGACTCACTTAAGTTTGATTGAATAGCTGTATCAAGCGGTTGAAGAGCGTTTTTATCTTCAATGAAATCTCCAAGATTGCTGTCCTCCTCGTCACCGACTGGAGTTTCTAAAGATACAGGTTCTTTTGCTATTTTAAGAACTTTTCTAACTTTCTCTAGAGGCATTGCAAGTTTTTTTGCAAGCTCTTCAGGTGTTGGCTCTCTACCAAATTCGCTCATAATTTGCCTTTGCGTTCTGACAATTTTATTTATTGTTTCAATCATATGAACAGGAATTCTTATTGTTCTAGCTTGGTCAGCGATAGATCGGGTTATAGCCTGCCTTATCCACCAAGTGGCATAGGTTGAAAACTTATATCCTCTTCTATATTCAAATTTATCTACTGCTTTCATCAAGCCTATGTTTCCCTCTTGTATCAAATCAAGAAATTGTAAACCTCTATTAGTGTATTTCTTGGCGATAGAAATTACCAATCTAAGGTTTGCCTCTACCATTTCTTTTTTCGCTAATCTAGACTCCCTTTCTCCTTTTTGAATTCTGCTTACTAGTTTTTTAAATTCACCAACAGAAAGACCAATCTTTTTACTAAATTCTATTAATCTTTCTCTTATTTCGGCAAAATCTTTTTTATATTTCTTAAAAAAATTTTTCCAAACTTGATTTTCATTCAGGAAGCTCTCAAATTTTGGATTAATTTCATTTCCTATATAATATTTTAAAAATTCTTCTCTAGGTATTTTATTGTCAACAGCTAGTCTCAGCAAAATCCCTTCTAGGGAAACAATTTTCTTATTTTCTTTATAGTGTGATTGAACAAGTTCTTCTAAAATATTTGGAGCAAGTTGTAAGTTTTTAAAGTTGTCTACTAAGATGCTTTGAATTTTTTTAAAGTTTTTATTTTTTGAAATTGATAGTTGTTTTGAGTTTAAAATACACTCTAGCTTTTCTGTTTGATATTTTTGAAGTTTAATATAATTTTTTTTCAGAGATTCCAAAATTTTGAGGATTTTCGGTTTTATTTCCTCCTCCATTTTTGCGAGAGAAACATTAAATTCATCTTCATCGACTGGACTTTCATCAGTTTTTTCGTTTTTTTCATCTCCATCTTTTTTTTTATTTTTATCTAAATCTTTTGAACCAGTATCTTTCTTTTTAGATTTTAATTCATTACCGCTTTCATCTGACTCGAAGTCCTCATATGTTGAGTCAATATCAATGATATCTCTAACAAGTAGTTGTTGACTTTCAATCTGGTCTTTCCACTCAAAGATTTTTTTTCCAATAATTGGGCTTTGTGTCAAAGCATTTAGCATGACATCTTTCCCAGCTTCAATTCTTTTTGCAATAGCTATCTCGCCCTCTCTAGATAAGAGCTCGACCCCTCCCATCTCCCTAAGATACATTCTTATAGGATCATCACTTTTTTCAGTTCCTTTTTCTTCGGTCTGGCTTACCGTTTCTTTCTTTTTATTTGATTGATATTGTGATTTTTTTTCGACTAAGGTTATTTTGTTATCAGCAATAATTATAAATGCTTTTTCAGTATTTTCTATAGATCCGCCTCTTTTGCCTAGAGATTTGCCAAGTTCCTCGTAAGTAATGAAGCCTCGATTATTCCCTTTTTCAAGCAATCGTTCGAATGATTTGGTAATAAGTTTTTCTGGCATTTAAATAAGTAAAATATATATAATCTTTAATTAAAAAAAATCTATCTCTTTTTTAATCCCTATTTATTTGATTTTTTAGCTTAATCAATTCAGAAAATGAGCTTTCATCAAAATTTTTAATTAGATTCTTTTCTAGATCATCTATTTTTTTTAAGTAATTTATATTGTTAAATTCACTGATAAAGTCTTGAATAAGTTCCTCAATTTCTGAAATATTTTTTTTTTGCACTAAGTTTTTAACCATATTTTTATTATTGATTTCACTTATCAAAATTTCATTTTTGATAAAGATATCCTTATGTATCTCGCAATCTTTGCTATCAATTATAGAATTGATTAATTCATTTTTAAGTTGCTCAGAGGGTTGAGAAAAATTAAGCTTAGATAATTCATCAACTTTCTCCCTTGCTGCGGTAGGAAAATTTAATACTAGATATAGTATTGAAAACTCAGTCAATTGTTCTTTTGAAATATTATCTCTTTGTCTATGAATTTTTTTTGTTTCATCAAGTAGTTGGGTTCTCTGATTTTTTTTAAAACTATAGTTTTTTTTCAGTTGTTGATTAGGGGTGAGTAATTGCATTCGTTTTAAAAAGCTTTCTAAAATATGTTTTTTAAGAGTTTCGTCTTTAATAGTATATGTTAAATTTCTCATTTCTTTTTCAAAACGTGAAATCATAAATGGATCATTAGAGTCTAAATTTTGAATTTTTTTATTCCAAATAAAGTCCTGAATTATTTCTTTCTTTTGCAAAAATTCCTCAAAAGCTTTTTGTCCGTTCTTTTTTACAAAGTCATCAGGATCTACTCCATTATCTAAGACTGAAAAGAATATTTTATTCTTATCTGAGATTAATGAAATAAGTTTTTCAGCAATTCTCAATGTAGCTTGTTGCCCACTTTCATCTCCGTCTAGACATACAATTGGTTTAGAGAAAAATTTCCAAAGTAACTGAATTTGATTTTCAGTAATTGCGGTGCCTGAATTTGAAATAACATTTTTAACACCTTTATCATATAAACTTATAACGTCCATATAGCCCTCGACTATCACTACTTCGTCAGTTTTAAATTTTGATGTTCTGGCTTTATCAAGATTAAACAAAATTTTGCCTTTCTTATAAAATTCTGTTTCAGGTGAGTTAATATATTTTGCTAATTTAGCTGAATTAATTATTCTTCCTCCAAAAGCAATAGTGTCACCAGTCAAATTATTGACAGGAAATATAATTCTTGAATTAAATCTATCTACATACTTTTTCAATCTTTCATTTTTATAAAAAATTCCTGTTTGATTAATTTCTTCCTCAGAATAATTTTTTAGTAATTTTTCATATGAGCTTGTCTTGTCTGGGATAAACCCAATTTTAAACTCCTCTAAAGTTTTTTTCGTAAGATCCCTATTTTCTAAATATTCTAAAGCTGATTTATTTTTAATTAAATTTTCAGAGGCAAATTGTTTATAGTCATTTAAAATATTTTTATATAATTGAAATCTTTTTTCTTTTTTCTGATCAAAAGTTGAAAACCTATATTGCTGCATTCCAGCTTCAGCGGCTAATCTTTTTACAGCTTCTCCAAAGCCAATAGATTGTGTCTTCATTATAAAATCAAAAATATTTCCATGCTCACTTGAGCTAAAGCAATGGTAAAAGCCTTTTTCATCATTAACTGTAAAAGACGGAGTCTTCTCATTTTTAAAGGGAGAAAGTCCTACAAATTCTTTTCCTCTCTTTTTTAATTGAACGTATTTTCCTACAACTTGAGAAACTTTTAATCTAGTTTTTATTTCTTCTAAATACTCTTTTGGATATTTCATCATTTTGTTAGCAGTGTTTTTAAAATTTGACTTGCCTTTGAGAAGTCTAAAACATCCCCGTGTTTAGCTTTAAGGTTTCCCATGACTTTTCCCATATCTTTCATAGAGCTCGCTTTTAATGATTTTATAATGTCTTCGCATAATTTCTTTGTTTCATCATCATTTAGCTGTTTGGGCAAAAATTCACTTATGACTGCGATTTCCTTCTTTTCATTATTCAATAAATCGTCTCTTCCTGCTTTTTTGTATGCTTCGCATGAGTCGTTTCTTTGTTTAATCATTTTTTTTAAAATATTGATTATTTCCTCATCCTTCAGCGAGTCTTCTTTCATTTTTTTTGTAATTTTAAGGTCTTTTATTGCAGATAATACTAACCTTAAAGTCGGGAAAACATTTTTGTCTTTGTTTTTGAGCGCTTCACTCAATTTTGTCTCTATCTTATTTTCTAAACTCATAGCAAAATATTTTAATCACAAATTTTAACTTAAATAAAAAGATCTTTCTTGACGATTTTTAATCTTTTTCATATGTTTCGCAAAATCATGTTTATAAGTTTTTTACTTTAACTCATGAGTTGTATTTGAAACACATTGAACTAAATATAAACTCAAAATCAAATCTTAAAAAGATCAATACCAATGCTATTTTAGTTCTACAAAATGGAAAAATTCTAAGGGGTTTTGGCTTAGGCTATCAAGGTACAGCAACGGGTGAGGTTTGTTTCAATACCTCAATCACTGGATACCAAGAAATTATTTCAGACCCCTCGTACGCCGAGCAAATTATTAATTTTACTTTTCCACATATTGGAAACGTAGGTACAAATAAAGAAGATCATGAGTCTGATCAGATCTGGACAAAGGGAGTGATCTTAAATACAGAAATTACAGATCCATCAAATTATAGATCTTTAAATCATTTGGATAAATGGCTAATGAAAAATAAAATTGTTGGGATTACAGGTATTGATACCAGAAACTTAACAAATTTTATTAGAGATAAAGGTGCGCCTAAAGGAACCATTTCATATAATAAAAAGAATGTCTTCAATACAAAAAAACTAATTAAAGCTACCAAAAATTGGAGTGGCCTCAAGAATTTAGACTTAGCTAAAAAAGTAACAACTAAAAAAAATTATATATGGCAAGATTTTAAAACATGGAAGAAGGGACAAGGATATTTAAAAAATAAAAAAAAACTTTTTCATGTGGTTGCAATTGACTATGGTATCAAAAAAAATATTTTAAGATATTTTTCAGATTTTAATTGTAAAGTAACTGTTGTTTCTTGCAAGACTAGCGCAGAAAAAATACTAGGTTTAAAACCAAATGGCATTTTTTTATCTAACGGTCCTGGAGATCCTGCAGCTACAGGTAGATATGCCATACCAATAGTAAAAGAACTTATAAAAAATAATTTACCTATATTTGGTATTTGTCTAGGTCATCAAATACTTGGTTTAGCCCTAGGTGCCAAGACGAAGAAAATGAATTTAGGTCATAGAGGTGCTAATCATCCAGTAAAAAACTTATCAAAGGGACAGGTTGAGATCACCAGTCAAAATCATGGATTTGAAATAATCCAAAAAAATTTACCAAAGAAAATCAAAGTCACTCACAAGTCATTATTTGATGACTCAATTGAGGGAATTAAATTAGATAGTAAACCAGTTTTTTCCGTGCAATATCATCCAGAGGCAAACCCTGGTCCACAAGATAGTATTTACCTGTTTGAACAGTTTGTAAGGAGTATGAAATTTAATGCCAAAAAGAAAAGATCTTAAAAAAATCTTAGTTGTAGGTGCTGGCCCAATAATAATTGGTCAAGCCTGTGAATTTGACTATTCTGGAACTCAAGCATGTAAAGCTCTTAAAGATGAGGGATACAAAGTTGTTCTAATAAATTCAAATCCAGCAACTATAATGACAGATCCTCATGTTGCAGATAAAACATACATTGAGCCCATAACTTTAAAAGTATTAGAAAAAATTTTATCAAAAGAAAAACCTGACGCAATTCTTCCTACTATGGGTGGTCAAACAGCTTTGAACTTAGCAATTGAGGCTGAAAAAAAAGGTATTCTTAAAAAATTTAATATTGAACTTATAGGAGCTAACTCAAAAGCAATATCTAACGCAGAGGATAGAAAAAAATTTAGAAAGAATATGATTGAAATTGGCTTAGATTTACCCAAGTCTGAAATTGTAAATAACTTCAAACAATCTTCAAGAGTGCTTAATAAAATTGGATTGCCCGCAATCATAAGACCTGCTTTCACATTAGGGGGACTAGGTGGAGGGATAGCAAAAAGTAAAAAAGAATTTTTTAAAATAGTAAAAAATGGTTTGCAAGAATCCCCTGTCAGCCAAGTCCTGGTAGAAGAATGCCTTGAAGGATGGAAGGAGTTTGAGATGGAGGTTATTAGAGATAGAAAAGATAATTGTATTATTGTTTGCTCCATAGAAAACGTTGATCCAATGGGTATTCATACTGGAGATTCGGTTACTATAGCACCTGCGCTCACTCTCACAGATAAAGAGTACCAAGTTATGAGAAATGCTTCCATTGCATGCTTGAGAAAAATTGGAGTGGAAACTGGAGGATCAAATGTTCAGTTCGCAATTAATCCCCAAAATGGAAGAATGGTAATTATAGAAATGAACCCCAGAGTTTCAAGATCATCAGCTTTAGCATCTAAAGCAACTGGTTTTCCGATAGCTAAGGTCGCAGCAAAACTCGCAATTGGCTACACATTAGATGAATTAAAAAATGAAATTACTAAAGTTACACCAGCGTCTTTTGAACCATCAATTGATTATGTGGTTACAAAAATTCCAAGATTTACTTTTGAAAAATTCTCTACTTCGGAAGCAATTTTAGGAACTTCAATGAAATCAGTTGGCGAAGCTATGGCGATTGGAAGAAATTTCAAAGAGTCTTTACAAAAGGCCTTGGTATCTCTTGAAACTGGTTTATCTGGTTTAGATAGGATACCAAATTTAGGCACTAAAAAATTAAGAAAAAAACTTAAAGAAAATGTTCCAAGTAAAATTTTATTTGTGGGAGAAGCAATAAGAAAAAAAATAACTCTTAAAGAAATATGCAAACTAACAAAAATCGACTTATGGTTTTTAAAACAAATAAAGGAAATAATCGATGCTGAGTTCCTTATTAAAAAAAATGGCCTTCCAAAAAATTTTGCGGGACTTAATTATGTAAAATCAATAGGTTTTTCAGATAAAAAGTTATCTGAGCTGACTGATACATCTGAAAAAGATATAAGGAAAAAAAGAAGTATATTGAAAGTTTTTCCTGTTTTTAAAAAAGTAGATACATGTGCAGCAGAATTTAAATCTTTTACTCCATATATGTACTCGACTTATCAAAGAAGTTTTTCTTTTAACTCGGAATGTGAGGCAAATCCTTCAAACAAAAGAAAGATAATAATTCTTGGAGGCGGTCCTAATAGAATTGGCCAAGGAATTGAATTTGACTACTGTTGTTGTCAGGCGAGTTTTGCTCTTAAAGAATCCGGCTATGAGACAATCATGGTTAATTGTAACCCGGAAACAGTTTCAACGGATTATGATACCAGCGACCGTTTGTACTTTGAGCCTCTTACTGAGGAATTTGTTTCTAATATAATTATAAAAGAAAAGTCAAAAGGAAACCTAATCGGAGTGATAGCTCAATTTGGAGGGCAAACTCCAATAAAATTATCTAAGTTTTTACACAAAAATAAGTTTCCAATTCTTGGAACTCAGTACACATCTATCGATTTAGCTGAGGACAGAGATAGATTTAGAAATTTATTAAATAGATTAAAATTAAAGCAAGCAAAGAGTGGAATAGCAAAAAGTTTTTCTCAAGCACTTAACATTGCAGAAAAAATTGGCTTACCTTTAATGGTAAGGCCATCATATGTTCTTGGAGGAAGGGCAATGGAAATAGTTCATGAAAAAAAACAACTAAAAAATTTTGTTCAGGAGGCGTTTAAGGCTGCGGATGACAATCCAATACTTATAGATAAGTTCATAGATAATGCAATGGAAGTAGATGTGGATGCATTATCTGACGGTAAGAATGTTTTTGTTGCTGGTATAATGCAGCATATAGAAGAAGCTGGAATTCACTCAGGAGATTCTGCTTGTAGCCTACCTCCAGTTTCAATTAAACCATTTCTAATTAAAGAGATTGAGAAACAGACAAAAAAATTGGCCTTAGCACTGAAGGTAAAGGGCTTTATGAATGTTCAGTTTGCGATTAAAAAAGATGAAATTTTTGTTATTGAAGTAAACCCTAGAGCTAGCAGAACAGTTCCCTTTGTATCAAAAGCAAAAAATCTACCTCTAGCCAAAATTGCATCAAAGGTGATGGCCGGTAAAAGTTTATCAAGTTTTAATTTGAAAAAACAAACTAAACAAATGTTTGCTGTGAAAGAAGCAGTCTTTCCTTTCAACAAATTTCCGAATAGTGATTTATTGCTCGGTCCTGAAATGAAATCAACAGGTGAAGTTATGGGTTTCGATAAAAATTTTGGTATGGCTTTTGCTAAAAGTCAAATCGCAGCATCAAATTCTTTACCGACAAAAGGTTTGGCTTTTATATCGCTAAAAAATAGTCATAAAGACGAAGGCGTGGCTCTTGCAAAACAGCTCTCAAAATTGAACTTTCAGCTTTGTGCCACTAAAGGGACAGCAGATTATATTTTAAAACACGGCATAAAGTGTAAAAAAGTTAACAAGGTAAACCAAGGTTCTCCTAATATCGTAGATATATTAAATGCTAAGAAAATTGCTTTAGTAATAAATACTGGTGGTGGCAACAGTGAGAAGCAGCTTAGTGATGCTAAAGCTTTAAGAAGAGCGACTTTAATTAATAAAGTTCCTTATTGCACGAACATGTCCACTGCACAGGTATGTATAGAAGGTATTAAGTCACTTAAGAAAAGAGATTTAGAAGTAACATCTTTACAAGATCTTTAGTTTGAATAGACTTTCCAATCAGTTTTAAATGTAACGTAATTTATTTGAATACATCTTCGTTCTTTCTTAATTTCTTTTTTTTCCATTCCATGCCATGAGTCTGGTCCACTTGTGAAAAAATAACCATAGTTATGTTTGTAGGGAACAGTTTTTACTTTTTTTAAATTTTTGTCATAAAAATCAGTCCCTAAGTTTAAAGACTCGTTATGTAGGTTAATAAAAACAATAGATGACATTAATTTTTCTTTGATGTCGCAATGTGGCTTTAGCCAAAACCCTTCTCTATCACATATTACCTCTAATCTCACGTATGAGTCGTTTAAATTTTTACCAATTAATGATCCAATTTTTTTATAAACTTGTGGTGATCTCAGTTCTTCAATAAAACTGCTGAGATTAGGAAAATTTTTTGAGTTTTCTTTAGTAACATAGCATCTCAATTTTTTTGCCTTTCCTCCATCTTTAATCCCTGACCTAAAAGCTCCATCGCCTCCATCCAATGCTCTCGTACCATCATAATTCAAATTTTCTTTTTTCGGGTCAGCAACTTCTGCTTCGCTGATTTCTTTTATCGCTTCACTAGTTAAGGGTTGACTTATCTCAAAGTGTTTAAAAGGATCTTCAAATGATTTTGTTCTTTTTTCCAAAGATTTATACAATTCCATATTCTTTTATTCTTTTTTTTATTTCCGCAGCAATTCTATTAACTTCATTTAATTGATTATAAGACCATAATTCAATTTTGTCTTCTAAATCTCTTATAACATTTAATTTTTTAAATTCATTATAAAAATTTTCAAATCTTGTATTGTTACGTTTTGGCTTCATTTGAGCAACATATATAGGCTTGCCAGTCACGGCTGCCTCTGAAATCATGGAGGTAGAGTCACATGTTACAACAATATAGTCTGAAATTGAAAGTGCAGAAAGATAAGCTTTTTTATCAACTTGTTTAAATACAACGTGGCTATGGCTAAATGCGTTAAATGCTTTTTTAATTATATCCTCAGGAGTTCTATAAGATGGTATCACAATAATTTTGTATTTATCTGGAGTAAATAAAGTTTTAATTTTGTTGAAAATAATATTAATTTGATCATCTGAAAAGTCGTAATATTTGTTTGGACCGCCTAATATGAATGAGATAATTTTTTTGTTTTCCTTGTCAATTTTAATATATTTTTTATTTTTTTCTATCTCTTTTAAATTAAGATAATGAATTGCACCTACAGTCTTTATGACATTTTGCCCAATCAAGTTATCATGGTTCGGACAAATTATTAGATCGAACTTCGAACTATCAACTTTTGGATCTTGTATATGAATAGTAAATATTTTTTCTTTATATTTTTGCTTAAGCGCAATCGATGGTTTGACACTTTTTCTGCCGCAAGAAATTACAATTTTCGAATCAAAAATGAATTCGTTGTCTAAAATACTTAAAGAAGCAGGTGTAAGAAAAGGTGGTATAAATTTCCAAAATTTTTTTAATTTAATGGTTTGATGCTTATAATTCAGATCTAGCGCGTTAGCCAAACCCTCAACCTGGCTTAGCATTCCGTGCATACCTTGCGTTAAAAGGAGTGCTTTTAATTTTGACATTTGTTACTATATACCTTCATTAAAATGAATAATAAATCAAGTAAACATACAAAAGTGTTAATTCTTGGGTCAGGGCCTGCCGGATATACGGCGGCAATTTATGCTGCAAGAGCACTTTTAAAGCCTATTCTGGTTTTTGGCTCGGAACCAGGGGGTCAATTAACGACCACAACAGATGTGGAAAATTTTCCTGGTTTTTCGAAAGTTATACAAGGTCCATGGTTAATGGAAGAAATGAAAGGCCAAGCAAAGGCTGTTGGTACAGAGATGATACAGGATCACATAAAGAAAGTTGATTTGTCAATGAAGCCTTTCACTGCTCACGGTGATAGTGGTCAGATATACACCGCTGACAGTATTATTATTTCGACTGGTGCGCAGGCAAGATGGTTGAATTTAGAGTCTGAGCAGAAATTTAGAGGTTTTGGTGTATCAGCTTGCGCTACTTGTGACGGATTTTTTTTTAAAGATAAAGAAGTTGCAGTTGTGGGCGGAGGAAATGCTGCAGTTGAAGAAGCAATGTTTCTTACGAAATTTGCCTCAAAAGTAAAATTAATTCATAGACGTGACTCTTTACGAGCAGAAAAGATGTTACAGGAAAAGCTTAAAGCGAATAAAAAGATTGAGATAATATGGGATAGTGTAGTTCATGAAGTAATGGGAACAAAAGACCCAAAAGGAGTTAATGGACTGAAAATAAAAAATGTTAAAGACAATAAAATTTCAGAGATAAAGTTAGACGGACTTTTTGTTGCAATTGGACATGATCCTGCAACATCATTGTTTAAAGAGCAATTAAAGATGGATAAAGAGGGATATTTAATTACAAAGCCTGACTCAACGGAAACGAATATCCCTGGTGTTTTTGCAGCTGGAGATGTAAAAGACAAAGTTTTTAGGCAAGCTGTAACTGCTGCAGGTATGGGATGTATGGCTGCGCTGGAGGCTGAAAAGCATCTATCACATAAATAAAGTGAAAAATAATTTACATGTGTTTTTAGGAGCGACAGTGGCTGATGCAGCAGCTAGACCTTTGCACTGGGTATATGATCAAAAAAAGCTTTTAACTTATATTAAAGGAAAAAATGATTTCACATTTTTAAAAAAAAATAGAAGTCCATTTTATAACATTAAAACAGGTAAAGTGTCGGGATATAACGATGTAGGCCAGGTTATGTTTAAAACATTAATAGAAGGCCATGACAATATAGAACAAAGATTTAAAAAAAATATTTTAAAAAATTTTGGTCCAGGAAGCAAATATTGGAAAAACTTAAAATTAAGAAAAAAGTATAAAAAAGTCAGAAATTGGAGAAGCTTAATTCAGGGTCCTTGGATTCATCAAAATATTATTGAGTCAATAAAAAATATAAGATCAAATAAAAAAATTACTGGCGGAGCTAAAGTAAACGAGTCTGATGGTTATTGTGCTGCATTGCCATATTTTTTATACGGGCACTCCCACAAAGAAATTGAAAAAATAATTAAGACTGTCACAGTCTCAAAAATAAGCATTAAATATGCATTATCTAAATATCATATTCTAGACCTTGCATTAAAAGGAGTTAAAAATCCCATTAGTGAATTTGAAAAGAAGTTTAATAAAAGTTCTTATTTTAAAAGTGTGACAAAAGAAATTCGAAAAGTAAAAAAAATGAGAAGTAGTAGTCATTCAAAAGCAGTAAAAAAACTAGGAATGGCCTGTAGCTATCCAGGAACTTTTAACAGTTCGATCCACTCTATATTAAATTCAAAAAATTATAAGTCAGCAGTTATTAAAACTATAAAGGCTGGGGGTTGTAATTGTTCAAGGGTAAATTTCATTGGTGCATATTTTGCGGCGCTAAAGGGATATAAATCTATTCCTAAGTCATGGATAAAGAAAACAGACGCAGCATATAGAATCTTAAGACAAAACTAATTATTTAGGCTTTCACAAAAATCTCTAATTCTTGCCATTGCTTTTTTTAAGTTTTCCATCGAGGTTGCATAAGATATTCTAAAATAACCGTTTAATCCAAAAGCTGATCCTTGAACGACCGCCACCATAGATTTTTCCAATAATTGTTGAACAAATTCTGTATCATTTTTAAGTTTGGTCTTTTTACTTAGCAAACCTTTACAACTAGGAAAAACATAAAATGCTCCATTCGGCATTAAGCAATTTACTCCTTTTATCTTATTTAAACTTTCTACAACAAAATCTCTTCTCTCTTTAAAAGCCTCGGCTCTTTCAGTTATAAAATCTTGTTCTCCATTTAATGCCTCTACTGCAGCTGCCTGGCTTATAGATGAAGGATTTGATGTAGACTGAGACTGTATCTTTCTAATAGCAGTGATAATCTCTTTTGGTCCTGCAGCATAACCTATTCTCCATCCAGTCATTGCATAAGATTTGCTTACGCCATTCATCGTTAGAGTTCTCTCTTTAAGTTTTGGAATTTGAGCGATTGTATAAAAATTAAAATTATCGTATCTTATATGTTCGTAAATATCGTCACTTAAGATAAACACGTTTTTATTTTTAAGCAAAACTTCTCCTAATTCTTCAATTTCTTTTTTTGTGTATCCTGCTCCTGTAGGATTAGAAGGTGAATTTAAAATTAGCCACTTTGTTTTTTTCGATATAACTTTTTTTAATTTTTTTGCTGAGATTTTGAAACCATCTTTTTCATCACATTTGACTATCTTCGGAGTTCCGCCTGCCAACATAACCATATCTGGATATGAGACCCAAAAAGGTGCAGGGATAATTACTTCATCCCCTTTATTTAAAGTTGCCATAAATGTATTATATAAAACTTGTTTGCCTCCTGTGCCCACAGTAATTTGATCGGTTGTATAGCTTAGATTATTCTCTCTTTGAAATTTTTCCACAATCGCTTTTTTTAAGGCAGGAGTTCCGTCCACTGCAGTATACTTTGTGTCTCCTTTTTTTATTGCCTCAATAGCAGCTGTTTTAATGTTATCAGGGGTATCAAAATCTGGTTCTCCAGCTCCTAAACCTATTACATCTTTACCAGCAGCCCGCATTTCTCTGGCTTTTGTGGTAACCGCTATAGTAGGCGACGGTTTTATACGTTTTAAATTGTTGGAAACTATGCTCATTGAAATTTATAATATCTTATTTAAATTATTAATAACATAAAATGAGTAATTCGTATCAAGAAAAATTTAATGAACTAGAGAGTGGATCTACAGCTATCAAGAAAAAACTTGAGGGCGGTATAAAATTTAAAATTAAAAGTGATTTTCAACCCAGCGGTGATCAACCTGAAGCAATAAAAAAAATTATTAAAAATTTAAAAGGTGACAAGCAGGAACAAGTTTTATTAGGTGTCACTGGCTCAGGCAAAACTTTTACAATGGCTAAAGTAATTGAAAGCGTTAATAGACCCGCGCTTGTTTTGGCCCCAAATAAAACATTAGCTGCCCAACTTTATGGGGAAATGAAAAATTTTTTTCCTAATAATGCTGTTGAGTATTTTGTTTCTTATTATGATTATTATACACCTGAAGCTTATGTGCCAAGGTCTGATACTTATATAGAAAAAGAGGCCTCAATAAATGAACAAATAGATAGAATGAGACACTCTGCAACAAGATCTTTATTAGAACGAGATGATGTAATAATTGTTGCAAGTGTGTCATGCATCTATGGACTTGGCTCTGTAGAAGCTTATTCTAAAATGACAATAACCTTAAAAAAAAATTACGAATATAATCGAGATGATTTGATAAGAGCTTTTGTGAATTTACAGTACAAAAGAAACGATCAAAATTTTTTTAGAGGCACATTTAGAGTGAGAGGAGAAAATCTTGAAATTTTTCCTTCACATTTAGAGGATAGAGCATGGAGAATAAGTTTAAACTTTAACAAATTAGAAAAAATTGAGGAATTTGATCCTCTTACCGGTAACAAAACTAATGATTACTCAGTTATAAAGATTTATGCAAATAGCCATTACATCACACCTAAACCTACAATTGATCAAGCGATCAAAGAAATAAAAAAAGAATTAGAGATTACTTTGAAAGATCATCAGACAAAAAATAAACTTTTGGAAGCCCAAAGGCTTAGAGAGAGAACTAAATTTGATTTAGAAATGATAGAGGCAACAGGAACTTGTGCAGGTATTGAAAATTATTCAAGGTTTTTATCTGGTAGAAAACCGGGTGAACCTCCGCCAACCTTATTTGAATACTTTCCTGATAATACAATAATATTTGTTGATGAAAGTCACGTAACAGTACCTCAGCTGAACGGGATGTACAAAGGTGACCATACAAGAAAAAAAACATTAGCTGAGTACGGTTTTAGGTTGCCTTCATGCATGGACAACAGACCTTTAAAATTTGAAGAGTGGGATTTGATGAGAACACAAACAGTATTTGTCTCTGCAACACCTGGACCTTGGGAGCTTAAACAAACTAAAAATGAATTTATTGATCAAATTATAAGACCTACTGGATTGATTGATCCACCTGTGGAGATAAGACAGGCAAAAACTCAAGTTGATGATCTCATGCACGAGGCCAGAGATATTGTTAAAAAGGGTTACAGAGTTTTAGCGACTACCTTAACAAAAAAAATGGCAGAGGATTTAACTGAATATCTTCATGAGAACGGACTTAAGGTAAGATATATGCATTCCGATATAGATACACTTGAAAGAATAGAAATAATAAGAGATTTAAGAATGGGAGTTTTTGACATTTTGGTAGGAATAAATTTATTAAGAGAGGGACTTGATATTCCTGAATGTGCGTTAGTCGCAATTTTAGATGCAGATAAAGAGGGTTTTCTTAGATCTGAAACCTCACTAATTCAAACTATAGGTAGAGCTGCAAGAAATGTCGATGGTAAAGTTATTCTATATGCAGACAAAAAAACTAAAAGTATAGATAAAGCGATTAAAGAAACAGATAGAAGAAGGAATAAACAAGTTGAATACAATAAGAAAAATAAAATAACCGCTGAGTCTATTAAAAAAGAAATAAACGATATTTTAGAGTCAGTATATGAAAAAGATTATGTTAAAATAAGTGAGGGCTCTAACGTTGGTGGAAACCTAAAAAAACATCTAAAAGCTTTAAATAGAAAAATGAAAGAGTCTGCCTCAAATCTAGAATTTGAAGAGGCCGCAAAAATAAGGGATGAAATAAGAAAATTGGAAGCCAGCGAGTTAGAAATATCAGTAAACCCGAGCGTTAATCAAACAAAATTAAAGGGGAAAATCTATCCTAAAGGAAGATCCACAATGGGTATGCCGGGTACTAAACCAAGAAAAGCGATAAAAAAATGGAAGCCAAAAAAATAATTATTACTGGAGCGGCTACGAGAATAGGTGCAGCGATTGCGAAAAGCCTTGCTGGATATGGCGTTAGTATATGCATTCATTACAATAGGTCAAAAACGCAAGCATTTAAAATTAAAAAAGATATAGAGCAATTGGGGGGTGATGCCTTTTTATTAAAGGCAGATTTGAATAATTTCGATCAAACAAAAAACTTAATTCCTCAAGCTTTTAAAAAAATGAAAGGTATTGATTGTTTAATAAACAACGCATCAGTTTTCGAAAATGATAATCTTGAAAATTTTTCACAAAGTAGTTTTAGTAAACATTTGAATGTAAATTTAAAATCTCCAGCGATTTTGACACAACAATTTAAAAAAGTTTTAAAAAATTCACCTGGGACAGTAATAAATATTATAGACCAAAGAATAGAAAAACTCACACCCTATTTTTTTTCATATACTTTAAGTAAAAGTGCTTTAAGCACATTAACCACGACGTCTGCAATGAAATTAGCACCAAACATAAGAGTTAATGCAATTTCACCAGGGCCAACGTTAAAAAATAAGAGACAATCAGATAAACATTTTATTAAACAATGGAAATCAATTTTATTAAAAAAAAAGGTGTCACTAGAAAATATTTGTGAAGGAGTAAAGTTTTTAATAAATAATGATAATATAACAGGTCAAGTTATAAACATTGATAGTGGACAAAGGCTAGGCTGGATAACACCGGATATAGTAAACATTAAAGAATGAAATTAATAAAATTTAAAATTGATAACAAGTTTAAATATAAAAGAAAAATTATAATAAAGGACTTAATTTTAAAAATTTCGGTCGGTATACATAAATTTGAAAAAAAGAAAAAACAAAGAGTAAAATTTAGTATTGATATAACTTCTGACCCGAAAGTAAAAGCTAATGAAAAAAAATCTGCAACTATTATAAATTACGAAACAGTAATAAATAGAATAATTTTGATTACTAAAAATAAACATCACAATTTGTTAGAAGATTTAGCTGAAAATATATTTGATGAAATATTTAAGATGGAAATTGCCAAAAAAATTAAACTAAAAATAGAAAAGATTGATATAATTAAAAATACTTCATCTGTTGGTGTTGAAATTGAAAAATCAAAAATTTAATAATAAAACTTAAGACATGAGAAAAATATTTAAGATTTTTTTTATAAATATAGTAATTGTATTTCTTATTTTATTTACTTTGGAATTTTTGGCAAGATTGTTTGGCCTAGCTGGTTTGATGGGTATAACAGTTGACTTAATTCATGACGAAAAAAAAAGAATTCATTATATAAAACCTAATAGTAGTGGAAAAGTTTTTGGGTCTAATGTTTTTTTTGATAAATTTGGTTATCGCGTCCCCAGTTCAAATTATATTTACAAAAAAAAAGATAAAATTATTTTAATTGGTGATAGTGTAGCGTTTGGAAATGGTGTTATTGAAGAAGAAACTTTTGCAGGTATATTAAGGAAGTCTAATAATAACTTTGAAGTTTTTAATACTTCAGTATTTGGGTACCAGGTAAGACATTTTAATTTAAGAAAGGATGAACTGGACAGGTTTAAGCCAATAAAAAAAATATTTTACTTTGTTACTCTGAATGATGTTTTCGATAGCTCAAATATAGCTGTTAAAAATAAAAACGAAGGTAATTACGAAAATACGAATTTTAAAAAAATTATAAATTTAGATTATTTGAGAAATCTAAATATTTATTTTAGGGATAAATCTTATTTTTGGATGTTTTTAAAAGGTAAAATAATAGATCCTCAAAAAGTTTGGTTCAAAAATGTCTTAAATTATTACCAACAAAATGATCCTAAAGAGTTATCAGTGTTTTTTGAAAATTTATTAGCCAAGTCAATTGATTTAAAAGCAGAATTGACAGTTTTTATTTTACCCTATGAATATCAAACAAGAAAATGTGGGGAAGAAGTTTTGTTACCTCAAAAAAAAATAACAAATATATTAAATGGTTTAAAAATTGAAAATTATGATTTAACTAGTGTATTTTGCGATCAAAACGAACCGAAAGAGCTTTTTTATAAATTTGATCCAATGCACCTATCAGAGAATGGACACAAAATAGTTTATAAAGAGATAAAAAAAAGAAAATTGAAATGAAAAGTATTGATATAGGAAAGAAAATTATAAAGGAGAAAATTCCTTTATTGCCAAAAAATCCAGGTGTTTACAAAATGATCGGAGAAAAAGGGGAAATTCTTTACATAGGTAAAGCAAAAATTATTCCTAATAGACTTAAAAGTTACGTCACGGACTCAAATCTTGCAATAAGAACTGAAAGAATGCTTTCGCTTACAAAAAATCTTGAAATAACTACAACCAGCAACGAAAGCGAAGCTTTATTACTAGAGGCAAATTTGATCAAAAAACATAAACCTAGATACAATATTTTATTAAGAGATGATAAATCATTTCCGTACATTTACATCGGACATAAAGACAAGTGGGCACAATTAACAAAACTTAGAGGAAAAAAAAATAGAGATGGATATTATTTTGGCCCTTTTGCATCAATTGGTTCAGCTAATTGGACAATAAAAATACTACAAAAAATTTTCCATTTAAGAGTTTGTGACGATACTGTTTTTAAAAATAGAGAGCGACCCTGTATCCTATATCAAATAAAAAGGTGCTCTGCTCCATGTGTGGGAAAAATTTCCGAGAGTAACTATAAAAATTCAGTTGTAGATGCAATTGATTTTATTTCTGGTAAATCAAGAAGGATACAAAAAAACTTATCTAATGAAATGGAGAAAGCTAGTAAAAATCAAGATTACGAAAAAGCTGCTGTGGCAAGAGATAGGATTAAAGCATTAACTCAAATTCAAACTTCTCAAAAAATTAATCAAACAAACTTGAATGAGGCAGATGTTGTAAGTATATATAAAGAGTCGGGTAAAACATGTATTCAAGTATTTTTTTTTCGATCAAAACAAAATTGGGGCAATCAGGCTTTTTATCCCAGACACGATAGTGATGATGATAAAAAAGATATTTTATCATCCTTTTTACCTCAATTTTACGAAAATAAGACGATTCCGGAATTAATAATTTTAAACTCAGATATAAAAGATAAGACACTTCTTGAAAAAACTTTTTCATCTAAAGAAAACAAAAAAATTTTTATAAAAAAAGCTAGCTCAAAAGATGAGGTCAATATATCTAAGCTAGCTGAAAATAATGCAAAGCAAGCTCTTACTCAAAAACTCTATCAAACCGATAACAACAATAATTTATTAGAAAATCTATCTAAAAAGTTTGGTTTAAATAATAATATTAATTTAATTGAAGTATATGATAACAGCCATACACAAGGAAACGACTCGGTTGGCTCTTTAATTTGTTTTAGCAATGAGGGTTTTGTAAAACGTAGATATAGAAAATTTAATATTAAAAATGAAAAAATTAAAAATGATGATTACGGAATGATGAAGGAAGTTTTATTTAGAAGATTTTCAAAAGCAATTAAAGAAAAATCTGGATCTTTATCATTACCGGAACTAGTAATCATTGACGGCGGAAAGGGTCAATATTCTGTGAGTCGAGAAACTTTAAATGAACTAGGTTTGCATGATTTACCGATACTAGCAGTAGCAAAAGGGAAAAATAGAAATGCTGGTGAGGAAAAAATTTATCATAAAACTAAAGAATACAAATTGGAAAAAAATGACCCTCTTTTATTTTTTATTCAAAGATTAAGGGATGAGGCTCATAGATTTGCTATAAGCACTCATAGATTAAAAAGAAAGAAAAATTTAAGCAGGTCCTTGCTTGATCAAATTAATGGGATTGGAAAACAAAGAAAGAGAGCACTATTAAATCATTTTGGGTCTGCAAGAGCTGTCGAGTCCGCAAGTTTAGATGATCTAAAATCTGTAGAAGGAATAGAGGACAATATAGCAAAAAAAATATATGATTATTTTCACGAGTAAAATATGAAATTTAAAATTCCCAACATTTTGACGATTGGAAGAATAATCATTGTACCAATTTTTGTTGCCACATTCTTTCTTCCTGGTTTCTTTGGAGATTTGATTCCTTTTTTCTTATTTATTTTAGCAAGTTTTACTGATTATCTTGATGGATTACTTGCCCGATTATTTAAGGAAGAGTCAAAACTAGGAGAGTTGTTAGACCCGATTGCAGATAAAATTCTTGTATCAACTGCCTTAGTTTTATTAGTCATGAACGGAACAATCAAAAATTTTGAGGTTATAGCTGCGATTATAATTATAACTAGAGAAATAATAATTTCTGGATTACGAGAGTTTTTAGCAAAAGTAAGTATATCAATGCCAGTGTCAGGTCTTGCTAAGGTAAAGTCATTTATTCAAATGTTTTCAATTGCGATATTATTAACTGGTGACTTTGGAAATAAATTAATAAATTTTCAAGATTATAACGCTCAAACCATTGGTATTATTTTGCTTTGGCTATCTGCAGGCCTCACTCTATATACTGGTTACGATTATATGGCAAAAGGCATAGATCATGCTTTAAATGAAGACGACAAGTAACGATGGGGCTTTCAGATAAAAATATCAGAGAAAAAAACTTTCATGATAAATTACAAAGTGGAAAGCAAAGGTTTGAAAATAACTTTTATAAGGCACTTTTTAATCTTTCAGAGGATTTTTTTTCATTATTAAAAAATAAGTGCAAAGATAAGGTTGTTTTGGATTTTGGTTGCGGAATAGGCAGCTCGGCAAGCCGAGTGATAAAAAATGACCCCAAACGATTAAATGGAATAGATATTTCAAGTGTATCAATAGAAAAAGCAAAAAAAAATGTGATTGATGAGAAAAGTGTGTGTACTTTTAGAGTAGACAACTGCGAAAAAACAAGTTTTCAAGATAATGAGTTTGATTTAATTTATGGGACTGGAGTTCTACATCATCTGGAATTGGAAAAATGTCTTAATGAAATAAAAAGGATTTTAAAGAAAGATGGTGAAATAATTTTTATAGAACCGATGGGCACTAATCCTTTTATAAACCTGTACAGATTACTTACACCAAAATCTAGATCCGAAGATGAACATCCTTTTAAAAAAAAAGATCTCAACCTTATTAGAAATACTTTTGAAGATATAAGTGTGAAATATTACGGTTTTTTTACAATTCTTTTTTTACCATTTTACAAAAACCCGGACAGCTCCACTCTTTATAATGTTTTGGCCTCCATTGATAATTTCATTTTCAAAATGAATTTTTTAAGGTTTTTAGCTTGGTCAGTTTTAATCACTGCTAAAAAAAATTAAGCCGCACTTTTTTTTCTTACTAAGTTTTGATAACTTTTACTTAAATCCTTAATCGTCTCGCACACTTTAAAGTTATACTCTGATATCTGGGAAACTGGTGTGATCTCTGCTGCGGTTCCTGTTAAAAAGCATCCGACAAAATTTGTCATTTCTTCAGGTTTAATCTTTCTTTCTATAACTTTTATTTTTTTCATTTTAGCTATTTCAATTACCGATCTCCTAGTAATCCCATCTAAAAAAGAGTCTGGGATAGGTGTGTGCAGCTCATTATCTTTTGTTTTAAAAAAAATATTTGCTCCAGTTGCTTCAGCTACATTTCCCTCATAGTCTAACATCATTGAATCTGTAAATCCCTGAGCCTCTGCCTCGTGTTTTGACAATGTGCAAATCATATATAAACCTGCAGCTTTTGTATCCCAAGGAATTGTGTTAGGGGCTGGCCTTCTCCATTTTGAAATATTTAATTTTATACCGTCAATTTTAAGTTTAGGATCAAAATAAGAACCCCACTCCCATGATGCAATGGCAACGTTTACTTTATTTTTTTGAGCTGAAATTGCCATCATTTCACTGCCTCTCCAAATAACTGGCCTAACATAACCATTTTTAACTTTTTGTATTAAGATTATTTTTTTACAAGCTTCATTAATTTCATTTTTTGTGAAAGGAACTTTAATTCCTAAACGATCTGCGGAATAAAAAAGTCTATCTGTG
The DNA here is from genome assembly GCA_902546795.1 of uncultured Pelagibacteraceae bacterium. Lineage (GTDB taxonomy): Bacteria > Pseudomonadota > Alphaproteobacteria > Pelagibacterales > Pelagibacteraceae > Pelagilacustribacter. The sequence goes on from CACCLK010000009.1 coordinate 29,898, forward strand.
TGTTCCTCAAGTTTAAAAATCTCCCCATCATAGACCCTCTCGCCTTCAAAAACACAGCTGGCGTAATGTAATCCATGATTTAAAACATGAATTTTAGCGTCTTGCCAATTCACTGTTTCGCCATTGAACCAAATTTTTCCTGTCCTTTTATCGTAAGGAACCATTTCCATAAAATTAATATATCTATTTTTTTGTTTCAAAAAAGTATATTTCTTAATAAGATAAGTCAATAAGACTTACCATTTATGAGAGATCTACTTTATTTAAAAGATGAGCAAATCAAAGATTTTATTCAATTACTTTTTTACGCTTATAGAGAAACTTTTGCTGATCCAAAAGATTTATTATCAAAAAAATATTTTGGACCAGCGCATCTAAGAGCTCTAAATCTAATAGAGAGAAACCCCGGTATCAGCTTAACTGACCTGATATTTAAATTAAAAGTAACTAAACAAAGCTTAAACAGAGTGTTAAGAGATTTATTAAAAAACAAAATGATTAAGCAAATTAAAAACCGTGAGGATACCAGAAAGAAAAATCTATTCCTAGACAGAGAGGGAAAGCAGTTTTTTGAGACAGTTTATAATGCTCAAAAAAAAAGGATTTTTAACGCTCTTAGAAATTCTGAACCAGAGTCGGTAATTAAATTTAAAGAGGTATTAAAAAAAATTATAGATGGTAAATGACCCTGTACACATATTAGTTGTTGATGACGACGATAGAATAAGAACCTTATTAAAGGAATTTCTTAATGAGAGTAAATATATAATTTCAACAGCAAACGATGCGTTACAAGCTTCTGAGAAAATCAAGATATTTAAATTTGATCTAATTGTTTTGGATGTAATGATGCCTGGGAAAAGTGGTTATGATTTAACAAAAGAAATTAAAAAAGAATTTAATATTCCAATCATACTTCTTACTGCGAAAGGTGAAGTAGAAAATAGAATCAAAGGTCTGGAACTTGGAGCAGATGATTATATTGGTAAACCATTCGAACCAAAGGAATTGTTATTAAGAATAAAAAATATAATTTCGAAAAAAAATACAATTAATCTTAATCAGATCCAAAAAATTGGAGAAGCAACTATCAACTTAAATAAGATGGAAATAAATTTGATTGAAAAAAAATATAAAATAAATTCTAGAGAAAGAAAAGTTTTAATAGAGATGTTATCAAATCCTGGCAAAACATTTTCTAGAACCGATATTGGAAAAATATCAGGCATATCTCAAGAAAGATCAATTGATGTGATGATCACAAGGTTAAGACAAAAAATAGAAAAGAGTCCAAAAAAACCAAAATATTTACAAACTATAAGAGGGTCAGGTTATGTTCTCTGGACTGAGTAAATTTTTAAAAATAATATTACCAAAGGGACTTTTTTACAGGTCTTTAATAATAGTAGCAGCCCCGATTATAATCTTACAATTAATTATCACTATAGTATTTTTCGATAGTATTTGGATAAAAGCAAATAAAGGAATGACGCGCTCACTAGTTGGAGAAATAAAAACTTTAGTAGATGTTAATAATAGTTTGAATAAAAATCAAATTCAATTACTTAAAAATTCTTATAAAGAAAATTTTGACTTTGAAATTAATGTTTTAAAAAAATCATTACCTCAACAAAATTTCGAGAGAAAGTTTAGCCCAATGGATAGGTCGCTCAGGAGAGAATTAAAATCAGCATTTGGAAACGAGAATTATTGGTTCGACACAACAAGCTATCTAGAAACTGTTGAGATTCAAATAAAATCTGAAAATAAAACAATACAATTTTTCTTCCCGAAAGAAAAAATCGCGACATCATCGGTGAGATTGTTTTTATTATGGATTACCTTGCCCTCTATAATTTTGATTTTAATCGCAATACTTTTTTTAAAAAATCAAACTAGACCGATAGTAAGGTTAGCTAAAACAGCTGAGCGATTTGGTAAAGGAGATTATGTAAATGAATTTAGAACTTCTGGTGCACTTGAGATAAGAAAAGCTTCTTATGAGTTTGATAAAATGGCTAAAAGAATAAATAGGCATTTGAACCAAAGATCGGAAATGTTGTCTGGCATTAGCCATGATTTAAGAACTCCGCTTACTAGACTTAAGCTTCAACTTGCTATGATTAACCAAAAAGAGATTTCAAAAAAAATGTCAGATGACATTAATGAAATGGAAAAAATGCTTAATGACTACTTGGAATTTGCTAAATCTCAATCCGAAGAAGAAACTTCAGAAATAAATTTATCCGAATTGATTAATAGTCTGGCAAAAGATTTTAACCCAGGTAAAATAAAACTAGATGTTAGAGAGAACATCTATTTTAAAGCAAGGGCCGGATCTTTAAAAAGGTGTTTTTCAAACATAATACAAAATAGTTTAATTTACGGCGAAATCTCTCATATTAAGCTTTATAAAACAAATAATAGAGTAAATATTATATTTGAAGATGACGGACCTGGAATACCAGAGGAACAACACAAAAATGTTTTTAAGCCTTTTTACAGACTGGATAAAAGTAGAAGTTTAAACAAATCAGGTGTGGGTTTAGGTTTAGCAATTGTGGAAGATATTGTTAATTCACATGGTGGTAACATCAGACTTTCTAAAAGTGAAATGGGAGGTTTAATGATTAGGATTTCTTTACCTTTTTAATTTTTTTTTCTTTAATTTATCTATCTCTTCAGCTTGTTTTTGTACTAATTTTTTAAGCATATTAAATTCATCTCTCGAGACTAATTCAAGTTTATCAATTAAATTATCCCTTTTAAATTTAATATCTGTCATTATTTCCTTTTTTATATCTTGAGATGACAAAACTCCTTGCTCTAACAGGTCTGATAAAACTTTTATTATTTTTTCTGAATTGCTCATAACTAATCTTATTTGATAAGAAAATTTTTATCAATTATGTTATAGTAATTTTTAATGTATATTCATAATTTAGATCCAGTTTTATTTGATTTTGGTCTTATTTCAATAAGGTGGTACTCTTTGTCGTACATCCTCGGAATATTAATTGGCTGGTGGTATGGAAAAAAGATTATTTCAAAAGTCATTAATAAAAATGAGAATAATTTAAGTATTTCTGAGTTTGATGATCTTATAACTTATATTGTTTTATCCATCATTCTGGGAGGTAGATTAGGATACGTATTATTTTATAATTATAATTATTACTTAGAAAATCCCTTTGAAATATTAATGATTTGGAAAGGAGGTATGTCTTTTCATGGAGCCTTGCTTGGAATTATTCTGGGATGTTACATATTTTCAATAAAGAGAGGTGTAAAAACGTTTGTTATATTAGATGTCATAGCATGTGTAAGTCCAATAGGAATTTTTTTAGGAAGATTAGCTAATTTTATCAACGGAGAGCTTTACGGTAAAGTAACAACTTTACCTTTTGGAATAATATTTCCAAAAGTAGACAACCTTACGCGACACCCTTCTCAACTATATGAAGCTTTTTTAGAAGGTTTTCTTCTATTCATAATATTAAATTTTATTTTATTTAGTAGAGATTATATTAAAGGTCTTAGCTCTTCATTGTTTTTAATTTTATACGGAGTTTTTAGAATAATTTCAGAAATTTTTAGAGAACCAGATACTCAAGTGGGTTATATAATGGGTCAACTTACTATCGGAAGTATTTTAAGTTTCCTTATGGTGCTTGCTGGTGCTACCATGTTAACAAAAATAAAATGGGCCAATCAAAAATAGTTTCCTTAGATAGATTCGTAGAAAAATCTCTTTATGATAAAGAATTTGGTTATTATTCAACTCGAAATCCATTTGGAGTCTCTGGAGATTTCATAACTTCTCCACTTGTATCAATTTTATTTGGTGAAATGATTGCTATTTGGACAGTTGCTTTTTGGGAAAGCCAACAAAAACCGAAAAATTTTAATTTTATAGAGCTAGGTCCAGGTGATGGTAGTTTGTGTAAAACTTTGCTTAACACTTTCAAAAAATTTCCTGAATTCTACAATTCATTAAATGTTTATTTATATGAAAAAAGTGAACACCTTATCAAAATCCAAAAAAAAGAAATTAAAAACGATAAAGTTTTGTGGATAAGAAAAATGGATAAAATTAAAAATGGTACTAGTTTATTTTTTGGGAATGAATTTTTTGATGCGATACCAATTAAACAGTTTGAAAAAAAAAACAAAACTTTTTATGAAAAATTTATAAGGTATAAAAAAAAAGATCATCTAGAATTTTTTTTAAAAAAGGCATCTAAAAATGATTTAAAAGAGTTAAAAAAATTTAATCTTTTAAAAAAAGGGGGTGTCATTGAATACCCTAAAATGGGTATCGCTGAATTAAATAAGATAATAAGTGTTATTAAAAGATATCAAGGAGGAATTTTATTGATAGATTATGGTTATAAAAAATCGCAAAAAATTAGCACCATACAATCGATTAAAGCTCATAAAAAAAATAGCTTATTTAAAAATATAGGAAATTCCGATATAACGTCATTGGTTAATTTCTCGTTATTAAAAAATTTATTTATAAAGAATAAACTTAAAATTAATAAAATCGTTTCACAAAGCTTTTTTCTACAAAAAATCGGTATCCTAAAGAGAGCTAGTATTTTAGCATCAAAAATGACTTTTAGGGAAAAATCAAACATATACTTTAGAATGCAAAGATTATTGAGCAATAAACAGATGGGAGCATTATTTAAAGTTGCATTTGCGTATAAAGGTAAAAAAAAATTTACTTTAGGATTTGAAAAATGATATTTTCAAAAAAATTTAAAAAGATTAAATCAATAAAACATTGTTTTTTTACAAGAAAAAACGGTTACTCATCAGGCGTTTATAAAAGTTTAAATTGTGGGATTGGATCAAAAGACATAAAAAAAAATGTGTTAAAAAATTTAAATTTCGTAGCCAAAAAAATGGGGGTGAAAAGCAATAGATTAATTTTGATGAATCAAACACACAGTAATAAAGTAATTTTTTTAAGGAGAAAGAATTTAAAAAAAAATAGGTGTGATGCTTTAATCACAAGGGAAAAAAAATTGGCTATAGGTGTTTTAACTGCTGATTGCGTTCCGATATTAATCTTTGATAAAAAAAATAAATTAATTAGCTGTATTCACTCTGGTTGGAAAGGAGCTTTTTCGGGTATTATTGAAAACACTATAAAAAAAATTAAAGAATTAACTAAAGGTGGTGAAATATCTGCGTGTATCGGGCCTTGTATAGGAACGAAAAATTATGAGGTAGATAAATTATTTTATAGGAAATTTCTAAGAAAAAAAAGAAGCAATAGAATTTTTTTTGTGAAAAAAAATAGTACGAAATATTTTTTTGATATTAGAAATTATGTCAAATCAAAACTTCTAAAATTAGGTGTAAATGATATTGACCAGATTAAAATGGACACATTTCAAAAAAAAGATCAGTTCTTCAGCTACAGAAGGTCAAAAAAAATGGGGGAAGAGGACTATGGAAGGTGTATTTCAGTTATTTCTTTGTTATAGAATAAATTTAATTGAAAACTTAAAAAAATAATTGTATATATTTACTTTCTGATGAAAATTCTATCTGGTACTAGCAACCCAAAGCTCAGTAAGGACATCTGTAGACAGCTTAAGCTTAAACTTATTAATTCTAATATAAAAAGTTTTGCTGATGGCGAAATATATGTTGAAATTAATGAAAATATAAGAGGCAATAGTGTATTTGTAATCCAATCTACTAGTACCCCTGCTAACGATAATCTAATGGAACTACTACTTTGTATAGATGCTCTAAGAAGATCCTCTGCTAAAAATATTACAGCTGTAATTCCTTACTTTGGTTATGCTAGACAGGATAGAAAAGTTGCACCACGAACATCAATTTCTGCAAAAGTTGTTTCAAATCTTATCACTAACGCTGGAGCTAATAGAGTCGTCACTGTTGATTTGCATGCAGGTCAAATTCAAGGTTTTTTTGATATTCCCGTGGATAATTTATTCACAACCCCTTTGTTTGCAAGATATATTAAAAAAAAATTAAAAAATAAAAAATTAATTTGTGTTTCACCAGATGTTGGGGGTGTGCAAAGGACAAGAGGTCTGGCACAAAAAATTAAAGCAGATTTAGCAATTATAGATAAAAGAAGACCTGCGCCTGGCAAATCCGAGGTTATGAATATAATTGGAGATGTAAAAGGTAGAACTTGTATCATAGTTGATGACATAATTGATAGTGGTGGAACAATTGTTAATGCTGCTAAGGCTTTAAAATCTAGCGGAGCTAACGAAGTTTATGTTTTTATTACTCACGC
>CACCLK010000010.1 GCA_902546795.1 uncultured Pelagibacteraceae bacterium
CGATTGAGTATAAACCTATATTTTTTGCACAGATTGCTGATACAGATTTTGATGTTACTAACCCTGACTCTAACATTGCGAAACCTGCGGCCATCCACATGACCAAGAAACCTGACATTAAAAATAATAGGGTATTAAAAATGTATTGTACTTCTGCAGACACTGTAGTCTCGGCATAGCCTAAACCAGCGAAGCCAAAATAAAGCGCTGTCCCTGCTAGAAAGTAACCTAAGTATTTTTTCATAATAACTCCCTGTTAAGCGTGGTTTATAGGATTTAATATGTGTGATTAGAATTGAATTGTCTTAATTTGAGCTATGCAATTTTTGCAAGTACTTTAGCCCTTAATCAAGTTTACTTAATTAAGGGCTTAAGTTTATTTATTAAACATTTCTTTTAAGCTTTTAGCGGGTAAAAACTTTACTTTTTGAGATGCAGCTATCTGGATTGACTCACCTGTTCTTGGGTTTCTCCCTACTCTGGCCTTCCTTTTAGCCACTTTATAAGTGCCAAAACCTGCGATTTTGACGGTGTCGTCGTTTTTAAGCGCATCTAAAATAATCGTTGTTATTGAGTCAAATGTTCTTTCAGCATCAGCTTTACTCTGGCCCAATGTGGACGATATTTTTGCTACTAATTGTTTTTTATTCATTTATGCCCCTTTTTTGTTATTTCTAATCTCAACAAAAACTCAAGAAAATCAACAATATTTTTAGTGCTTAATTCAAATATTAACACCAAATGTAGTGCGTTAAAAATGCTGATTTTGTTAGGTTTTTTAACGATAAAAAATAGCTTAAAATAAGCCTAAATCCTTCAAATCATTGATAGTTGTGAAAAACATCAAAGAAAGCAACAAAAACATCCCGATTCGGAAGAATCCCTCTTGTGCTTTTTGTGATAAGGGTCTGCCTAAGATTTTTTCAATTGCGTAAAACATTAAGTGTCCGCCATCTAGAAGTGGAATTGGAAATAGGTTTATCAATCCTAAGCTAATAGAAATATAAGCCATGATACTTAGGAAAGCTATAATCCCAAATTGGCTTACTTGACCAGTAATTTTAGCAATTCTGATGGGCCCACCTAATTGCGATGTATCTCCTTTACCCTTAAACATAGAACCTACAAATTTTAAGGTAGTTTTTGTTACAAACCAGGTTTCTTTTGAAGCATAAAAAATTGCAGTCGCTGGCCCTAATCTCTTTCTGTTAATTTCACCACTTAATGGAGATATGTTAATTCCAATAATCTTTTTTTTTGCAGTATTTCCTAAGTTATCTTTTCCTAAAATTTCTTTTGGAGTGATTAAAAAACTTAGCTCAGCAGACTTTCTCAATACCACGATTTTCAATTTTTCTGAGGTTGATGAGTTTACGAAAGTTGGAACTTCAACAACGCTTGAAACTTTCTGATCATTAATTGAAATAATAATATCATCTTTCTTAAGTCCGGCTTCATCTGCTGGGCTGCCGATCTGAACATCAGAAATTTTAGCTGGAGTAAAATCTTTCCCATCGACCATATATATAAAAGAGAAAATAAAAATTGCTAAAACAAAATTTGCTAAAGGACCTCCTGCAACAATTAAAGATCTCTGATATAAAGGCTTTAGCGTAAAAAGTTTGTTCTGGTCGTCTTTATTATATTTTTTGAGAATTTCTTGTTGCTCAGATTGACTGAAAACATTTCTGTCACCAAAAAATTTTACATAACCCCCAAGTGGAATAAGGCAGAATTTCCATCTCGTACCGTTCTTATCTGTAAGACCAAAAACTTCTTTACCAAAACCAATTGAAAAATCGGTAACACCAACGCCGTATTTCTTTGCAAAATAGTAATGTCCATATTCATGGACAAAGACAACCACGGTTAATAAAATTATGAATGGTAGAATATAAGTTAAAACTTCCATTCATTTACCTTACTAAAAAGAAAATTTCTAAAAGCAATTAGTCTTGCATTATTTTTTAAAGACTCGGGATAAACAAAGTGGGTTTCAGTGGGCTTTCCAGGCTCAGTAGGAAGAACCTTGGTAATACCATTAACATTGTGTGCTATGTAATCTGGTAAAGCAGCTAAACCAACACCACTTTGAACTGCTAACAATAAACCATAAACACTATTTACTTTCATTAAGGACTTTCTTTTTTTTCCATCTTTAGTACCAATTTTTAATACCCAATCAGGATTATAAACTGGAGATGGTGCGCCTTTACCATAAGTAATAAATTTGTGCTTATCTAAATCTTTTAGTGACTTGGGATAACCATGTTCTTCTAAATATTCATTTGATCCATAAATATGGTAATTAAAATCAACAAATTTTTTTTGGATAAGATTTAGTTGTTTCGGTCTTCTCATTCTAATAGCAACGTCGGCCTGACGAGTTGCTAAATCAAGCTCTTTATCATCGAATATGAGCTCTATTTCAATACCCGGATGAAGATCCATAAACTCTTTAATTCTAGGAGTTAACCAAGTTGTTCCAAAACTTACGACGGTTGTTACTACAAGTCTTCCATCTAGTTTATTTTTTTCCTCACTTAAATTGGACTCAACATCTTTGAGTTTCGAAATAACCTCATGAGCAGTTTTGAAAAGATATTTTCCATTTTCTGTTAAGGCTAATCCTCTTGCATGTCTCTCAAAAAGCTTTATTTTTAAATCATTTTCTAAAGATTGAATTTGTCTGCTTATCGCCGATTGACTTAAGTTTAGGATTGTTGAGGCTTTGGTGAAACTACTAGCTTCAGCCACGGTGTGAAAAATTTTAAGTTTGTCCCAATCCATTTGCTTTAATTATAATTTATTTATATGGATTTACTATAGCTCTTCCAAAATATTCACCTTTTAAAAGCTTTGGATAAGTGTTTAAAAGATCATCAAATGATAATTCATTGGTGAAAGTGCTCATTTTAGAAAAATCTATTAATTTATCTGCCTCATTCCACACAAATTCTCTTCTTTTAATTGACGACCCTGATGAGTCTATCCCCCAAAGTTTTACTCCTCTAATAATAAACGGCATTACTGTTGTATTAATCTTGATACCACCTGCGTTTCCACACGCTGCTACTATCCCTCCGGGTTTTGTTTGAGCAAAAATTTTTGTTAAAGCTGATCCACCTACAGTGTCAACAACTCCATCCCAAATACCTTTCTCTAATAATTTACTTTCACCTTCAAATTCTTTTCTATCAATAATATTTTTTGCGCCAAGATTTTTTAGATACTCATTTTTGTCTTTTTTTCCTGTCACAGCGTGAACTGTGTAACCCATCTTTGATAAAATCATTACCGCTATACTTCCAACGCCACCGGTAGCACCTGTGACGAGAACATCATTTACTTTTGTTCCTAAGAGAAGCTCTTCTTTTGCTTTCACTGCAAATGAGCATAATAAAGCTGTGAACCCTGCTGTTCCTAGCATCATTGCTTTTTTTGTGTCAAGCTTGCTTGGTATCTTGATTAAAAAATTAGAGTCCACTTTAGCAAATTGGGAAAAACCACCAAAATAAGACTCACCCACTCGAAACCCTGTCAGAATTACTTTATCATCTTTTTTAAATTTTTGGTCTTTGCTATCAACAACAGTTCCAGCAAAATCTATTCCAGGAACAAAGGGAAATTTTCTTACAATTTTTCCACCGTCTTTTAAAATCATTGCGTCTTTATAATTTAAACTTGAGAAATCTACTTTTACTAAAACATTTCCATCTTTTAAATCATCTGAGCTCAATTCTTTTATATCTCGTGAAAATTTTTCATTTTGATTATCTATTACTATTGCTTTAAATTTTTGAGACATTTATTTTGATATGTACCTTAAATATCTATTTTGAATACTTAAATCATCTTTAAAAGACCCTAAATAATAATTTGTAACTGTAGTTGCTTTTTCTTTTTTAATTCCTCTCATTGTCATGCATTGATGTGCAGCATCTATTGTGACCGCCACCCCTTTAGCCTCTAAGCCTTCCATTAAAGTTTTAGCTATTTGCATATTTAGTCGCTCTTGGGTTTGTAGTCTTTTTGAAAAAATCTCCACAGTTCTCGCTAGTTTACTGAGACCAACTACTTTCTTATTAGGAATGTAAGCGATATGCACAACTCCGATTATCGGGGCCATATGATGCTCACAATGGCTTTCTAAGGTAATATTTTTTTCAACTACCATGTCATCGTAACCATCAACGTCTCCAAAGGTTTTTTTTAAAACACTATTTGCGTCTTTATAATAGCCCGCAAAATATTCTTTGAAGGCATTTACAACTCTTTTTGGTGTTTCTCTCAAACCTTCTCTATCCGGATCCTCGCCAATCCAGCGAATTATTGTTTTAAAAGCCTCCTCAGCTTCTTTATCAGAAACTTTTGACTTAATACTCTGATTTTTGTCTATATCTTTAACTAATTTCATTATGTAAACATTATTATAGGACATATTAAGCTAATGCAAATTGCTATTTTGTCTTTTTTTCATTAATTTAGCCTTATGTTCAAAAAAAGAGAAAGTATTTTTGAGGTGGAAGAGGGAAAATTTCTATCTCCAAAATTTGATGAAAAAGGTTTAATACCAGTGATCACTACTGATCATAAAAATGGTGAAGTATTAATGCTTGGGTTTATGAATTCTGAAGCTTTAAAAAAAACTATTAGCACAAAAGAAGCTCATTACTGGAGCCGATCTAAAAATGCAATCTGGCATAAAGGTAAAACAAGTGGTTTTATTCAGAAAGTTATTGATCTTAAAATTGATGACGATCAAGACTCAATTTGGATGTCAGTTGATATTGGGAATGGAGCAAGTTGCCATGTTGGTTATAGGTCGTGTTTTTATAGATCTATTCCTATAGGAGTTTCAGAAAACTCGTCTAGCTTAGAAATCAAATTTACAGAAAAGAAAAAAAAATTTGATCCCAAAAAAGTTTACAAAAACCAACCTAATCCCACTAAACTTTAAAATGAGCAAAAATCAAAAAAATGTTTATGGAGAGCCGCTTGAAGGTTGTTCAGAAAATCCTAAAACAGGTTGGTTTAGAGATGGTTGTTGTAACACAGATAATAATGATGTCGGTTATCATACTGTTTGTGCAAAAGTAACTAAGAGCTTTTTAGAATGGTCTCAAAAAGCTGGTAATGATTTAATTACACCAAAAAAAGAATTTGGTTTTCCTGGATTAAAAGATGGTGACAGTTGGTGTGTTTGCGCAAGTTGGTACGCAAGATCAGTTGAGGAGGGATATGCTTGTCCAATCTATTTAAAAAAAACTAATATAAAAACTCTTGAATTAATATCATTAGATAAATTAAAAAAATTTGCTCTAGACCTATCATGACAAATCAAGAAAAAGAAAAATTAGATAATATTTGCGAAGAATGTAAAAACGAAGATGAAACAGTAATGCAAAATTTAATTATTAATAGCTTCAAAATTTGTGACAGTTGCAAAATATCAAAAATGATTTTTCCACTTTAATTAATTTGAAAGATTTAAAATTAGTGTAAGAAAGATTACAACGGACAGTATTTGAACAATATAAGAAATAATAATTACAAAAAGACTTTTCCACAAACTTTTAAATTTATAAATTTCACGCAGCCCTATAACTTGACAAGCAATTACCCAAATAAAAGAACCCCAGCTTGTAACTAAAATAAATTTTGGAGATACAAAAATTAAGACTTTTAGTAGTTCTGGAAGATAAGAAAAAGCAATGATTGAATAACATTTTATTTTTGGTGTATTTTTTTCAGGAAAAGCTTTTGTAGCAAAAAAATAAATTATATTTGATAAGAAATACCAATTGAGGAACACCCAGATACCAACAAGAAAAATAATTGGAATTTGTATGTTTAGATTATCAAAAAAATAGGATTTATAAACTAACGATGTGACAAAAGAGATAAATAGAATTAAAAAAAAAGAAGTTTTTAAATTATTTTTTTCCGATTCTAGAAACTTATAAATTTTTGGTTCAAGTTTTAAAACACCAAATATTTTTTCTTTTAAATTAAATTTCATTTTTTTTACTGAAAGGTTTTAGTAGTTTTAAAATTTTGTTATGTAAAGTTTTATTAGACGTTGCTAGAATTTGTCCACCTTTTTCTGCAGACTCATTTCTCCAATTTGTTACTACTCCACCTGAATTCTTAATTATCGGTATTAAAGGCAATATATCGTAAGGTTTCAAATTAGCCTCTATGACCGCATCAACTCTTCCCTCTGCAAGTAGACAATAATTCAATGCATCAAACCCCGCTAATCTAAAAGACCAACCAAACTTTTTAATAACCTTTTTCTGCTTTTCATAGCTAAGAGTGCCATGAAAGTTACCAATTATTTTCATTTTCACTAGGCTTGTTATTTTTGAACATTTAAGAGTCTTTTTTAATTTATTCTTAAGTACGTATGCTTTATTTTCATTGTTTATATAAAATTTATTAAGTTCGGGAAAGTTCGCTAATCCAAATATTGATTTATTTTTATATGTGAAACTTATTAGATTTGACCAAGTTGGTGCACCAATTAGAAAAGCCCGAGTTCCATCTATGGGGTCAATTGACCAAATTTTTTCAGAATCGGCTTTTTTGTCTTTAAATTCTTCACCAATTATTGAGTGGCTTGGAAATTTTTTATTTATTTCAATTCTAATAAATCTTTCAAATGCTTTGTCAAAATTAGTTACTGGATCATAATCATTTCCTTTGGACGACTTATTATTAACAACTAAACTGGACGACGATCTGTCTTTGAAGAATTTGTTTAATTTTTTTGGAATTTTGTTTAAAAAATTATAAATCCTTTTTTTTTCTCTTTTCATTTAATTAATTTTATAAATCAAAAAATTTAATAAAAATGCATAACATGACCAACAGAAATAAGGAACCATTAAATAAAAAGAAATTTTAAATGTCTGAAAATATCTTTTCATTAAATAAATGATAAATAATACGATTATACCAAGGTCTATTAAAGCGAAAAAAATTTCATGTAAACCAAAAAAAATTACACTCCAAAGTGCATTAAAAATTAAATGTGTATAATAAATAAGTAAAAGATCTTTTTTAAAATTATTAATCCACGCCAACCACGCAGCCAGGGCCATCATGAGATATAAAGTCGACCAAACTGGTGCAAAAACCCAGTCTGGAGGGCTTATAGAAGGTGATAATATATCTGAATACCATGGTTCTTTATAAGTATTAGTGATAAATCCCCCTATACCCGATGCTAAAAAAGTTATGGCTAAAATTATAAATAGTGATAAATATTTATTTCTCACAATTTAAGATATAACGAATTTATGTCAGAAAATCAGAAAAAAGTTTGGATCACTGGTGCAAGCACTGGTATTGGTAAATCTTTGGCTAAGAAATTCTCACTAATGGGCTGGAAAGTGGCAATTTCAGCTCGAAGAGAACAATTATTAAATGAAATAGCGGATGGAAAAAATATTTTAAGCTATCCTGCCGATGTCTCGAATTTTGATAGTGTAAGCACTGCTTTCTCCAAAATTCTAAAAGATTTTGGTGACTTGGATGTTTGTGTTTTTTGCAGTGGGATTTATAACAGAAAAGCAGAAAAACAAATTGATGTTGAACAAATCATTAAAACAATAGATATAAATTTTATTGGAGTTGTAAAGAGTGTAAAAACGGTAGAGGAATTTTTTAAAAAAAGAAAAAAGGGAAAGATATCAATTGTATCTTCAATTGCAGCTTACAGAGGTCTACCAAACTCTTCTGGTTATGGTCCTTCAAAAGCAGCTTTGACTAATTTTGCTGAAAGTATTTACTTTGACTTTAAAAAGTATAATGTTCAAATATCAGTTGTTTCCCCAGGTTTCATAAAGACTCCTATGACTGACACTAACGAATTTCCTATGCCTTTCATAAGATCAACTGAATTCGCTGCTGAAAAAATTTATAAAGGAGTAATTGAGTCTGACTCATTTGAAATTACTTTCCCAAAACAACTTACTACCATTTTAAAATTCTTGAGAATTTTGCCCTATAAAATTTATTTATTACTAGTAGACAAGCTTGTAAAAAGATAAATTACTTTACAAACTCTTTTATTCTTTCTATCGTAGTTTTGTCAGGACCCTCGTACTCAATTTTATATGAGTTTGTTTTGGTAAGAACTTCGACCCCTTTTGTGAAAATAAAAATAAAGAAAACCAAAAAAAATACTGCAAATATTTTTGCTGGATTATAATTTCCAGTTTCAAAAACACTTTTTCTCTCCTTATTTGCCTTATGGAAAAATTTAAAGGTAATATAAACAGCAATTATGAGACCTATATGGGCCATTACAACTCCTGCCCAACCCCAAATAAAAGTTGTTAAGCTGAAAACATACAAACTAAAAACGGTGCTCCAAATAAATGATAAAACAATCAATATTTGTAATCTCACTGACTTTGGTAAGCTCCTAAGATCTGACTTGGAGTCATCAAACATAATATTTGCGCTTTCCACCATCCAATCTTTTAGTCTATCCATCATAATTATAACTTATTAAAATTTTTATTTTTTTTCAAATACAACAGTCAATTCGGCCACTTTAAAACCAAACTTTTTCATAGTGGCTCTATTTATGGCTATTTTTTCATCCTGTTTAAAAATCCAATCATCAAATGTAATTTTTATATTCTTCCCTTTGACAGGTACCAAAAGAACATACTCAAATTTAAAGGCTGAACCGTATGAATAACCTTTTGCTTTTCCTACAACATCTGAGGCGGTTCCCTCGTAGTTATGTTCATCAATTTTATTAATAGTCCATTTTCTTTTTTGCTTCTCTCCATCGTCCCAGTCGAATTCCTCATCTAGTATTAGTTTTTTTCCATCCCAATCTCCATTAAGGTCAGCTTTAAACTGTCTAATTACTTTTCCTGATCTGTTTTGTAAAACTCCCCAAGCTTTAACCTCGCCAGATAAAAACTCTTCGATGATGAGTCTTGGTTCTTTATTTATAAAATCAATAGGCTTCATATTATTTGCGCATCCTGTTAAAAAAAATAATAATGTTAAACATAATATTTTTCTCATAGTATTTATCTATTAGACATCGAGAATTGAATCAAGTTAATGTTTCTAGATTTAAATCCAGCTTCACAATATGATAGATAAAATTCCCACATTCTTTTAAAAGAGTCTTCAAAACCTAGGGCTGAGATACTCTTCCAAGATTCCAGAAAATTTTTTTTCCAAGCTTCAAGTGTTTTTGCGTAATCATCTGAATAATAATTAATCTTTAGAAAATCCATCTCATTCTTTTTAATTAAGAATTTCATTAGGTTGATGGAAGGCAAAAAGCCGCCTGGAAAAATATACTTTTGAATAAAATCCTCACTATTTCTATATCTCTGAAATAAATCATCGTGTATAACAATTCCTTGTATAGCTGCTGTTCCATTTGTTTTAAGTGATCTTTTAATTGTTCTAAAATATTCATCTAGGTATTTTTCTCCAACTGCTTCGATCATCTCAATAGATACAATATTATCATATTTATCATTTAAATCTCTGTAATCTAAAAATTTTACTTGAACTTTGTTGTTCAAACCGGACTCAAAAATTTTTTTTTTGGTAAATTCAAATTGATTTTTTGATATAGTAATACAATCAACGTTTACATCATAATTTTTTGCAAGATATTCTGAAAAACCTCCCCAACCACAACCAATTTCAAGAATCTTATTACCATTTTTAATTTTCGAAAGATTTATGAGTTCTTGGAACTTATTTTTTTGTGCTGTTTCAAGATTTTCATTCTGATTTTTAAATACTGCACTTGAATACGTTAGAGATTTATCTAACCATATTGAAAAAAAATCATTACCTAAGTCGTAATGTTTAGAAATATATTTAAGGCTTTTTGTTTTTGTGTTTGAAGCAAATATTTTTTTTAATAAATTTTTTAATTTTTGTAATTTGAAGCTTCCAGAAAAAGAATATACTGTTTTTATATTTTTGGCGGTAAGTTCAATTAAATCTGTAAGGTTTGATGTGTAGAAATCTTTTCTCATGTGTGCCTCACCAAGAGCAGAACTTCCTCCAAGGATTAAATTTAAAAAGAAGTTTTTGTTATTTATTTTGATATCTGCTGATAAATTGCTCTCTAAATCACCAAAATGAAAAACTTTTCCATCATAGTTAACAAGTTTTAGATTTCCATATGAAATGTTTTTCAATTTATTTAAAACAAATTTTTCTGAAATTTTTCCAAAACTCATTAATATTCCTCGAAGCTTAAATTATTTTTTAATTTTTTATCCCTTTTTCTGTATATTGCCCCTTTTTTCCATAAAAGTAATGCTTCATAGTGTATCGAGCTGATAATCTTAATTGTCATTAAAGGATATTTAATAAAATTTAAAATTAGCTGTTTTAAGGATAGCTCTTTTTTATCACCAGTTTGGGTTGCCGTCAGTACAGTCCCCTCGGTATCTGTCTGTTTAATGTATACCGATAATTTTTCATCAGGTTCTAGAAGCTTAAAATTATAATAAGTTTCCATATCCATAAATGGAGAAACATAAAATTTTTTTTTGCATTTTTGATCAATTTTTTCATTATTGTTTACTTTAAAAATATAAGTGTGCTGTTCGTTGAAAGTATTTTTTACCTCATAGAAAATTGCCTTTAGGTTAGTATTGTCATAACAATAAAAAATACTTAGAGGATTGAACACGTATCCAAAAATTCTTGGATAACAAAGTATCTTAATTGTATTTATATTTTGATGAATATTGAATTTTTTTAAATTTGACAAAACCCAAGTTTTAAGTGGGCTACCGTCCCTATCTCCATGATCTTTATCGTAAAAACTAAAAAGATTAAATTTGTTGTGAGAAAAGATACTTAATTTTTTATCTAATTTTTCAACTTCATCAAGATCTAATAAAAGAGAAAATGTTTTATATCTTAAGTTGTGTCTAATAGGCTTAAATCTAGTGTGTGTTACAATTCCATTATAAATACAAGAGTTCATCAAATTTTAAAATCTTTGATCAAGTTTAAAGTTGATTTTAATCCATCTTCATGAAAACCATAACCAAAATAACTTCCACAAAACCACGTTCTTTTTTTTCCTTGAAGTAATTTAAGATCATTTTGTAGCTTGGTGTTTTGGGAATTAAAATAAGGGTGGGTAAAATTTATTTTTTTTATTGTTTTGTTTGCCATGATTTCTTGAACCGGATTTAAAGTCAAAAAATAGTTTATTTCTGTATTTAAGTTTTGTAATTTGTTCAACCAATAAGTTACACAAGTTTTATCATTTTTCGTTATTGAATTCCAGCTTGACCAGGCCTTTTTATTTTTTGGCATTAAATTATCATCTGAATGTAATACAGCATTATTTGAAACATATAAAAATTTACCTAAAATATTTTTTTCAACATCTGTTGGGTTTTTAATTAAGTCTAAACTTTGGTCAGCATGTGCTGCTAAAATTACATGATCATAATCTAAAAAATCTTCTCCGATTAAAACTCTGACATTCTCTTTGTTTCTTATTATCTTTTTTACTTTATAATTTTTAAAAACTTCTCCATTAATTTTTTTTAAAACTTTTTCTACGTAAGTTTTGCTTCTATTTTTAACTGTGTACCACTGAGGTCTGTTTCTTAATTTAAATAGCCCGTGATTTGTGAAAAAATTTAAGAACAATTTTAATGGAATTTCTTTAGCTTTGTTAAAAGGCATAGACCAGATTGCAGCAACCATTGGAATAAGATGATATTCAATAAAATAATTTGATAATTTTTTCTTTCTTAAAAAGCTTCCGAGTGTCTCTGCCTCCATATCTTTTTTAATAAGTAATGGTGCATTTTTATAAAAAAAAATTATTTCTCTTATCATGTTAAGAAACTTTATATCGAATAAATTCATTTTATTCGCAAAAATCCCATTCAAACCTCTACCACTGTATTCTATTTTAGTATCTTTAATAGACACCGAAAAAGACATATCACTTTTTTCAATAGGCACCTCCAACTCTTTAAAAAATTTGATTAAATTAGGATATGTAACTTCGTTAAAAACAATGAAGCCTAAATCTACACTAGTTGTTTTTTTATTTTCCACAATATCATATGTATATGAGTGACCGCCAAAATGATTATCTTGTTCGAATAAATCTACTTTAAATTTTTTTGAGAGATAGTATGCTGCAGATAAACCTGAAATACCTGATCCAATTACAGCTATTTTCATTAAAAATTATGCTGCTTCGTCTTTATATTCGTCCATTGAAGGACAAGAACAAACTAAATTTCTATCGCCGTAAACATTGTCAACTCTAGCAACTGGCGCCCAATACTTATTATGTTTTACATACTCGTTTGGAAACGCTGCTTCTTCTCTTGAATATTTATGGGTCCATTCATTGGATGATAGCTCGATATAAGTGTGAGGAGCATTTTTAAGTGGATTATCAATTTTGTCAAATTTTGAGGACTCAACTAATTCAATTTCTTTTTTAATCTTGATCAGTGCATTACAGAATTTATCAATTTCCTCTAGATTTTCACTTTCTGTTGGCTCAATCATTATTGTACCTGCAACTGGCCATGACATTGTTGGGGCATGATATCCAAAATCTATTAATCTTTTAGCAAGATCTTCCTCTGAAATGCCCGAACTTGCCTTAATAGGTCTAATATCAATGATGCACTCATGAGCAACATTTCCATTTTTACCTGTGTACAAAACCTTATAATCTTTAGATAGTTTTTTAGATATATAGTTAGCGTTTAAAATTGATACTTGGGAGGCTTTTTTTAATCCTTCGGCTCCCATCATTTTAATATACATCCAAGAAATTGGAAGAATACTTGAGCTTCCCCAAGGTGCTGCTGAAACTGCTCCCATTCCTTTTTTAGGTCCAGCTTCTTTAATAATTTCGTGCGTTGGTAAAAAATCAGCTAAATGTTTAGCACATGCGATTGGTCCCATACCTGGTCCTCCACCACCATGCGGAATGCAAAATGTTTTATGTAAATTTATGTGACAAACATCTGGTCCAAATTTTCCAGGCTTAGCAACTCCCACTAAAGCGTTCAAATTTGCCCCATCCATATAAACTTGACCACCTTGTTTATGTATTATATCACAAATTTCGATTATCTTTTCTTCAAAGACTCCATGTGTCGAAGGGTAAGTAACCATTAAAGCAGCTAAATCTTTGGAGTATTTTTCTGCTTTATTTTTAAGATCATTTATATCTACATTTCCATCTTCATCGCAATTAACTACAACAACTTTCATTCCACACATTTGAGCACTTGCTGGGTTAGTTCCGTGTGCTGAGTTAGGAATTAGACATACGTTTCTATTCCCTTGATTATTTTCTTTATGGAATTTTCTTATAGTCATAAGACCAGCATACTCACCTTGTGCTCCAGAGTTAGGTTGCAATGATACCGCGTCATAACCAGTGATCTCTTTCAAATCATTGATCAGATCACTGTAAAGTTCTCTATAACCTTCCATTTGATCTGTCGGCACAAAAGGATGGGGTAATGAAAACTCTTTCCAAGTAATGGGTATTAGTTCTGCTGTTGCGTTCAGCTTCATTGTACAAGAACCAAGAGCTATCATTGACCTATTTAATGCAATGTCACAGTCTTCGAGTCTCTTTAAATATCTTAGCATTTCCGTTTCAGAGTGGTACTTATTAAAAACTGGGTGGGTAAGATATTTTGAGCTTCTTAATAGGTTTTTCGGTAAATTATTTAATTCCACTTTTATATCTTGTTTAACTATTTTTGATATACCAAAAATTTTGAGCAAAACATTTACATCATTTAATTTTTTCGCTTCATCAAAGGCCACTGAAATATTTTTACTGTCCACTTTTCTTAAATTAATATTTTCTTTTAAAGCAGTTTTGTAAATTGAGTCAGTTTTGTTACCGGTATTTATAGTAATCGTATCAAAAAAATAGTCTGATAAAATTTTATAACCACCTTTTTTTATTTCATCTGCAAAAATTTTTGCTAATTTTGAGGTTCTATTAGCTATTTTTAGAATTCCCTCTGGTCCATGATAAATTGCAAAAGCCGCTGAAATAATCGCGAGTAATGCTTGAGCGGTACAAATGTTACTTGTGGCTTTATCTCTTCTTATATGTTGCTCCCTAGTTTGCAAAGATAATCTGTAAGCCTTCTTTCCATGTCTATCAACTGAAACTCCTATTATTCTACCCGGCATTGATCTTTTAAATTCCTCTTTAGTCGCAAAGAAAGCAGCATGCGGCCCACCGTAACCCATTGGTATCCCAAATCTTTGGGCACTACCAACAGCGATATCTGCACCAAGTTCAGCTGGTGTTTTTAATCTTGCTAAAGCTAATAAGTCACAAACTAAAATTGCTTTTCCATTTTTTTTGTGAATCTGGCTTATACTCTCGCTAGGATCATCAATTTCGCCTAACGTACCGGGATAAGACAACACCCCACAAATTATATCCTCATTTATACTTGTTAATTCTTTTTTTTCATCTCCAATAATTAATTCTAATCCAAAAGGCTCTGTTCTGGTTTTGATCAGATCGATTGTTTGAGGGTTACAGTTGCTTGAAATAAATATTTTTTTTGAATTAGTCCTGTCTAATCTTTGACTTAACCCTACTGCTTCTGCAGCAGCTGTGGACTCGTCCAACAAAGAAGCATTTGCAATATCCATTCCAGTCAGATCAATAATCAATTGCTGAAAATTAAGAAGCATTTCAAGTCTTCCTTGGGCCACTTCTGGTTGATAAGGTGTATAAGAAGTGTACCACCCTGGGTTTTCAAGGATATTTCTTAAAATTACATTTGGAGTGATGGAATTGTAGTATCCCATACCAATAAAGTTTCTAAATATTTTATTTTTTTTTGAAATAGATTTTAATTTTTTTAAAGCATCATTCTCTGATATTGGCTCACTAACTTTTAAATCATCTTTAAGTAAGATTTTTTCGGGTACAGTGTTGGTCATTAAATCGTCGAGTGATTTGTATCCAACATATTCTAACATTTTCAACTGTTCCTCCTTAGAGGGGCCTATATGTCTTTTTATAAATTCTTTTGAATTATCATCAATCATTTAATTTGGATTCTCCTTACAAAACTTGTCATACTCATCTTTTGACATCAATGAGTCAAATTCTCCTTTATCTTTTATTTTTAATTTAAAAAACCAACTTGCACCTTCTGGATCTGAGTTAACGCTACCTGGATCATCTGCTATAGATTTGTTCCCTTCAGTAATTTCTCCTGCGATTGGTGAGTAAACATCACTTGCTGCTTTAGTAGATTCAACAACTGCTGCTTGGCCCTCTTTCTCAACAGACTTTCCTGCATCTGGTACTTCAACGAAAACAATGTCGCCAAGCATTTCTGTTGCATGTTTTGTTATACCAACCGTTGCAACATCACCCTCTAACGAGACCCATTCGTGTTTCTTTGAAAATTTTTTTTCACTCATATTTTCCTCTAATTCTACTTAACATAGCTTTTTTTGTAAAACGGGAGTTGAGAAATTTTACCCCCATATTTTTTCCCTCTTACTTCAAGCTTAATTGTTGTCCCAACCTCTGCAAATTTAGATTTAACATATCCCATTGCAACTGGTGCGTTTACACTTGGACCAAAAGTTCCGCTAGTGACGAATCCTATCTCATTATCATCAGAGGAATAAATTTTAGTGCTTTCTCTCGCTATGATTTTTCCGTCGGGTTTAATTCCTACTCTAATTTTATCACTGCCATTAATTAATAAATTTTTAATCTTTTCCCAACCATTAAAGCCCCCGACTTCTTTTCTTTTTTTTGCAATGGCCCATTTTAAATTAGCTTCTATTGGATTTATTTGTTCGTTAAGGTCATGACCATACAAACACAGGCCTGCCTCTAATCTTAATGTGTCTCTTGCCCCTAATCCAATTGGTTTGACTTTATTCGAAATCAAGAAGTCAATCAATTTTTCAACTTTTTTATTTGGAATAGAAATTTCAAAACCATCCTCACCCGTATAACCTGATCTCGTGATATATAAATTTTCACCATCGTAATTGAAATTATTGCCAGTCATAAATTTTAACTTAGAGACACCTTGCACAAGTTTTTCTAAAATTTCAACGGATTTTGGACCTTGTAAAGCTATTAATGATAAATCGTTATTTAAAAGATACTTGTGATTTTTTTTTAAAAATTGTGAAATTTGTTTAATGTCATTTTCCTTACATGCCGCATTTAAAATAATACAAAATCCTTTTTCAGTTTTTGTTACGATTAAATCATCAATTATGCCGCCGTCATTGTTAAGTAAAAAAGAATATTTAGAGTGATTAATTTTTAAAGATTTTAAATCTGCTGGTATTATTTTTTCTAATGCTTCGGTCAAAGTTTCATCTCCCTCTAAAAAAAATTGTCCCATGTGAGAAACATCAAAAAAACCAGCATGTGTTCTTGTGGAAATATGTTCTTTAACTATGCCATCCTTATATTGAATAGGCATTTCATAACCTGCAAAAGGAACAAATTTTGCTCCTAAATTTTTGTGATAATTGTATAAAGCTGTTTTTTGCGTCTCCATAATAACTCTTCTTTTTTTACCCCATCTGTCTAGGTACCTGAGAGATTTAATCCTTCGGTGAGGCTAAGCCTACTTTCCAGAGTTATTACGGTAACGGTCCTTTTGCCTGAGAGTTTCCGGGGTGGTTGCTCCTTCGGCGCCAATATTTGGTCTCTCCCGTTACGAGGGGACTCTCCCCCAAATAACCTAAAATGTCAATTATAATTAATTGTGAGAAATTTGCCTTTTATCAAAACTTTTTAAAATTAAGGCAAGTATTATAACCGCACCACCTACGAAAACGCTTAAAGGTGGTATTTCGTTGAGAAATAACCATACCCAAAGTGGCGCAAATAAAGTTTCTGAAAGCATTAGCAAACCAATTGTTGCGGACGGTGTTGTTCTTGAACCAATAGTTATGCATATGAAGCCAAAAGCAAGTTGTGGAACACCTAATAAAAAACCCATAAAGATATCATGTGAAGTAAAATAAAATGACTCTGATAAAATTATTCCGTATATACAACTAAAAATTCCAGAATAAAAAATTGCTGGCACCATATCAAGATTTTTGTATTTTCTTATTATCATAACTAAAATTGCAAAGTTAATTGGAATAGCGAGCGCAACTAAATTACCAAATAAGGAACCTTTTGAAATTGAGTCTCCGACCATTATTAAAATCCCGCTCATAGCTAAAAAAATTGATGAGGAACCAATAACAGAAACCTTTTCTTTTAAATAGAAATAACCAAATATTGCTAAGAACATTGTTTGTGTACTTATTATGAAAACGACATTAGCAACATTAGTGCTGCTCATAGAAACTACAAAAGCGACAAAGCTGAATGACATAACAAAACCACCGAGCGCTCCCGGAAAACCTGAGCTTTTGATTATCTTAAAAGTATTTTTTCTATAAATTATAAATAAAAATAGTAATAAGGCTAAAAGAAAAAAAAATGATCTTATAAAAAGAATTTGCCAAATAGACGCTTGCTCAAAAGATCTTATAATATAACCGCCCCAGCTTAAACAAAAACCACCGAAGCAAACTAAAAGAAATCCTGGTAATTTATAAAGAGATTTCATGCTAAAATTTTTTTAAGATACTGTTAAAATAAAATTTTAAAGTGAGAGATCTTAAAATCATAAATATTAAAAGTGATAACCAGATGCCATGATTTGATATTACTTCAAAAAAATACAAAGAAGTAGGAATATAAATCGCAACCGAAATAATCATTGCATTTCTCATTTGAGATGTTTGTGATGCTCCTATAAAAATACCATCAAGTTGATAACAAAAAGAAGCTATCGGCGGGATTGCAACAATCCAGAAAAAAAATCCATAAGATATAAATCTTATTACCTCTAAATCTGTTAAAAGATTTATTATATTTTTGCCAAAGATAATATAGGCAAATGATATACAAATTGATGTTATAAAACTAATCTCAATCGAATTTTTTACATTTGAAAGAAAAGATTTTTTTACTCTTCGACCCAAAGAATATCCAACAACTCCCTCGGTTGCGAAAGCATAAGCATCTAAAAAGAATGCTGAAATCATAATAAATTGTAATAAAATTGTGTTAACTGCTAAGTAATTTTCACCTAATTTAGAACTAAGATATTGTATCCACAGGAAGGAAAAGGTAAGTAGGATTGTTCTTATAAAAATATCAAAATTAATATTAAATAATTTGAATATTTTTTTTCTTGTAAATAGATTTTTATTTAACCTTGGTATTATTTTAAATTTTTTAACTATAAAGAAATGGGTATAAAATACGAAGCATATAACTGATATATAAGCCGCAACCAATGTTCCTAGAGCGACACCAATTATGTTTAAGTCTAAAAACTTTACAAAATAAATACTTAATAAAATATTTAAAATACAAAACAAAGAAACAAGTAAGCTCGAGATTTTAGTTTTTTGAAGACCTAAAAAAAATCCAGTTAATACGTAGATGATTAGTTCGGCTGGGGCTGAAAAAACTCTAACAGATATATAATTACTTATTAAATCAAAAATATTATTTGAAGGTTTAAAGAAATATTTAACAGCAATCAAAATTTGATTTTTTAAAATTATAATTAAGACAGCTAAAATGATTGCTATAATTAAGCCTCTCATTAAAGAAGATACGATCTCCCTGTAATCTCCTTTGCCTAAAGCTTGTGATACCAAACCAACCGTTCCCATTCTCAAAAAACCAAAACTCCAAAAAATCATAGTTATAACAGTTGAGGCAATGGCTGTTGCAGCAAGATAACTTTGGTTTGATAAGTGTCCCATCAATGCTGTATCGACAATAGAAACCAATGGAATAACTAAATTAGAAAAAAAAATTGGTATGGCCAATTTAAATAAGTAAGCCTTTCCCACATATGCTGGATATTTTATGTTTGACATAATTATAGGATAAAATATGATTTATTCCTCATATGTTTATTTATATAAGAAAAATCACATAATGTTAGAACAATTTATAATTTCTATACAAATAATTTTAATTGATATTGTTATGGCAGCTGATAACGCGATCATAATAGGCCTTATAGCTGCAAATTTTGCTCCTGAAAATAAAAAGAAAATTATTGCATGGGGGGTTGCTGGTGCATTTATTTTTAGAATATTTTTTGCATTCGGAACTGATGTGATGCTTGAATACGCATGGATTAAAATTCTAGGTGGGTTATTGCTATTATGGATCGTAAATAATATCAGACAAGATTTATTTGGTAAAAACAAAGTAAGATCACCAGCGGTTAAATCAAAAGAACCAGTGTCTTTTTCAACTGGTGTTTATAGAATTTTAGTAGCAGATATAACTTTAAGTTTTGATAACGTTTTAGGCGTTGTTGGGGCTGCAAAAGATTACTACCATCTTATGATTATTGGCTTAATGTTATCTGTATTCTTAGTTGCTACCCTTGCAACATATTTTGCTAATTACATTCAAAATCATAAATGGTTAGGCTATGTTGGAATTTTTGTAATAATAATTGTAGCTATTCAATTAATTGTTGGTGGCTTTATTAATATGGATGTACTCTCAATTAATGAAAAATACGAATTTCTATTCAGTATATAAAAAAAACTCGCCTAAAAATTAGGCGAGTTTTTAATTTTGTTTAAAACACTAATTAGAATGTTTTACCTAGAGATATTCTAAGAGCAGAAGTATCTAAATCAGCAGTAATTGTGTTTGTACCTGAAGTCAGCTTAATTGTATCATAATCTGTATAAGCATATTCAGCTTTGTAGTACCAACCATTTCCTGTCTCATTTTTTATACCAATTCCATATTTAATTATGTCTGGTGATGCATCACCGTATGAAGATCCTGAACCTAAGTTCTCCTGTGTCTCTACGTCAACGCTTCCGATACCGCCACTTATGTAAAATCCACCATAAACTGGTAGTTCAGCGTAGAACACTATGTGGTCTGTAATCTCAGCTTGTGCACTCTGATCGTTAGTTGTGCTTGTTGCTGTATTAGTACCAGTAACAGAAGTTTCTACATCTGATCTCTTTTTAGTCTTACTACTTACATCAGTTCCTAATGGAATATAATCGATACCGAAAGTTAAACCATAAAGATCCGTGTTGTATTCTGCGAAAATTGAAGGAACAAACGCTAAGTTGTCAGCAGATCCAGTCGTTTTTACAGATGAAGAATTCGAGTCAACCTCGTTACCATCCGCCTGTATGTCAGTGATTGAACCTGTAAAACCAATACCGTAACTTCCAGCTTTAGCAGCCGTAATTGTTAAAACTAAAAATAAACTAACTAGTAATAGTTTAATTTTATTCATAATTGCCTTTACTTTTAAATTAATATTAATTTACCTGATGACTCTTACACGAAAACTACATATTTGAGAAATTAAAAAAAAAGCCAATTTTTTTGAAAAAAGTCAAAAAAATGAGTTTTTAAGCGGTTTTTCTGTTGTATTTATGCCACACTTAACAATAAATAATGCTAAAAAATACCTTTGTTTTTCTGTTTATTTTTTTTTCTATATTTGCCAAGTATCTCCAAATTTAGTGATTTGAGATCGTTGGCTTTTAAATATTTTAAATTTTGTACTGTTTTTAAGAAAGACAATCTCTCTTTAGATGTCAGCATTTTTTCAGTTAATGTATTAAATTTTTCAATGTAATGAGATCTTTTAAAAGGTCTTTTGCCACTTGGGTGAGCGTCAGCAACATCAATTTCATCCTCTATAACTTTTCCGTCATCAAAGTTAATTTCAACTCTTGCACCAAAGCTTTTTTTGTTTGGGTCTGGATTGTGATATTTTTCAGTCCATTTTGGATCCTCAAAAGTTTCTATTTTTTGCCAAAGATCTACTGTTTTTTTTCTATTTGCTCTCTCAGGAGTATAGGATTTAACGTGGTGCCATTTACCGTCCTCTAAAGCAACGGCAAATATATACATTATAGAATGATCTAGAGTTTCTCTACTAGCCTTTGGATCCATTTTTTGTGGATCATTTGCACCAGTGCCGATTACATAATGAGTATGATGACTGGTATAAATATTAATTTTTTTTATTTTTTCAATATTATCTACTTTTTTATTTAATCTTCTAGCTAAATCAATTAATGCCTGGGATTGATATTCAGCTGAATGCTCTTTTGTATAAGTTTCTAGAATAGCTTTTTTTTCCTCGTGTTTGTCAGGTAGGGGAACTGAATATTCTTTTTCTGGTCCAGACAGAACTCGAGCTATAACACTATCTTCTCCCTCATAAATTGGGCTTGGTGCTCCTTCTTTTCGCATACACCTGTCAACTGCCTCGATAGCTAATTTGCCTGCATGCGCAGGCGCAAAAGCTTTCCAACTTGAAATTTCTCCTTTTCTGGATTGTCTAGTTGTAATCGTTGTATGTAGAGCTTGCTGGATTGACTGATATATAGTTTCTGTATTTAATTTTAGTAATGTTCCTAATCCGGCAGCAACACTTGGTCCTAGGTGTGCAATATGATCAATCTTATGCTCATGCAAGCAGATCCCTTTTACAAGATTCACTTGAACCTCGTACCCAGTTAGAATACCTTTTATCAAATCCAATCCACTTGTTTTGGTTTGTTGAGCTACAGCTAAAATTGGGGGAATATTATCGCCAGGATGACTGTAGTCCGCAGCTAAAAAAGTATCATGAAAGTCTAATTCTCTTACTGCTGTTCCATTAGCCCATGCAGCCCACTCACAGTCAACTTTAATTTTTGATCCAAGACCGAAAAGGGTGGCGCCATTTTTTTTTGGATGAGCTAAAGCCATCTCTCTTGCTGATATAACAGGCTTTCTATTAAAGGAAGCTATTGCGACTGACGCATTATCAATTATTCTATTTATAACCATTTCAATAGCGTCACCACTAGGTTTTGATTTATCAGATGCTATTTCTGCTATCTTCCAAGCTAGCTGGTCCTCTTTTTTTAAATTTGATTTTGATGGATGGACTTTTACAATAATATTTCTCATTTGCTAGACTCCTTTAGTTTATCATATTACGTAAAACGTATTGAAGAATTCCACCATTTTTGTAATATTCAATTTCATTTTCAGTATCTATTCTGCTCAGGACTTGTATTTTTTTTATTGTTCCATCTTTATATTTTATTTCACAAGTTATCTCAGCTCTAGGTCTAATACCTTTTTCAATATCAACAACTGTTATAAGCTCACTACCATTTATATTTAATTTTTTTCTATCAAATCCCTCTTTAAACTGAAGGGGTAAAACCCCCATTCCAACTAAATTTGATCTGTGAATTCTCTCAAAACTTTCAGCCAGCACTGCTTTAATTCCAAGTAACTTTGTTCCTTTAGCTGCCCAGTCTCTTGAAGATCCTGTTCCGTATTCCTTGCCAGCGATTACAACTAAATCGTTATTTCTTTTTTTGTATTCCATAGCAGCCTCGTAAACACTCATTACCTTACCGTCTGGTTGAAGAGTAGTAAATCCTCCCTCCGTTCCAGGAGCCATCTCATTTTTGATTCTTATATTTCCAAATGTTCCTCTCATCATCACTTCATGATTACCTCTTCTGGCACCATAAGAATTAAAATCCTTTTGTTGAACCTGGTGTTTCATAAAATATTCTCCGGTGGGGCTATCTTTTTTGATACTGCCTGCTGGTGAGATATGGTCAGTTGTTACAGTATCACCCAGTATCAACAAAGGTCTTGCATCTTTAATTTTTTTAAATCCCTCAGGTTTATCTGGTAAGTTTTCAAAAAAAGGAGGTTTTTTAACATAGGTGGAATTTTCTTCCCAATTATAAATGCTGCTATCAACTGTTCTTATTGAACTCCATTCTTTGGGGCCCTCAGATACGTTTGAATATCTGCTTACGAACATTTCAGCAGAAATAGAGGTAAGAATTAGATCCTCTATTTCTTTATTAGATGGCCAAATATCTTTTAGAAAAACATCTTTACCCGATTTATCTTTTCCAAGTGGTTCTTTATAAAGATCATGTTGCATCGAACCCGCTATCGCATAAGCAACGACTAATGGAGGCGACGCGAGATAATTTGCTTTGACGTCAGGATTAATTCTTCCCTCAAAATTTCTATTTCCTGATAAAACTGAAACAGCATAAAGATTTTCTTTATGAATAGCGTCAGAAATATTTTGATTTAAAGGACCTGAATTACCAATACAAGTAGTGCAACCATATCCAACGAGATTAAAACCAAGCTCGTCCAAATACTTATTTAATCCTGCTTTTTCTAAATAATCAGTTACTACTTGTGAACCTGGTGCTAAAGAGGTTTTTACCCATGGTTTTACCTTGAGACCCTTCTCAATTGCTTTTTTTGCTAGAAGTCCAGCACCAATTAAAACACTTGGATTTGATGTATTGGTACAAGAGGTTATTGCAGCAATAACAATATTACCATCCTTCAACTCGTAGTCAGTATTATTTACTTTAGCGATTTTTTCTTTTTTTCTACCAGTGTTAGTCTCAAAAGATTTTTTGAATGATGATGCGGCTTGTGTCAATAATACTTTATCCTGAGGTCTTTTAGGTCCAGAAATACTTGGAACAACTGATTTTAAATCTAAGGATATAGTATCGGAAAAAATTATTTCATTGCTTGACCATAAACCTTGTTCTTTAGAATATTTTTCAACAAGTTCAATTGTATGATTGTCTCTCCCAGAAAATTTAAGATATTTAATTGTTTCTTCGTCTACTGGAAAAAAACCACATGTTGCTCCGTATTCTGGTGCCATATTTGCAATCGTTGCTCTATCAGCTAAAGTTAAATTTTTTAAACCATCACCAAAAAATTCAACGAACTTGCCAACCACACCTTTTTTTCTTAAAATTTCTACTATTGTTAAAACTAAATCTGTAGCAGTTGTTCCCTCATTCATTTTACCTTTAATTTCAAAACCTATTACCTCTGGTATCAGCATTGAAATAGGTTGACCAAGCATACCCGCCTCTGCTTCTATGCCTCCTACTCCCCAACCTAGAACAGATAAACCATTAACCATAGTTGTATGGCTATCAGTTCCGACCAAAGTATCTGGAAATGCGTAAGTATCATTCTGAGTTTTTATTGTCCAAACAACTTTTGAAAGATACTCAAGGTTGACTTGATGACAAATTCCTGTTCCAGGAGGAACTACTCTAAAATTATTAAATGCATTTTGACCCCATTTCAAAAATGAGTATCTTTCACTATTTCTATTAAACTCCCTCTCAACATTTTTACTAAAAGAATCTGTGTTTGCATAGTTATCAACCATTACAGAGTGATCAATAACAAGATCAACGGTTGATAAAGGGTTTATCTTATTGGGATCTTTATTTTTAGATTTAAGAGCATCTCGCATAGCAGCTAGATCAGCTACGGCAGGAATTCCGGTGTAGTCTTGTAACAAAACTCTAGAAGGTCTGTAAGCTATTTCAGTTTTAGAGGATTGTGATTTTAACCAATCTTTAAGCGCGTTGATTTGTTTCTTATCAACTGTTTTATTGTCTTCGAATCTAAGCAAATTTTCCAACAAAACCTTTAATGATTTTGGCAATTTGTTTATTCCTTTTAAACCATTTTTTTCTGCTTTTTTTAAGCTAAAAAATTTATAATTTTTTCCTGAAATTTTTAAATTGTCAATCGAGTCGAAAGAGTTTTTGCTATTTATTTTCATTGCACTATACATAGAACAAAATTACGCAAACGATAAGCAAAAAAGACATCGTATAATTAAAATTTTTGATAAATTTCTTACTTGTGACAAATTTTCTTAAATATTGACCTAATAAACACCAACTACTGATAGAAAATACTGCCATTAAAAAAAAAATAAATGTTACATAAATAACATCTCTAATATAATTTTCTTTCGTATCTATAAAAATAGATACTGCGGTCATGGCAACTATGATACTTTTGGGGTTAATAAATTGGAATAAATACATGTCTATAAATCTTATAGGTTTTTTTAGAGAATTTGTTCTATCTAAATTTGATAACGCAATCTTGTAAGCTAAATATATAAGAAATAATGACCCAAAAAATCTTATTGTTGACTGAATAAAATCAAATTTTTGAAAGATAATTACTAATCCTAACTCCATAGCAATTAGCAACGAGGTCCAACCAAAAATAACGCCTAACATCAGAGGTATTGTTTTTTTAAAACCAAAATTAAAACCTGAATAAGCAGCAGATATATTATTAGGTCCAGGAGTAAAGGCAGTAACAACCCCAAAAAGGATAAGGGTAAAAATTTGATTGTGCATTAATGCGGTGCTCTAAATCTATTATGACAAGCTGAGCAGTTACTCCACATCAATTTTTTTTGCACTGCTCTAAGATCATCAGCAGTTTCTATTGCTTTAGCAAGTTTTAGCATGTCGTCTGAGGCTTTTTGCATCAATGCATTAAACTCATCTTTATTTTCCCAGATACTAGGAAGAGCTTCTGTTTTAAAACCCTCTTTTGTATTTTCAGGAAAATAGTCCAAAAGCTTTAAGTAATTATCTGAAATTTTTTTCATTAAAGGTTTTGCTTCCTCAATTTTTTTTGATTTAAGTAAAACTGAAATTCTTTTAGCATTTTGGTAATTTTCACTGAACATTGCTTTTCTACCTTTAATAATTTCTTCTACACTTTGATTAGCAAGAGATGACAGAGAAAAAGTTAGAAGGAAAAATGTAATAATTATTTTTTTTAATAAATGCATACTATATAATTAACTTTCTTACATTGTCATAAATACTGAGGATTTTCCATTGATTAGTTGGTAAATAACAAATGGCTCTTCTTTTTCTCCGGGCATTCCGGGTGTGCCTATAGGCATTCCAGGTAAAGCTATTCCATCAATATCAGGTCGCTCTTTTAATAATTTGTTAACTGCTTCAAACGGGACATGTCCCTCTATAAAATATTTACCAATTATAGTAGTATGACAAGACTGCATTTCTACTGGAATATTATATTTTTGTTTTATTGTGTGAAGGCTTCTCATATTTGTTTGTTTAACTTTGAATTTTTCCTCTTCTAAAAATAAAACATATCCATAACAACATCCGCATGAGGGGGTCTTAAAAACTTCAACAATTTGTTTATTGTTAATATTAGCTAAAGCTTCTTTTTTATCTGTGACAATATAAAATATATAAAAAACAGAGAATATAAATACTATTGAAATTATTGATTTAAATATATTGGTTTTTAGTTTCATATATAAAGTATAATTAATTATGAAAATAATTAACAGTAATAATGAGTACGGACTACTGGCCAAATTGTTCCACTGGGTAACTTTTATTGTTTTAATAGCACAGATACCTTTTGGATTTTATTTGGTGGGACTTGAATTCTCTGATGAAAGAATTGAATTAGAAAATATTCATATTATAATTGGAATAAGTGTCCTTTACTTAACCATTTTCAGATTAATTTGGAAATTTTTAAATCCAAATCCCACGTCATCAGCAAATGCTTTCAAAGGTCAAATTTTTATAGCAAAGGCTAATCATTTTTTATTGTACATTAGCATTTTATTAATCACTTCTTCAGGGGTACTTAAAAAATTATATATGGGAGAAGAATTAAATTTTTTTTTGTTTAAGTTTGGATTTAAAGAAACTAACTTTAAGTTAGCAGATACTTTTTACCAAATTCACATTTATTCTAATTACCTTTTAATCTCATTAATAGTCTTACACATTGTTGCGGTAATAGTTCATCATATTATTTTTAAAGATAAAATCTTAAAAAAAATAACTTAAATTTAATGGCAGGCTTCGTTAAATTTTTTAAGTCTCCAATAATTATAGGGCCAAGGAGTAATAAATCCTACAAATAACATAATTGGGATTACCCACCATGTTAAAATTGCTCCTCCAGTTAAAAAATAGTCTGTTGTATTCATAGCCACTTCCATACTAATCATAGAAATTAGACTCATCCCAGTTGCAGTTTTCAAAGCCAGATAGAAAGTAAAATTTTGTCTTATTAAAATGATGGTCTCTAAAATAATACTTGTAATGATACCATTAATAATTGCTAAAATCATTATACCTAAAATAGGAAATGGAATTTTAGTTAATTGAAAAAATAAAATTGTTCCAAAATCACCTATCGCACAACCTATTAAACACCAAAAAGTGTTTTTTGCACTTCTTGACCAAGTGTGTTTGCACTTCCAATGAAAAGTTTCAGAACTCATTTTTTAAATTTTTTGTAGACGTTATTCAATGATTTATTCATTTTTTCGTAAAATTTTACTTTTTTAAGTTCTTTTAAAACCTGCATATTAAGGCCCTTTGGAGTTTGAGAATCTGATACTAATTTATCAAAACCAATGTTCTTTTTTAACAATGCATCTTTACTCAAAGCAAAAAATAACTCAGCTACGTAATTTGTCGCTTGTGATTTTTTTAAGCCCCTTCTTACTAGCCATTTAGTCATTGAATTATAAATTTCATAATATGACGCCATAAATGAGGAAGTTGCCCAAAAGTTAAAGCTCAACTTTTCTTTATTTACCTCAATAACTAAACCAAGTTTACTAAAAATTTTTTTAGCAATTCTATTTTTAGGACAAATAATAATAGGGCCGACTCTGTTTTCTATAAATGGTAACGGTATAGCTTTACATATATTTTTACTATGAATTTTGCTTTTAAGTTCTCTTTCATTAATAGTGGAGATAAGGCTAATTACTGTTTTGCCCTTAAAGCTTAAATTATTTAAAATTTTCTTTCCAACAGGTGGAGTGACTGATAAGAAAATTACACTAGCCTTATCAATTATTTCTTGATTATTACTACATATCTTTATTTTTGAAAATCTTCCTTTAAGCTTTTTTGCTATATTTCTATTTCGTGAAGATATATATATTCTATTAATTTTTAAATTTGATTTAAAAATTCCAAATATGATAGAAGAAGCAATTTTCCCAGTTCCAATAAATCCTAAATTCATAAATGACTCAGAATAACCAAGCTATTCCCATTAATAAAGAAAATTTTAGGCAAATCTTATCATTTAAATTCGTTTTGGTAATAATCATATCGATACCAAGTGCGTTAATTGCAGATTATTTCGGTTTACCTTTGGCTTGGTTCTTGGGGCCTATGCTTGTTACATCTGTTGCTTCATTAGCTGGATTAAAAATTAAGATACCAAGATTGGTTTTATCATCAATTTTGGTATTACTTGGATTATATATCGGAAACTATATTGATAAAGATCTCTTTGCCCAAATACATGAGTGGGCTCTCACCTCGGTCATAATGTTAGTATATATAATTTTAAGTATTTTAATTGTTTCACAGTATTTACAAAAATTTTCAAAATATGAAAAAAAAACCTCAGTTTTTTCTGCTGCTCCTGGAGCGCTAGGTCCTTTAATGATTTTAGCTGAGGATCAAAAGACTGATTTAAGCCACGTTGCTACCTCTCATCTAATAAGATTAATAATAATCGTTACTGTTTTTCCTTTTTTTGTGAACAGCTATCACGATGCGGGTCCAATCAATGAAATTGACCAAATAATCAATGACCAAAATATCTATCAATTAGTAATTTTGATCTTAACCTCCATTTTTTTAATTGTTTTTTTTGATAAAATTAAGTTTCCTGCCGCTTTGCTCTCAGGAACTCTCGTTGCAAGTGGTTTTTTACAAATAACTGAAATAGCCTCTTATCAGTTCTCACCTGACATCATTGACTATTGCTTATTAATTTTAGGAGCTTCAATCGGTTGCAGATTTGCAGATAAAACTTTTGGTGAAATCATTAGAAATTCTTTTCATAGTTTTATCGCTACAGTATTATTAGTTTTACTCGGCTTACTCGCAGCTTATTTTGCAAGCTTAATTATTGATAAAAATATTTTTACTCTTATGTTGTCTTATTGTCCTGGCGGTATTTATGAAGTTGCCGTAATCGCAATATTTTTTGATTTAGATCCTGACTTTGTCTCTTTTCACCATATAATTAGGTTATTAATTATATTATTTGTTGTGCCAATCATGCTTAAGTTAATGAAAAAAACCTAGTTTTTTTTGAAAAAGCTTTTGTAAATTTGCCATCCAACAATAGTTAAAATCGTTATCATTATAATGAGAGTTAAAGGTCTATCCCAAAGAAATGACCAAGACCCGTCACTAATTAAAAGCGACCTTCTAAGATTTTCCTCCATTAATCCTCCTAAAACAAAAGCTAGAATTAATGGTGGCATTGGGAAATCATATAATCTAAGTATTGTTGCAACAACTGCTATCCCTATCATTAGATAAATATCAAAGTTATTGAAAGACATTAAATAAATTCCAGTGACAGAGAAAAAAAGTATTAATGGTATTAAAAAAGTCCTAGGGGTTGCTAAAACTCTTGCAATGTAAGGTATGAGTGGCAAATTCAATATAAGAAGTATTACCATGCCTATATACATTGACATTATAACAGACCAAAAAATTTCTGGGTTAGTTTGATATAACCTAGGTCCGGGTTGAATACCAAAACCTAATAAAGCTCCAAGCATTACAGCGGTTGTTCCGCTTCCTGGTATACCTAAAGTTAGCAACGGTACAAACGATCCAGAACACGCAGCATTATTTGCGGTCTCTGGTGCAGCCAAACCATTAACGCTGCCTTTACCAAATTTTTGTTTTTCTTCATCATTAACAAAATTTCTCTCCATACCATAAGCTAAAAAAGAAGCGATTGTAGATCCAGCTCCTGGCAAAACTCCGATGATGAAACCTAAAACCGATGATCTAGGTATGGTAGTAACCATTTTTTTTGTTTCTGCTTTATCTAATTTAATTGAACCTAATTCTGACAGTGAAATTTGTTTGGCTACTCTTGTTGGATCATTGGCTTTAAAAATAATAGTCAAAGCTTCACTCATTGCAAAAGTTGCCATTACGACTAGAACGAAACTTATTCCGTCTGATAAATTCATATTTTGAAAAGTAAATCTTGGAATATCTGAAAGCGTATCTTGACCGACACTTGCTAACATTAACCCTAGCACTACCATCATCATAGCTTTTAAAAAATGTCCTTTGGCAGAAAAAGCTGAAACAGCAGTTAAACCTAAAATCATTAGACCAAAGTAATCTGGGGACCTGAAAGCTAAACTTACTTTTGACAAACTTGGTGCAGCTATAAGCAAAAATATTGCAGCAATAGTACCACCTGCAAATGAACTATAGGCAGCGATTGCTAAAGCCTTTCCAGCTTTACCTTGTTGAGCCATTGGATAACCATCGAATGATGTTGCGACAGTGCCTGGAATACCTGGAGCGTTTATTAAAATTGAAGATGTAGATCCGCCAAAAACTGCTCCATAATAAACTCCAGCCATAAGAATTAATCCTGTTGAAGGTTCAAAACCATAGGTGATTGGTATCATTAAAGCTATCGCTGTCATTGGTCCAAGACCTGGTAACATGCCAATAATTGTTCCCGAAAAACAACCAATCATTACCATCATTAAATTTTTTAATGAAAACGCAGTTTCCAATCCTATAAGTATTCCCTCGATCATCCCATTATTCCTATAAATTGTAAAAATGGATCTCTTAGATAAATATTAAGTAAGCCATGAAGAAGGTACATAAATATCGCCACAAAAGGAAAAGATAAAATGAATATCCAAAACCATTTTCTTTCTCCTAAAACAACGTAAGATAAAACTAAAAAAATTGAAGTTGAAAGAAAGTAGCCTGCGCTTAAAATAGTTAGTCCATACAGAGCCATAAGTATAATTAATAAAATTGTTTTTTTATAATCTAAAACCTTTAAATCTACGTTTGAGGGTTTTGTTTCAGGTAAAATGACATAAAGAGCTGAAAATATGAGTCCTGCATACCCTAAATAAATTGGGAATGTTTTTGCATTAAAAGCAGCATTTTCATCAAATGTAAAAACTTGAATTTGGTGAGCGGTATAAAGATAAAATCCTGAAAAAATAAAAAAGAGCAGCGAAATAATCTTTGAAGGACTTATTTTCACTGCTCTTTCCTTAACTATTTATTTTATTACGCCTAAATTTTTTAACAATCCAGTCATTTCAACTGTTTGTTTTTCTAAAAATTTAACGAATTTTTTGTCTGGGTTATAAATATTAACCCAAGCGTTTCTTTTTCTCACTGCTTCCCATTCTGGTGTTTTTTGAACATCACCTAACATTTTAGCAATTTTTTTTCTTTCGCTATCACTCATGCCTGGAGGGCCAAAGAAACCTCTCCAATTCACGAAGATCGCATTTGTACCTTGCTCTTTTAATGTTGGAACATCCGGGGCATCAGCCACTCTTTTTGGAGCTGTGATACCAAGAATTTTTACTTGATCTCTAGCACCCATTACTTCACCTAAACCAGTAGAAAGAATTTGAGTTTCACCTGATAAAAGTCCAGCTAAAGCTTTACCGCCTGCATCGTAAGGTATGTAAACTACATCATTTGGATTAGCGCCAGCTTCTTTGAATGCTAATGCGCCAATTAAATGGTCCATG
This sequence comes from uncultured Pelagibacteraceae bacterium, assembly GCA_902546795.1. Classification (GTDB taxonomy): domain Bacteria; phylum Pseudomonadota; class Alphaproteobacteria; order Pelagibacterales; family Pelagibacteraceae; genus Pelagilacustribacter. The sequence continues at coordinate 31,590 of CACCLK010000010.1, forward strand.
CTACCTCTTACTGATCCACCAGCCATTTTTACTGATTTCGGATTTGCTTTGTAAGCAGCAACTACATCTTTCCAAGAGTTATAAGGTGAGTTTTTTGCTGCAACAATTGCACCATAATCACCAATTACACCAGCTATTGGCACTACATCTTTATAAGATGTTACCTTTGCTGCATTCTTTTTATCTACGTAACCAGAGTGTCTAGTTATAGATCTCAGAACTAATGGAGTTGATTGAACTAAAATTGTATCTGAAGGCTTAGTATTTATCATATAAGATAAAGCTTTTCCTCCACCACCACCTGACATATTTTCAAATGATGCACTATTTAAAAAACCAGCTTTAGTTAAAGCTTCACCAGTTCCTCTAGCAGTTCCATCCCAACCACCACCAGCACCACCGCCAATTACAAAGTGTAATTTATCAGTTGCAAATGATATATTTGAAATTGATGTTAAAAGAACAGTAGCAAAAATTATACTGATTAGTTTTTTTATTTTACTAAACATATTTCCCCCTGTTTGTTAATAAACTTAATTAAAATGAATCTTAAAAGAGGAGTCAATGATAGAATTAAAAATTATTTAAAGTTGCAAGTAATAAACCTGAGAATATTGTAGGTAAAACTAGGTTTTTCTTCGTTAAAATAAATAATGATATACTTGCAGTAAAAACAATCAACCTAATCGCTAGTTCAGAGCTTGATAACACACCAGCTGGAAAAATAATCATACGTCCTAACAAAGCTGCAAGAGTTGAGTAAGCAACACAATTAAACCAATAAAAGATTTTAGACTTTACGCTTACCTTCTTTGAAGTTATTGCGCCTAATAAACGAGAAATATAAGTTGCACCGGAGGTGGCAACTATTGCCAAAATGATAAACTCGTTACTTGTCATTTTTTTCTCCAATTAAGAATGCCACTGTGCCTGCTATTAATCCAGCAAACAATAACGACCACTCAGCAGAAATTAGATAAATAGTTGGACCTAAAACTGTTCCTAAAATAACAGATAATGCAACACTCATATTTTTCATGGCTCCTATCATCATGCAAAAAAAATATACTGGATTCACAATAGCTAAACCGATTAACATGTCTTTATTTAAAAGATCAGCGGACAAATAACCTATAGCTGTCATAAGAACAGCCGTAAACCATGTTCCAGTTCCTATGCCAATCCAAAAATCAATCCTGTGTTTCTTATCAATTTTTTTGTATGTGTCTTTTGCTATTAGCCAAGAAGAAACAGCTAAAAAATGACATGAAAGATAATATTTCCATTTTGGTTGTGATTTATGCTCTAATAATGGAAACAAAGAGACAGTCAATGGATATAATCTAAAATTTACTAACCAAACAGCAATAAAAATATTTAAAATTGAAGCTCCGACTAGCAAGGACTCGGCCATAACAAGTTGGCCCGGTAAAGCATAAGTAAAAAAACTTGAGGCTGCACTTTGTTGAATATTAAATCCTGCATCTTTTAACAAAGCGCCTAGGGCAATAAAACACGCTGCGAGCGGTATTGCTGGGCTTCTTGTTCCTTTTAGAGATTTTAATCCAAGAAAAAATACTTTCGAATTAATCATCCGCCTAGGAATAATCTTCCCACGTCTGGATTCTTCAAAAGATCATCACCTTTTCCAGCGATAGCAGTTTGTCCAGAAACTAATACGTAGCCTACATCTGCAAACTCTAAACCTTTTTTGGCATTTTGCTCTACAAGTATTATTGTTTTCTTTTCAGCTTTTTGAAGATCATCTAAAATTTCGAAAACCATACTTATATATCTTGGTTCTAGCCCAATCGATGGCTCATCTACTAATAAAACAGAAGGTTTCATTACTAAAGCTCTAGATATTTCTAATAATCTTCTTTCTCCACCTGATAAAACTTTTGCAGGTTGGTTTCTTCTATTTCTTAATCTCTCATACTTTTGAAAAATCCTTTCAGCTTCTTCATAAGCCTCGTCCTGCTTATCTTTTATGTAACCTCCCATTAAAAGATTTTCTTCAACTGTCATGTCTGGGAAAACAGAATTGTCCTGTAAAATGTAAGCGATGCCAACTTTACTTAATTTTTCAGCGGGAGTTAATTTAGTAATTTCATTTCCGTCTAGTTCGATCTTTCCATCAAAAATATTCGTAAAACCGTATATAGAGTGCAGGATCGTAGATTTTCCAGCTCCGTTAGGTCCAATTAGACATAGCGATTGAGCTTTGCTTACTGTTAAATCAAATTTGTGCAGAATTTCCATTTTTCCATATCCTGCATTTAATCCTCTAATTGTTAAATGAACATTGTCAGGAGAGAGTTTATTCAACTCTTCTAATCCTGGTGCTTTTCCTAAAACGTCATATTGGTTAGCCATTATTGTGCTCCTAAATAAGCATCTACAACTCGCTTATCATTTTTAATTTGATCAGGTGACCCTTCCGCCAACATTTTTCCATGTGCAAGACAGAATATTTTTTGAGCCAAGCTCATTATAACCCTCATATTATGTTCAATAACTAACAATGTAATTCCGTAATCTTTATTAATTTTTATTAACCTATCTATAATTCCATTTATTAAGGTAGGATTAATTCCTGCTGTTGGCTCATCAAGCAAAAGCATTTTTGGCTCATTCATTAATGCCATAGCTAATTCTAGTAATTTTTGCTGTCCAAATGACAGATCTCCTGCTCTCAAATTTCTTTTCTGATAAAGCCCAACAAAGTTTAAAAGATTTTCTGCCTTTTCAGTTAGCTCGGTCGGTACTTTTGCAAAAATAAATCCTGAGTCGCTAGCTTTATGACTTATAAGCATATTCTCTACACAATTAAGCTTCGAATAAATTCGTGTTTGTTGAAAAGTTCTTAATAAGCCAAGTTTTGCTACTGCTGGCACAGGCATTTCAGAAACCTCAGTATTATCAAAAACAATAGATCCTTGATCTATTGGATGAGTTCCTACAATTGAATTAAATAGAGTTGTTTTACCAGAGCCGTTTGGACCTATTAATCCTACTATTGATCCCTGCTCTACCGAGACGGAAATATCTACGTTAGCTTGCACTCCACCAAAAGATTTACTTACATTTTTAACTTCTAAAATACTCATTTTAATTCTACCTGCGCTTTACGATCTTTTTCATCAATGACTTCTCCAAATCTTTCAGGATATTTTTCTCTTAACCAGCCCATTAATCCCTCAGGGAAATAAATTACAATAACTACAATTAAAACTCCCAATGCAACGTATTGCCAACCTAAGATTAAAGTCCAAAAGCCTTCTTTTAAGAAATGGAATAAAGTAGCTCCAATCACCGGGCCCCATAAAGTTCCTTTACCGCCTAGTATTGCCATAAGAACCATGAACACTCCCATCTCTCTTCCATCAAAAGCTACATCTGTTGAGTCAATATAGCCAATTAATCCGCCCATAATTCCTCCAGCAAGTCCAGCAAAAAATGCTGACACCATCCACCCTACAATTTTATATTTCATTGTCTGGATGCCCATCGCCTCAGCTTTATCCTCATTGTCTCTTATTGCATTTAAAATTAATTTAAATCTAGATCCATAAATCCATTTGATAAAAACAAATGTTCCAATTAGTAAGACAAAACTTAAAAAGTAGAAAAAATCTCCCCTTGCTCCAGGATCAACTATATCTTTTGGAAAAGGTGGAGTGGTAAAGCCCTGACCTGCTCCAATAATTTCTATACCTCCAGCAATTTCACCTGCTGCAATACCTAAGCCTAAAGTACAAATAGCAAAATAGTGACCTCGCAATCCTAAAATAGCGTAGCCAATAGCACCTGCGATAATAGTCGGGACCAAAGCTGCAACTAACAAACCAACTCCCATACCTTGAAAATATTGAGATGTAGTATGTACAAATGTTTTTTCACCACCGCTTTCAGTCCATTCAGCTAATGGAAAAAACATTCCAACTTGAACCGACGCAGTTAGATACATTCCAAGACCATAAAAAAGTATATTTCCAAAAGTATTGTAGCCCATTTCTCCACCTTGCAGATTCCATGTCATAGCTAATACTATTAAAACGCAAAGTATTGTTAGTTGAACTTTAAATCCTGGGAATAAAAAAGGAGCGGCTAATCCTAGGATTATTAAGCCTGAATATAAAATTAAATCCTTTTGTTTTACTTTGTTCATTTATTTTAAATACTCCCTTTTCTTTGAAAGTTTAAATCTTCTATAAACTAATATGAAAACTAAAAGCATAAATACTGCTCCG
>CACCLK010000011.1 GCA_902546795.1 uncultured Pelagibacteraceae bacterium
AGGATGCTTATAAGCAGTATCTCGCCTACTACAAAGGATGGGGTGATTATAAAAATTACAAAAATGATAAAAAAGCAATTATATATGCAAAGTCAGTTAAAGAACTTTCTGCAAAATACAGGAAACAATTAATCTTGTGTCAAAAAAATCTTGACAAAAATAAATATATTATTTTTTAAGCTGCTTATTGAGCTCTAATTCAATAGCATCTATCTGACTAGTATTTTTTGCTAATATTGAATAAACAGTCGGTATAACGTACAGGGTAAAAAATGTTGAAAAAAGCATTCCACCAAAAATTGTTATTCCAACAGTAAGCCTACTTGCAGCACCAGGACCGGATCCAATTATTAAAGGCAACACTCCAAAAATTGTGGATAGGCTTGTCATTAAAATAGGTCTAAATCGAATATTAGATGCTTTAATTACAGACTCTTCAATTTTTTTTCCTTCACGTCTGAGCTGATTTGCAAATTCTACTATAAGAATTCCATTTTTTGCTGATAAGCCAATAAGTATTATCAAAGCTATTTGGCTGTAAACATTTAAAGAAGATCCAACTACTAAAAGACCTAGCAGGCCACCAAGAATTGCCAGTGGAACTGTCAGCATTATTGTTAAAGGGTGTCGCCAATTTTCAAACTGAGCACTCATTGCTAAATATGCTGTTATCAATGCTAAAGCAAAAATAATGTAAAGCTCATAATTAGTTTTTTTGTATTCTTCACTTTCACCTTTATAAGCTATCCTTGCATTTGGCGTATTTTCTTCAACAACATTTACCAAAAATTTCAGGGCCTCATCCAAAGAATAGTCTCCAACTAATCTTGCAGAGATAGTAACTGCTTTTTGCCTATTATATCTTGCTAAAAAGGCTGATTTACCCTCTTCTCCATATTCTACTAAATTTGATATTGAAATTAATTTTCCATTGTTTTTAGATCTAACAAATACTTTACTTATACTCTCTGGCTCTTGTCTATCTTTTAAATCCCCTTGCAGTATTATTGAATACTCTTTTCCATCCTGAGTAAATTGTGTTACTTTTTTGGATCCAAATATAGTTTCTAAAGTTCTTCCAATATCCTCAACAGAAATACCTAAATCCGCAGCCTTTTTTTGATTTATATTTACGTTTAGTTGAGGCTTATTTAAATCAAAATCGTCTTGTATAGACGCTAGTCCTGGATTTTTTCTTGCTTCGGTTTTAATTATTTCTTTCCACTCAATTAATTTTTCATAAGTATTACCAAGTATAACAAATTGAACTGGGCTCTCAATTCCACCTGTCCTAATTCCTTGCGGCATAACTGGAAAAGCTAAAACTCCAGGTACTTTTGCTATTTTGCTAAAAGACTCTCTCATTATTTTTATTCCGTGGCGATCTCTTTTTGACCAGTGCTCTAACAAAACTATTATGAAACCGCTGTTAACCTGTTTTGCTGATTTTCCAAATCCAGGGACTCTCATAATAAGTTTTCTATACTCCCCTTTTCCAACATTAGGTAGTAAAAGTTGCTCAATCTCTTCAGCTTTTGATTTGGTAAAGTTAAAACCAGACCCTTGCGGGGCTTTAATTATTACGAAAAATGCACCCCTATCTTCCTCTGCAATTAATTTCTTTGGTGTAAAATTAAATAAAAAAACTGTTAGAGCTGTAATAATTAAGAGAAAGAAAATAATTATTTTTTTTTTTAGCATCCAGTTTTTCAATGAAACTTCATAAACTGACGTTAACTTTTTAAGAAAATTCTCAAATTTTACTACTATAAAAGATTTATTCATCTTCTTTTTTAAAAATTTACTACCAAGCATTGGGCTTAAAGTAAGCGCCACAAAACTTGAGATAATGACCGCACAAGATAATGTTATTGCGGTTTGTGTGAATAACACACCTGAGATTCCTTTTATAAATATTAACGGGATAAATACTGCTACAAGAACAACTGTTGTTGCAACTATTGCAAAAGAGACCTGTTTAGCTCCTTTATAGGCTGCAACTAAAGGTGTTTCACCCATGTCAATTCTCCTCATAATGTTTTCTAGCATTACAATCGCGTCATCAACAACTATTCCTATTGCCAGAACTAAAGCCATTAAAGTAAAAAGATTTATTGAGAAATCAAAAATATAAATTGCCAAAAAAGTTGAGATTAAGGAGACCGGTAAAGCAACTATAGGAATAATTAATGCTCTTGTATTTCCTAAAAAAAGATAAATTATGACCGTTACTAAAATAAGTGCGATAAATAAGGTTTTATAAACTTCGTAAATTGCACTTTTAATATAGTTACTTCTATCAAATGAGACCTCTAAAGTTGTATTAGGCGGTAAAGATTTCTTTATCTCTTTAATCTTTTTTTTTACCCCATCAGCAACATCTATAGTATTTGCATCACTTTGCTGATATATTCCGATTCCTACTACTTGTTTTCCATTTCCTTTAAATAGTGTCCTTGTTGATTCAGCACCTATCTCTATTTTTGATACATCTTCAAGATAAATTATAGATCCATCGTTAGCTCTTTTTAAGGGTAATTTTTTGAAATTTTGAACATCTTTATATGGTTTGTTGAGCTGTATAGTCAAATCAACATCCTTTGACTCAATTCTTCCTGCGGGAAATTCAATATTTTCTTGTTTTAGAATCTTCTCAACATCTTGAGTAGTTAAATTTCTTGCTGCTAAAGCAAGTGGGTCAAGCCACACTCTTAAAGAAATTTCTCTTTCACCGCCTAATCTTACTCTTCCAACCCCCTTTACGATTGAAAAGGCATCTGTGAGGTATCTATCCGCATAATCTGTAAGCTCTAGATCAGTCATCGAGCTAGAGCTAAAGCTTAGCCACATCGTAGTTCTCATGCCAGCACTTTGCTTGAAAATTTCTGGAGGATTTGATCCCTCTGGCAAGTTGTCCATTATTCTTGAAACAGAACTACGAACATCATTAGTAACGTCATCCAAATCAAGACCTGTTTCAAATGTAAGAGTAATTCTGGAGCTCTCATCCTCACTGAAAGAATCAATCGTATCTAAACCAGGTGTGCCCCCAACAAAATCCTCAATTTTTTGAGTTATTTGTGTGTCTACAATTTCGGCAGATGCACCGGGATAATCAGTCTGTATTGTTACAATTGGTGGCTGAACATCAGGTAATTCGTCAGTTGGAATATTTTGAAAAGTAAAAATTCCAAATATTACTAATGTCAAACTCATCACGGAGGCAACAACTGGACGCTTGATTGAAAGATCAGTTAAAAACATTATTTTTCTATTACTTTAACTTTAGTTTGATCTCTTACTTTAGATATTCCTTCACTAATGACGATATCGCCCTCATTAATACCATTTAAAACAGAGACCTTGCCAAAATTTCTTCTCCCGATTTCAATATTCTTTTTAAGAGCTTTTTGATTTTCTATGACATATACAAATGCTGTGTTTCCTTGCGATGTTATAGCACTTTCTGGGACTCCAAGTTGTAGTTTTTGATCATAAATAACTTTTACTGTCATTAATTGACCTGGAATAATTTCATAACTCTTATTATCAACAATCACCCTTGCCAGTATTGACCTCGTAGATGGATCAATTCTGGAACTAACTGATTCAATTTTTCCTCTAAATTTTTTTTTGAAGGCTGGTGAAGAAATTTCTGCTATAAGACCTTTTTTGAGAATCCCAACATAATTTTCTGGAATTTTAATATCGATATAAACTTTTTTCAGATCATCTAAAGTAATAATTAAACTATCAGATCCAAGCACCCCTTGAGCTATTTCTCTCTTTCCAAGCTTTCCTGCAAATTCAGCCATTATTATTTCATTATCCTTTAACGCTACAATTATTTCACCCTTTTTAACAAATCGATTATCTATTTTAAGGTTTCCTAAAACTTGATCTTTTTTAATTCTAAACGTTTTTGAGTTTCGAGCTATAGCTGTTCCAAAAGTTTCGATACTTTTATAAAAATTTGATTTTTCAACCACTGAAACTATTACATTAGGAGGTGGCCTTTTACTAAATTTTTTTTTAAAATGTAAGCCAATTGCATACCTGGCAGCTATTACAGAGAAAATAATTATAAAAAATATAATTAATAAAATTCTAATTTTGGTTGCTGTCTTCATAATTTAATAATCCATACTCTGACCATGACCCGTCATAAATTATTGGATTTGTATCACTTATTAAAGAATTTGCTAGACCTAAAACACATGCAGTTACACCTGAGCCACATGTAAACACCAAATTCTTTGAAAGATCTAAACTTTTGAAAAGTTTTTTTAATTCTGATGCAGATTTAAAAGTATTATCATGTTGATTAAGACAATCTTTATAAGGCAAGTTTTTTGATCCAGGTATTGAACCAGATCTTAGACCTTCTCTTGGTTCTTTAACTTTTCCCAAAAATCTTTCTCTACTTCTTGCGTCAATCATAAAAAATTTTTTAGTATTCATATTACTATCTACATCCTTTTTTTTTATTATTAAATTTTCTTTTTCTTCTACCAAATAATCGCTTTTATCAAAATTTTCAGTTTTGGATGTAACTACTTTATTTTCTTTAAGCCATTTTTTGAAACCTCCGTTTAGCACTGAAATAAGATTAGGATTATGGCCAAAATAAATAAAACTAAACCATACTCTGCAAGAACTATAAAGTTCAGAGTTATCATAAATAACTATGTGGTCATCGTTTTTTACTCCATAATTTGAAATTATATTTTTCCATTGATTTGCTTTAGGCATCATGTGGGGTAATTTACTATTTAGGTCAGAATTTTTGTCTATGTCAAAAAATTTTGCTCCAGGAATATGAGTTTCATTAAATTCACCCTGGGCATTTTTACCAGAGCCTGGCAAATGCCAAGTTGCATCGAAGATTCTCACTTTGTTTAAATTTTTCAAAAGCCATTCTGTTTCAACTAAAGGTTTCATTTATTTTTTTTCAAAATATATTTTTGATGATACTCTTCTGCCTTTACGTAGGTTGTCAAAGGGTTAATATTAGTAACGACTTTTCCGTTTAACAAATCGTTAAATCTTTTTTTCACACTATTTGCTGTTTTTTTTTGTTCTTGATTATAATAAAAAATTTCACTTCTATATTGAGTGCCGATATCGGGGTATTGCATATCTTTTTGAGTTGGGTCATGCATTTTAAAAAAAAGTTCTAAAATCTTTTCATAAGAAACTATGTTCTCATCAAAAGTAATTTGGACAGCTTCAGCGTGCCCGGTATTACCTGAACAAACCTCTTCATAAGTTGTATGATTCTTAAGTCCGCCTGCATAGGCCACTTCAGTTGAGATGACACCTGGTTTAGTTCTGAAATTTTCCTCAATACCCCAAAAACAACCACCACATACAATCGCTTTGTTAATTTTGCTCATTTTATGATAAATAATATTAAGGATAATAAATTGTTAAATAAAAATCAAATAGGCGTATTGTACGGTATTGCATCGGTGGCATGTTTCGCAATGATGGATGCCTGCGTGAAATGGCTCGACCAGTTCCCGGTCGGAGAAGTGCTGTTTGCACGGTTCTTTTTTGGACTAATTCCAATATTAATGTTGGTCCCAAGAAGTGAAATCAAAACTTTTTATAAAACATCGAGACCAAAACTTCATGCATTTAGGGCTGTGAGTGGTACTTTTGCGATTGTCGCATTGTTCATTGCTTTAAGAGAGATACCACTAGCCGATGTAGTAAGTTTAACGTTCGGCGGTCCTATATTTGTTACCTTAGGATCAATTTTTTTTCTATCAGAAAAAGTTGGTTTTAGGAGATGGTCGGCAGTATTTATAGGATTTATCGGAATGCTTTTGATTGTTAAACCTGCGTATCAGGAATTAAACATTTACTATATATTTCCAATTATATTTTGTATTTTTTTTGCTTGTGTTGCTTTAAGTATTAGGAGCCTCTCAACTACAGAACCAAACTATCGAATAGCTCTATATTTTTCATTATTAAGCATGTTTGTTGGCTTGTTCACACTGCCATTCGGCTGGGTTGTTCCGTCGAAATTTGAGTTATTTCTACTTATTTTCACTGGTATCATTGGTTCCTATGCAAATATTTTACTAACTGCGTCTTTAAGAATTGCCGAAGCTTCTTTAGTTACACCAACTAAATACCTAAATTTAGTTTTTGCAATTTTATTAGGATATTTTATTTGGGGAGAGATTCCAAAAATTTTAACGCTGCTTGGTGCAACATTGATCATTGTTAGCTCGATCATAATTTTTGTTCGAGAGAGTAAGTTAAAAAAACAAGTTATAAGCCCAAGGCCATGAAAAACAAACCGATTTATTGGAATACTGCAATTAAGGTTTTGTCGCAAAAAGATAAAGTTTTAAAAAGATTAATCAAAAAATATGATGATAAAGTTTTGACCTCAAGGAAAGATATTTTCTTCTCTCTTTGCAAAAGTATAATCGGTCAGCAAATAAGTGTTGCCGCAGCTAATTCTGTATTTAATAAATTTGAAAAAAAATGTGTAAAAATAAATCCTACAAAAGTTTCAAAACTTTCTTTAAAGCAAATCAAAAGCTGTGGCTTAAGCAAACAAAAAGCAATTGGAATAAAAAGTTTAGCAATAAAATTAAAAAAAAGAGAATTTAATCCAGATTTAATAAAGAAAATGGATGATAATGAAGCAATAGAATACCTCAGTTCATTAAAACAGATCGGGAGATGGAGTGCAGAAATGATCCTTTTATTTACATTTAATAGATCAAATATTTGGCCGATACAAGATATTGGTTTATTAAGAGCCATATCGAATAACTATGAAAAAAAATATTTACCACCTAAGAGTTTTGTAAAAAAACTTGAAAAAAAATTTTCTCCTTACTGCTCGGTGGCAACATGGTACCTTTGGAGATCAATCGATGATGAACCAATACAATACTAAGTTCCTTCAATAACCTGATGGTGCCTTTCCACAAAACCCTCTAAGATAGAATGAGCTTCTTGATACTCCTTCGATTGATAGAAAGAATTTGCCTGATCAAAAGAAGGAAATTCAATTACCACTGTTCTTGGGGAGGCTTTACCTTCGTTAGTTTTTACTTTTCCACCTCTTATTAAAAAATTCCCTTTGTATTTTTCAACTGCTGCTTTAGCTTTCACTGCGTATTCTTTCAGTTTTTCCTCATTACTTATGCTTTTATAAACACAAACTACATAACCTTTCATTTACATCTCCTATAAAATAAATTAATTTTTTCTATGGCAAATAAATTAATCATTGATTGGAAAGAGTACAATCTAATTGTTGAAAAACTTGCAGTACAAATTCATGATAGCGGTTATAAGCCAAATTTACTTATAGGGATTATGAGAGGAGGGGCTCCAATAATTGATGTATTGAGCCGAGTTTTTAAATTGAAGTGTGCATATTTAGCAGTGGAATCTTACTCAGGAGAAAATATTGAGGACCAGCAAGGAGAGCTAGTTTTTTCCAGAGAACTAAGCTCGACAGTTCAAGAAATGAGCGGTAACTTACTACTTTGTGACGATCTATCAGACACTGGAGTTACTCTAAATAGGAGTATTGATTGGTTGAAAAAATATCCTCCGCTTAGAGGCAAAATTAAATCTATAAAAACTGCAGTTTTATGGAAGAAGGCTGACTCAACTTTTGAGCCTGACTTTTGTGCACAAAGGTTAAAAGACAATCCTTGGATTGTTCAGCCCTTTGAAAAATATGAAGAAATTAGAATAGAGGATTTAAAGAAAAATCAATCTCTTAAGGGCTGATTACTCAGCCCTTAATAAAATTATTTAGGCTACTGCAAAACTACCAACACTTAAAACAGCTATAAGCCAAATAGCTGGAGATGTTGAGCTAAATTTTCCAGTGAAAATTTTGATCAGTGCATAAGCAATAAAACTTAAAGCTATCCCATGACTGATAGAATAAGTTAATGGCATAGCTATAAAAGCCACCACAGCAGGGGCTGACTCAGCAATGTCATCCCAATCTATGTCTGTTAAATTTCTAATAAACAAAACAGCAACGTATAGCAAAGCTGCTCCATCAATCTCTTTTGGCAAGGAAGTCGCCAACGGAGAAAAGAATAAACACGCTAGAAAAAGTACACCTATAACAAGTGATGTCATTCCTGTTCTTCCCCCAGCTTTCACACCAGCTCCACTTTCTACGTAACTTGTGACTGTTGTTGTGCCTAGTAAAGCACCTGCAACAGTTCCAGAAGAGTCTGCAAGCATGGCTTTATTTATGTCTTTCACTTTTCCATCTCTACTAACTTTACCAGCAACATTCGCTACAGAAGTTAGAGTTCCAGCAGTATCAAAAAAGTCAATGAATAATAAAGTAAATATTACTGTAGACATTCCTGCTGTGAAAGCAGCTCCTAAATCGAATTCAAAAAGGTAAGTCATTGGTGGAGGAGTGCTTACAACTCCATTGAATTTCGCAAGACCAGTTACCCATGCAATAATGCTGAAAACAAGTATTCCAATTATTATGTTTCCACGTATTTTCATTTTTTCCATTACGACCATTGAAACAAAGGCCAAACATCCTAATAAGACCAATGGATTTTTGATGTCACCTAAAGTAACCAATGTAACTGGGTGATCGCCAACGACTCCCATTATTTCCAAACCAATAATTGCGAGGAAACCACCGATACCAGCACCAATTCCAAGTTTTAAACTTCTAGGTATAGAATTAATCAACCAAGCTCTTATCGGGGTCAAAGAGATTATCAAGAACAAAACTCCAGCAACCAAAACGGCTCCAAGAGCCTCTTGTGGACTGTAGCCCATACCAGCTACAACGCCAAATGCAACAAATGCATTTATTCCCATACCTGGCGCCAAACCTATAGGCCACGTTTTACCATGTACAGCCATTATAAAGCACGCAAGCGCTGTTGCTACTATTGTAGCTGTAAACACCGCACCGAACTCAAAAAAACCTTTTTCAGGACCAGCAAATTCACCGGACAGAATAAAAGGGTTCAAGAACATAATGTATGCCATCGTTAAGAAAGTAGTAACTCCCGCAATGACTTCAGTTCTAAAATTTGTTTTATGTTTTTTATATTCAAAATATTTATCAAGCATGAAAGCCTCCTAATAATTCTGATTACAATGATTCTCCTTATAAATCTTTCAAAAAAACTTGAAAATTTATAATTACAACCTGTGATAAATATTTCTGTTTATAAAGTAGTTAGATATTCTACATTTAGTTGAAAATGAAAACTTTTTTTTTAGACTATGCTTGGGTTACTTGCGGAAAAAATCCGCAAGTAAGGTAAACTTATTTAATCTCTATAAGCCTTTTTTTCTTTATTTCAGGGATGATTTTTTCACATGAGATTGTAAGCAAACCGTCTTTCATATTTGCACCATTTACTTTTACATCATCTGCAATTGTAAATGATCTTGCGAAAGATCTTTGCGATATTCCTCTGTGAATCACTTCATCACTATTTTTTTCTGATTTTTTAACTTGTTTAGTTTTAACAGTTAAAAGATTATCTTCATACTCAACTTCTACATCGTCCTTATTAAAGCCAGCAACTGCAACTTCTATTGCATATTTATCTTTGCCTGCCTTACGGATGTTATACGGGGGGTAATTGCTCTGCACCGCAAGACTCCCGTTGCCCAACATAGACTCGAATTGATCGAACATGTCATCAAATCCTATGCTGAAAGGTCTTAGTGAGTTAAAGATCGATAGATCCTTACTTGTCATATATCCTCCTTTGTTAGCAAGGTTATTAATTAGCCCCATATGGCGGCTAATGTAAGATAAATGGGAATTAGTTTTAAATTTTCAAGTAATTATTTTAAAATATTCGCGGTTTTTAAGATGAAAGAATATTCTTCGGCTAATTCTGTGATAGCATTATCTCTTCCACTCATTCCTCCATGGCCCGCAGCCTCCATTTTACATTTTAGAAGTTGAATATTGTTGTCAGTTTTTAAATCACGAAGTTTGGCAATGTATTTTACTGGCTCAGAGTAAAGAACACGATTATCAAATAAGGAAGTAGTTATAAGCATTGCTGGGTAGTTCTTTGAGTCAATATTATTATAAGGGGAATAGGATAAAATATACTCAAAGTATTTTTTCTCCTCGATTGGGTTGCCCCACATTTCCCACTCTCCAGGTGTAAGAGGAAGTTTTTCATTCAACATTGTGGTCATCGTATCCACAAAAGGAACAAGTAGAAGCATAGAGAAAAATAATTCTGGCGCCATATTTGCTACTGCACCACCTGTAAGACCTCCAGCCGAACCTCCATAAAAACAAATTCCACCTTTGTACGTATATCTCTCATCAATAAGATGTTTCGCACACGCGATATAATCTAAAAAAGTATTTTTTTTATATTCCTTTTTACCCTCGCGGTGCCAGACATCTCCAAGATCTCCACCACCTCTTATATGAGCTATTGCAAAAGTAAAACCTCTATCAATTAAACAGAATCTTGATGAACTAAAAGATGGAAGAACACTGTGTTTATATGCACCGTAAGCGTAAAGAAGAACTTTTGATTTTCCATTTTGTTTTGAGTTTTTATGTCTTATCAAGCTAATTGGTATCATCCGCCCATCATGGGATCTAGCTTTAATTCGTTCTATAATATATTTACTAGGATCATGACCCGAGGGGATTTCAGTTTCCTTTACCAATTTTTTTTCTTTTGAGATAATATCATATTCGTAAACTCTAGACGGAGTTGCCATACTTTCCCATGAAACCCTTATCTTGGATGTATTTGTATCTTTTTGCATCGCCGCATAACCTGGAACTCCTATAGCTTCATCTGAGATTTTAATTTCTTCTTCCTTATTAGTTATTATGTTTCTGACATAAAGTTTGGATTTAGCGTCAGATTTTTCACCTCGAATTATGTAATCATCAAGAAAATCTAAGCTGCCAATTACAGTTTCCTTCTTGTCTGGAATAAAGACTTCTAAATTATTAATTTGATCAGTTTTGCACTTAAGAATTTTATAATCTCTGGCATTTTCATTTGTATGCACATAAAAAAAGTTTTTCCAAGAATCTATAGAATATCTAACATCAGTTTTCCTCTTTTGAAATAATACTGGCTTTATCTTATCTGCATTTGAGGGAAAAAAATATTCTTCAGATGTAATATGATCAGAAGTCGAAATTATATAAAACTTTTCGTCAGCAGATAGACTAATACCACATGTAAATGTCTCATCTTGTTCTTCAAAAATAAGCTCATCATTTTCTGGAGCAGAACCAATAAAATGTCTATAGATCTTCCTTGGCCTGTGAAATTTATCCAACTTTGAGTAAAAGAAACTTTTGTTATCTAAAGACCATGTGATGCTTCCACTTGTGTCTTCAATTACATCCTCAAGATTTTTACCATTACCCAAATCTCTTAAATATATTTTGAAATACTCTGATCCTTTTAGATCGATGGAATATGCCAGATATTTATCACAGTGAGAAACGCTTATACTACCAATACCAAAATAATCTGAACCAGAATTCTTTTTTTCCAAATCTCCATCAAAATAAACTTCCTCTGGTTTTGAACCATCAATTATCTGTCTAATTTTTTTACTATAATTTCCTTTTTTTTCAGTTTTATTCCAATAATAATATCTTTTATCCCTAAATTTTAAAGAAGTATCTTCCAATTTAATTTTTGATTTGATTTCATCAAATATTTTTTTTTGAAGACTCTTAATATCACTAAAATAATTGAGAGTTAAAGTATTATTCTTTTCAATATATTCCTTAACATCTGGAAGAAGTTTTTTAGGGTCTTTTAATACTTCTAAGATATCTTTTTGATCAACCCATGAATAATTATCACTTAAAACACATGACCCGTGATACTTTTTCGTACTCTCAATTTTTTTTAGTTTTGGTATATTCATATTACGAAATTATATGAATTGGTTTTTAATTGGAATAATCATATTTGTCATTGTTTATTTAGCTCTAAATGCTTTTGCTAAAGCCAGCAGTAAAAAGATTGCACTTTTTCTAAAAAGGCTGGCTGTAATGATCTCAGTTGTCCTTGCAGCTGTATTAGCCATAGGCGGAAAATTTATTTTTTCTCTACCTTTTTTGCTAATACTTTTGTCTGGTTTGAAAATTAAGGGTTTAACCGCTTTACAAATGTTTCAACTTTGGCGCTTAATTCAATTTATGAGAAATTCTAAAAACAGATCAACAGCGTCAACACAAGGATCTACAAATATATCACTTGAAGAAGCTTATAAACTTTTAGGTCTAAAAAAAGGTTGCAGCAAAGAGGAAGTCATTCAAGCCTCACAAAAACTTCAAAAAAAAATCCACCCAGACATGAATAGGGATATTAATACTGAGAGATTAAGTCAATTAGTAAATGAGGCTAAGGAAAAAATTATTAAAGAAGATTTTAAAGATTGAGTTTTTTTTTTACTTTTTCTAAAACTTCATTAAAAGAAATATTTTTAGCTCCAAGTGTATTGTGGGTAGTTGTATAAATTGTCTCATTTATTGGAACAATAGCTTCAATATTATTTGAGTAAGCACTATAACTAAATGCTGGTGAGTCTACGTATATTCCAACACAGTTAATATTTAATGCAGAACTGATATGCAAGAAACCAGTATCATTTCCTACATAAAGGTCAGCATTTTTTATAATCGGCAAAGTTTCTTTAATACCAATTTTTGAAAATGAAAAGCAAGCTTCCTTTATTTTAGAACTCATAATTTTTTCTTCAGTGTCAAAGTCATTTTTGCCTAATGCCAAATAAAATTTACAATTAGAAATTTTTAGAAGATTCTCTGCTAGTCTTATATAATTTTCCACTGGCCATCTTTTTGTTGGACCTGATGCTGATACCCCTAAAATAATATGCTTGAAATCTTCAGTCATAAATAATTTTTTTTTAGATAATTCTGAAACTTTTGTATCTATTCTCAATTTTGGCTGGGTTGAAACTGCACGTTTTAAAAAAGTTTCAGTAAATGTTTTGGCAGTTTGGAAAATTATATCTTTAGAAATAAAAAGCGGGTACTGATAAATCGATTTGATCCCTGCAAACTTGGATAAAAGAAAATATCTTAATGACCCGTTAAAAATAAAAACTTTATCAAAATTTCTAGCTTTCAACTCTTTAGATAATTTAAAAAATCCACTTAAACCGTCTTTTGATTTTTCTAGTTCAATTATTTCACTAATGTGCTCATCATTAGCAAACAAAGCTTCCGCATTAGATGATTTTTTTGCAAGCAATGTGATAGGACAACCTAATTCTTTAGATAACGCATGCAGATAAGGTAAAAAAATGACCATATCGCCAATGCCATATCTTTGTTGAATTACAAGAACTTTCATTTTAAAATTAGTAATATAACTTATACAACTGAATTAGGTAATTTTATGTTTAAAAAAGGGGTATATGCAGCAAGTTTAAGTGTGTTAAATGAGAATTACTCTCTTAATATTACTGCTACAATCAAACACGCAGAGGATCTAATAAAAAATGGTCTTCACGGAGCCTTTATTTTTGGCTCAACAGGACAAAGTCAATTGATTTCTCTTAATGAGAAGAAAGAATTAATATCTAAGCTATCTGAAAGCAAATTCAAAAATAATTTTTTCTTGGGAACCGGCTGCAACTCTCTTAGAGATACTTTTGAATTGATAAAATATTCATTAGAATATAATTTTAATTATTTTTTAATTATGCCTCCAGCATATTATAAAGGAAATACAGATGAAGGCGTTTTTAGATTTTATAGCCAAGTAATTAAAAAATTTCCTAAAGTAAAAATTATTCTTTACAATTTTGAAAAATTATCTGGTTACAAGTTTAGTGAGCAATCAGTAAAAAACCTTGTAGATAAATATCCAAAAAATATTGTTGGTTGTAAAGACTCTTCATATAATTTGTTTGAGACTTTAAAGATTAAAAATTTTTTAGTTTTTCCAGGGAGTGAAGCTAAATTGCTTCAAGGCTTAGAGCTTGGTTGTGCTGGATGCATATCGGCTGTTACGAATGTTACTCATTCTTTAGCAAGGAAAGTGTTTGATGACTTCAATAATCAGAAACCTCAAACACAGAACGAAAAATTAATTGATGTCAGAAAAACATTTGATCAATTTAACTTAATTTCTGCTTTACATTTCTTCATGTCACAAAGCGACAAATCTTACTCTTTTCTTCTTCCACCTCTGATCAATCTTAACTCAAATGACGAGAAGGAATTAATAAAAAATTTAAAAAAATTGAAGTTTAGTAACTTTAATCAACAAGCGGCTTAGATCATGAGACTAGCAAAAATTTTTTCTAAAATTTATAAAACTGATGGCATTATACTCGTAGACTCAAATGGCCAAAAGTATATTTGTGGTAACCCTAGAAAGGACAATCCAATTACTGTTAAACTTTTAAAAGAAAATTTAAATTGGAAATTAATTCTGAATCCTGAAATTGAATTTCCTGAGGCTTATATGAGGAATGAAATTATAATAGAAAATGGCTCTTTGAAAGATTTTTTGATGGATTTAATTAAAAATTTGGGAAGAGAAGAGGTTACTACTGCAAGTTTATTTTCAAAAAAACTTTTCCAATTATGGAGATATATTTCAAATTTTAACTTTCCGGGAAAATCAAAAATTAATGTTGAACATCATTACGATGTTGGAGGAGATAAAGGTGAAAAACTTTATGATTTATTTTTAGATAAAAAACATCGACAATACTCATGTGCTTATTGGAAAAATAGAAATGAGACATTAGAGGAAGCTCAGCAAAACAAAATAGATCATATAACAAAAAAATTAGGTATAAAAAGCGGCCAACGTGTTCTTGATGTAGGCTGTGGCTGGGGAGGTCTCGCTATTGAAATTGCAAGAAAAACCGGTAGTGAGGTTTTAGGAATTTCTCTTAGTAAAAATCAAGTGAATTACGCACAAAGAAAGGCTAAGGAATTAAATTTAGACAACCAGGTAAAATTTGAGATTATGGATTACAGAAATGTAAAAGGAAAATTTGATCGTATTGTGTCTGTTGGAGCATTCGAGCATTTTGGAAGAAAATTTTACAAAGTCTTCTTTAATAAAATGAATGAAGTAATGAAAGATGACGGAAAATTTTTGCTACACACAATTGGAGTAGTTGATCAGCCATCTCCTCCAAACAAATTTATAAACAAGTATATTTTTCCAGGTGGGATTTGCCCAACTTTAAGCCAAATAATTACACCTTTAGAAAAAACAGGTTTGATTGTTAATGATATTGAAACACTTATAAGACATTATGATAAAACTCTGGAAAGTTGGCTGGAAAGACTTTTAGCCAATAAAGGAAAAGTTAAAGATCTGTTTAATGAACAATTTTTAAAATGTTGGGAATTCTACATGGCAAGTTGTGCTGCAGCATTTAAATACCGAGACTTAGCTGTTTTTCAATTACAAATTGTGAAGAATTTTGATAGCGCACACTCTACAAGAGACTATATATATTCTTAAAAACTGATATTTATAAGTAAGTATCAGTCATGAAAAAAAAGAAAAAAAAGAAAAAAATTATTAAAAAAAGGAAAAAGGCAAAAAAAATAAAAAAATTCAGAGGAAAGGTTCAAAAAAAAAAGCGTCTTAAAAAAACTAAAAGAGCTAAAAAATCTTTTAGGAGAGTCAGAAAAAAACGAAAATCTAAAAATCTCAAGAGGAGCAAAGAAGCAATAAGAAAAATTTTTAGACTAAGTGAAAAATTTAAACTCAAGATAAAATTTAATTTTAGTTTAGACCAAATTTTACAAAATTTTTTCCAAAAAATTGCTGATAAGATTGACGAAATAAAACAAGTTATAGAAGAGGAACAACAAAAAAAAAGAATGGAGAGGGTTAAAATTTTAAATAAGGAAAAATTAGAAGCATCAAAAAAAGCTAAAATGATAGTAATTGAAAATTTGAGAAGAAAACAAGAGGAAATAAGGGAAGAACAAAAAATTCAAAAAGAAAGAAAAATTGAATTAAAAAGATTTATTAGAGAAGAACAGGCTATGTTGAGGAAGGAGCAAGCTGAAAGACAAAAGAAATTTTATGAGCAAATTAGATTAGAAAAGAAGATTGAGCAGTTTAGAAAAAGAGAAGCTTTAGAAATTAAAAATCTTGAAAAATTTGTACTTAAACAAGAACGAGAAAATTATGAAGAAGTCCAAGAAAGAATCGAAAAAATAAAAGATAAATATCAGGCTATAAGAGATCAAAAAATTAGAGAGAGGATAGAACAACTAGGTATCGAAGTTTCAGATGAAGACAACAGGTCTGATTTACTTGAAAAAGAGAGACAATTTAATCTAGCAAGGGAGAAAATTGAGAATAATCTTGAAAGTTTTTTTAGATCGATGTCTTCATGCGTATTTCAACTAAATCGTAAATGGCTTCCAAAAAAGATGTCTCTACTAAGAGTAATTGACAAACGTTATGAAAGTTCAGAAATATTTATTAAATCTGATGATGAGATTGACGAAAATTGGATTGTATTAGTTTATTTAAAAGATAATGATCCCAACTCTAATATCGTAGTTGAAGATAAATCAAATCCTTCCCAAAATATGTCAAATGAGTATCAGCCTAATGAAATATTTAAATTTTCAGACTCTTTAGTAGACTCATTAACCGCTATGATAGACAGAGAATATAAAAGGAGGTTAAATTAATCTAGGATATCAGACAATTTTGAAACTTGTCCAATCTTGAAAATTATTGCGTCTTCCTCTTTGAAACCAAATCTAGTTGCATTCATTTTAAATCTAGCTGGTGGTTCCATAATAGGTTCCAAAGATAGAATAACCGTTCCCCAATGCATGGCTATAACTTTTTTACTTTTTAAATCTCTTGCTACACTTAGCGCTTCCTCAGGATTGGTGTGATAAACGGATTTGTCTTTTTCGGGCAGAATAGGAAAAAAATTATAAGCGCCTGAATTTATAAACGTAAGATCTATCGGTCCATACTTTTTACCAAGTTCTTTATAAATTTTTCCGATACCCGTGTCACACGCAAAAAATAATTTCTTTTCTTTGTACTCAATTAAAAAACTTCCCCACAAAGTTTTATTTGTGTCAAATAAAGTTCTCTTTGACCAGTGTACAGCTGGAAGAAGAGTAATTTTAAGATCCTTATTGATAACGATCTCCTCGTACCAATCTAACTCGTTAACATCTTTAAAGTTTCTAAAATATTTTGAAAGTTTTAAAGGTATTATTGCTTTCGCGTTCTTATGAGGGAATTTTCTTATCGAGCTAGCATCCAAATGATCATAGTGATTGTGAGTAAGGAGCAATAAATCTATTTTTGGTAACTCGTTTAATTTGATTGCAGGTTCAACATATCTTTTGGGTCCAAAAATTAAAGGACCAGTATTTTTAGAGAATAGAGGATCAGTAATTATTGTTGTATCACCTAATTTAATAAGAAAAGTTGCATGACCTATCCAAGCAACATAATTTTCTTTTGAGTTATCTTTTAAATTTTTTAAAACCTCTTTTCTAGGTATTACGTGACTATCAGGAAAATCTATCTCAATTTTTTTTCTTTCCTCGTTAAAGACTTTATAAGACCACCTTATATTAGGATCTCTTTTAGGCGATCCCTCTGGGTTTCTAAAAGTGCCATCCGGTAAGTGATGATACGGTGCTTTTTCCATAGACACCGAGTGTAAAGTAAAAATTAAAAAAATAAAAATAATATTAAGGGGTAATTTCATCACCCCTTAATAACATATTTTTCAATACTTTGATTTATTAACTTTTTATACAGTTTTTTTTATTTATTCTTCTATCGAAATCGCTTAGAGCTTCTTTACTTACAAACCAAACATAAGACGCTTCTTGTAGATTATTATTGTCTGCTAAAGTGCATTTTTTCCCAAATTTAATTTGAGAAACATTTCCACCCGCACAATTCGTCAATAAAAGAACTAGTGATAATGTAATTAATGTTTTCATAAGATAACCATAATTATGCATTCTGTAATTAAGTGGGCACAAAATTGTTTAAATTATGAATTCTCGTAAAATTAAAATCATTGTTTTTATTTATAAAATTGTTAAATTGCTATGTGAAAATTACATCAAATAAAAAACAAGTTGCAATTATAATGGGTTCGGCCAGTGATTACCCCATCATGCGGGATGCTGAAAAAATCTTAAGATTATTAAAAATAAATTTTGATACGAAAATTGTATCAGCTCACAGGACTCCTTACAGAATGTTTGAGTTCGCAAAGAATGCTCACAAGAGATACAAAGTTATAATTGCTGGAGCCGGTGGTTCGGCTCATCTTGCAGGTATGGTCTCTTCTTTATCTAGATTACCAGTAATTGGTGTGCCTATTGAGACTAAGAGCCTAAAAGGACTGGACTCTTTATTGAGTGTAATACAGATGCCTAAAGGAATAGTAACTGCTACCGTGGCTATAAATAATGCAAATAATGCTGGTTTGCTAGCAGCACAAATTTTAGCTTTATTCGACAAAAAAGTAGAAAAAAAATTTACCGAGTTTAGAAATAAACAAACTAAGTCAGTTAAAATTAAACCAAAAAAATAATGAAGAATATTATTCTTGGTATTTGTGGGTCAGGACAATTGAGTATGATGTTGTGCCAAGCTGCAAAAAAACTAGAAATTAAAACGATAGTACTTACAGACGATAAAAATGGACCGGCTAAAAATTATTGTGATGAATTTTTCTTATGTGATCTTAAAGAAAAAAAAAAAATAAAAGAATTTGCTTTAAAAGCGGATTTTGTGACCTTAGAATTTGAAAATTTTGATTATCAGACGCTTAAATACATAGAGGAATTCGTTCCTGTCCACCCAAAACCAGAGATTAATAGAGTTGTACAAAATAGAAAATTGGAAAAGGAATTCTTTAAGTCGCTAAGCATACCTACAGCTCAATATATTTACATTGAAAACGATAAAGATTTAAAAAAAATTGAAAAATTAACTCCTGGCATCCTGAAGTCAGTAGAGGGAGGATATGATGGTCATCTAAGTTACCGGATCAATTCATTATCAGACATTGAAAACTTAAATATAGATAATAAAATAAAATATATATTTGAAAAAAAAGTAGATTTGCAAAAAGAAATCTCGATTATTGGCTCAAGGTATTTTGACAAAAAGATTAATCTTTTTTCACCATTTGAAAATTTTCATCAAGATCAAATTTTAAAAAAAACTACTGTTCCAGCTGATGTGCCAATAGAAATTACTGAAAAAGCCAAAAATTATGCAGAAAAAATACTTATCAAGCATGATTATATTGGCGTGATGGCGATTGAATTTTTTGTAGATAAAAAAAATAATCTTATTGCAAATGAGACTGCAAGCAGAGTGCATAACAGCGGGCACATAACTTTGAACAATTCCAACTCCTCACAATTCGATCAACATGTTAGAGCGGTATGTAATCTTGAATATAAACCTTTAGGTGAAATGAAAAGGGGCTTCATGTTAAATATTCTTGGAGAAGATATTTTAAAGTTTAGAAATTCAAAAATTGAAAAAAATAAATTTTTTTTTGATTATGAAAAAAAAGAGATTAGACCAAAACGTAAAATGGGCCACATCAATATCATTGAATAGTTATTCTATACATTACTCTATGTTCATCAAAATCATTAACGGGATTATGAAGCACTGCATGATTATTCCATATAGCCATACAGTTTGGTTCCCATTCAAAACTGTATATAAATTCAGATTTAATCTGATGTTTAAAAAGGTAGTCTAGGATTTCAGAACTTTCTTTCAAATTTACTCCAATTATTTTTGTTACATGTCCTGGAGACAAATATAAAGATTTTTTCCCATTAATTTTATTCAATCTTACTATGTTATGCTCTGCTTTCAATGATTTAGGATCTATGCCAGTTCCTTTTTCTGCGGTTCTGTTATTTCTAGTTTTTGAAATAGGACCATCAGCACTGAACTCTGCTTTTAAATCTTTTATTTTATTTTTATATTCTTCATCTAAGTTTTCATAACTCAAGTATTGAGAAGCAAATCTAGTATTGCCCTTTCCTTTTGGGGGAGTCTTTACGGAATAAAGCATAGTTAACATGGGTGGTTTTTTTGTGTAAGTCGAGTCTGTATGCCATCCCTCGCCAAACATTATTTTTTCACCAGGTTTTTTTTCAACAACTGTTATTTCTGGAAAGTTTTCAAGACCTTTCAGCATGGGATAATCAGCTAATTGTCCAAATTGTTTAGCGAAATTAATATAATCTCTTGGTGCTAATTTTTGATTCTTTAAAAAAATCACTCCATATTCATTTACAGAATCTTTAATTAACCCAATAGTCTCTTTAGTAAAATTTTTCAAATCAGTGTCAATAATGGCCCCAACATTATTTTTACATGGATTTATTTTCATAATTTACAAACTTCTGGCAAGTTTTCTAACCCTTTCCATATGATTATCAAAAACATTTTTTTTCATTTCAGGTAAAACTGAATAAAATCTTATGTATTTAGTCTTTAAACCACCTAATTGAAAAACGGATTTTTTAATTCGTCGAAAAGGAATATTGTCAAAAAATGAAAAATTCCAATAACTAACCATAGGACCTCCATAACTTATTGAAACTATACCTAATTTTCCTTTCATTGCACCTGCGACGGGGTAACCATAATTTTTGAAAAATTTATTTCCTGGCACTAATGATCTGTAAGAAAAAAACCATTTTGGATGAAGTACCCAGTCAATCCAATTCTCCAAAATAGAATTAAGTCTTAAATTATGACACGAACCAATAAGCATCATTACCTCGCATTTTTCTAATCTCTTTCTATAATCAATCACAAGTTTTGGTGGTGGGTTTATGTTTTGATTGTAAAATGGAAGCTGTTCTTTCTCATCAAAAAGATTGACCAAATCTACGTCATGACCAATTTTTTTTACTTCATCAATAAATGTATCTCTTATGGCTGCATTAAAAGAATTTTTTGTATTGTGATGACCAAAAGCGATAAATATTTTACTCATTTTTTCCTAAAAAAGGCAATTAACTCGTTAACTCTGATAAATTTAACACCGAACACAAATCCCAGACCTAATCCGTACCATGCAGCACCAGCCAAGCCGTATCCATCAATAGAAATATCCACATCATAAAAAATTTGAATTTTGCGTACAAAGTAATAGAAAATAGCTGAACCAATTAAACCGTCTATTAAAAAATATTTTCTAATTTTTTTCATCTCCAGTTTTTTTATCTTTCCAAAAAAACAAGCCAGATCCCCCACCAATTAATATGGCTGAAACTACCCAAGCATAGCTGTGCTGGACAAAAATTGTTAACACGCCAGCTAAAACAATTAATATTCCTAAAGTGCTATTTTTCATTAATGTTATTATAATTAAAAATGAAAATTTGTATAGTAATGATAATTTAGCTTTATACTTTTTTAATCTTATACAGCTATACAAAACGGAAGAAAGCTTTAAAAGAAAAAAATATGAGGTATATTACTCCAATGGATTCGTTAATTATTATATTAATTGCAACTCTTATTATTATAAATTTAGTTGCAATTTATTTTTTGATCAAAAATAAGCCTGAAAAAGCTATAAATCCAGAACAAACTTTCAAAGATGAGTTTAATTCCCTCAAGGAAACTTTCAACCAATCTTTTGGGCATATGTCCAAAGATATTGCCAAGGACATGTCAGGAGCTTTAACAAGAGTTGATGAAAAAGTTGGTGTATTTAATAAGCAAGTCGAAGAATTAAATAAAAGCCAAGACAACTTTAGTCGAATACTTGCCGGGGTAAAGCAATATGGAGTGCTAGCAGAGTTTTCTTTGGCTTCGCTTTTAAAAGATTTACTGCCGGCATCACAATATATTGAAAATGTGAAAATGAAACCAGACGAAACAGGAAATACAGTGGAATTTGCCATTAAAC
Organism: uncultured Pelagibacteraceae bacterium; assembly: GCA_902546795.1. Lineage (GTDB taxonomy): Bacteria > Pseudomonadota > Alphaproteobacteria > Pelagibacterales > Pelagibacteraceae > Pelagilacustribacter. The sequence continues at coordinate 21,970 of CACCLK010000011.1, forward strand.
TTCAAGATGTGCTAGTTCCTGTAGATAGTCATTGGCCGATAGAAAAATTCAAGGAAATTGACAACGCTTACCAGGCTAAAAACAAAGAAGCCTTAGCTGAGGCAAGAAAAGATTTAGCTTCCGCTTTTAGGTCCAAAGCAAAGACTGTTAGCTCAAAATACATTGCGCCACCCAAAACAACTGATTTTGCTATTGTATATGCTCCTACCGAAGGACTTTTTGCTGAGCTTTCGAGTTACCGAGATCCAAAAACTAAGCAACTTTTACTTGAGGAGCTAAGAACAAAATATAAAATTACTATAGCAGGGCCCAACACACTCTCGGCACTTTTGCAATCGTACCATTTAGGTTTTCAGACATTGAAAGTTCAAAAACATGCCACGCAGATTTACAATGATCTTAAACTTATTTCGAGAAGATTTGAAAACCACTTTGATGGCATTATCGAGCTTAGAAAAAGACTTGAACAGGCTATGACTACAACTGATAGTTTTGGTAGAGATGCGCGCTCTATAATGAATACTTTAAATAATATAAAAGATCCTGGATCTGTAGAAAAGACATTTGAGGAAAATTCTGATAAAATCAAAGCCTTTAAATAACAATTTCTCAAATGGCAAATTTTGTATTTTATGATTTTGAAACAAGCTCATCCAATAAGTTTTGGGGACAGATTATTCAAATTGGGGCAATTTTAACAAACGACAATTTTGAGGAACTAGACCGCTTTGATGCAAGATGTCGACTAAATCCTGGTGTAATTCCAGAAGCAATGGCACTTATAGTTAATAAATCTTCTCCAAAAATTTTAAAAAATTCTAATTTATCGCATTACCAAATGATTAGGCAGTTTGTTGATACAATTAAAAAGTGGGGTAAAGCTACTTTTATAGGGTTTAATTCGATAGAATTTGATGAGGAATTTCTAAGATCTACACTATTTCAAACTTTGGAATATCCTTATATTACAAGTACAAATGGGAATACCAGAGGTGATATGCTTGGCCTGGCCAGAGCAGCAAATTTTTATTATCCTAATACTCTCAAGAACTCTACAAATGAAAAAGGTAATGACGTATACAAACTTGATCAAATGGCACCACTTAATGGTATCAGCCATGGCGATGCTCACAGTGCGATAGGAGATGTAGTTGCAACATTAGGTATCGCAAAACTAATTGCAAATAAAGCCCCAAATGTTTGGAGAGCGAGTTTAAAAACTCTAGACAAAAATCAAACTTTGGACTTAATAAAAAAGGAATTATTTTTTTGTACTAATGAATTTTTTTATGGAAAAAGTCGACCTTTTGTTCAAACATTTATTATTGAGCATCCACAATATCAATGGCCGTTGTGCTTCGATCTTAAACATGACCCAAAACCATACGTGAACATGCCGATAGCAGAACTAAGAGCTGAAATGAAAAAGCAGCCCAAATTTATTAGAACAGTAAGGCACAATAAACACCCGGTTTTAATGAATCCTTCATATGGGGAAAGGTTTAACGAATACAAATTAATTGGCAGCTCAAAATTGGAGGAAAGAGCAAATATAATCAAAAATAGTAAAGATTTTGCTGAAAAGGTGTCTGCTATAAAAAAAATGGAAATAGAGGAGAAGGAACAGACTAAATCCCAGGAAGATTTATATAATGAAGAAAGTATTTATGCGAAGTTCACATCTTCTGAAGATAACAAAATTATGTCTAAATTTCATAATGCAGATTGGGATAGAAAACTATCAATTCTTAGTGATTTTAAGGATGAAAGACTTAAATATTTTGGAAAAAAAATTATTTATATGGAAAAACCTGAGCTTCTAGAAAAATCAGAATATAAAATTATACATAAAGAAACAGCCAAAAAACTTCTTAGCACTAATAATGAAAAATGGAACACTATTCCTAGAACTTATTCAGAAATAGATACATTAAGAGCAAAATTTGAAAAAGAGGATAAACCAGATAAATTAGTGGTTTTAGATGAAATAAACGCATACGTTGAGGAGTTAGAAAAATTTTACTCATCTGCATAGTTGACTTTATTTTAAAAACAATTAATTAAGTTTTATGGCAACGAAATCGGTAACAGACTCAAATTTTGATAAAGAAGTAATAGCATCTACCAAACCAACAGTAGTAGATTTTTGGGCTGAGTGGTGTGGCCCCTGTAAACAAATTGGTCCAATATTAGAGGAAATTTCCGATGAGATGAAAGACAAAGTTATTATTGCAAAACATAACATCGATAATGAGCCTAATACTCCTACTAAATATGGCATAAGGGGTATTCCCACAATGTTACTATTCAAAAATGGCGAACTTAAATCAACAAAAGTTGGAGCTTCAACAAAATCAAATATTATTGATTGGATAAAAGAAAATATTTAATTTTTATTTAAAAAATTTCCACAAAGATACAAAGAGCCGAAAACACAAATTAACTTGCTCTCTTTTGAAGAAATTTTTCTAAATGCTTCATTTAAATTTTTAGAACTTTCTGATTTTATACCATTAAAAATTAATGCCTTTTTTAGAATATTTGGATTTATGGACTCAGAACCAGGGCCTATGGGAACAATAATAACCTTTTCAAAAATACCCTTAAATTTTTTTGTGAATTTAAAAGGATCTTTATTTTTGGACATACCAATAATACCATATTTAGTCTTGTTAATAGTCTTAAGATAATTTGCAAAATTTTCTCCACTTATCTCAGAGTGGCACCCATCAATTATTATCTGTTCAGCTTTGTAAAGTTTTTTTACTAATTTTCCTTTATCAATAAATTCTACTCTAGCTTGGAGTTTGATTTTAGGAATGGTTCTCTCTATTACTTTAGGTTTTATTCCTATATCTAAGGCGATTTTTATTGCTAAAGCTAAATTTTTTTTAAGACCTTCAGAATGAATATTTTTAGTCCGCACATTTATTCTATTTTTCTTATCATAATAAACAAGGCCTTTATTTAATCTTCTTAATCTCCAGCTGTTTGAATAAATTTTATAACTTAAATTATTTTTTAATCTTTTTTTAATTTTTCTAAGTATGTGTGGTTTTTGTTCTGCAATGTATAATTTTGTAAATTGACTTAACGAACCTACCTTCTGTTTTACAATCTCATCAATTGTTTTTCTTCTGAGAAAATTAAGATGTTGTTTGTTAATATTTACAACAACTTGTGCAAAAGGAAAAGCAAACAAATTTGTTGAGTCTTTTTCAAAAAGAGCACCAGCCTCTATTAAATTAAAATCGTTATTTTGTTTTGACGCATTCAGAATAAAAATCAAAGTTAAAACTTCAAAAATAGTTAGAGGTATCTTTAATTTTTCAATGTCACTTATTGATTTTTTTATCTCATAATAAGTAAGAAATCTATCGCCTATCCAAAATCTTTCTTTAATAGATTTGATACTTGGAGAGATAAAAGCAGAGGTCTTAAGTCCATCTGCCTCGATAAAAAATTTTAAATAAGTAAGAACAGAATATTTTCCATCTGATCCTATAATGTTTACAACCTTGTTTAATTTTTTCTCAGGATTATTAAGTTTTATTAATGCTTCTTTAATTCTTTTAAGACTAAAGTTTACTTTTTTTTTGAAAAGCTTTTTTTTAGCTAGCAGATTGTAAAGATTTATCGACTGTAATGACATCAGAGGTATTATTAACTTGTTTTTCAGCTTTTTTCATCAAAACTGAAAGTAAAGTTCCTACCGTCGAATTTAAATACTTTCTTTCAATAACTAAATCGATACCACCGTGTTCTTTTACATATTCTGCTGTTTGAAATTCCTCTGGTAGAGTCTCTTTGACGGTGTCTTGAATAACTCTTCGTCCTGCAAAACCAATAGTAGCTTTAGGCTCAGCTATAAGAATATCACCCAACATAGCCCAAGAGGCCGTTACACCTCCAGTAGTTGGGTTAGTTAAAATTACAATGTAAGGAATATTGTTTTTTTTTAATTCATTCACCGCTAAGGCTGTTCTAGACATTTGCATTAAGGCAATTGACGACTCCATCATTCTTTGACCACCACTACAGCTAAAAAAAATAAACGGACTTTTGCTTTCAATTGCAACTTGAACTCCTGCTATAAACGCTTCACCACTTGCAGATCCAACCGAACCGCCAATAAATCTAAAATCTTGCGCCCCAACAACCACAGAAATACTATTTACTTTTCCTTTAGCGATTGCTATGGCGTCGTCTTGCCCAGTTACTTTTCGCGCAGTTTTTAATCTATCTGTGTATTTTTTATTGTCTACAAAATTCAAAGGATCATCTTTTGGTAAAGGTGTTTTTAAAATTTCATATTCACCACCGTCAAAAAAAAGCTCGAATCTTTCTTTACAAGAGAGTTTATGATGAGATCCACATTTAGGACAACAATTGAAATTAGATTTTAAATCTTCTTTGTAGATTAAATTATTACAGCCGCATGTTGTCCATAGCGTCTGATTATCAACAGTTCTCTTTTTAAATAAGGACTTTATTTTTGGTTTTATAAATTTTGTTATCCAGTTCAATTTATTTCCTTCCTTAATTTATATACCACTTTACCCAACTTTGTGACAGGATTTTGACGTTTAATTATGGATTTAGATATTTCTAAGCATAATTGACTTCCAACCACTAATCCATCAGCCTTTTTTAATTTTTTAATCGTTTTATTTGTGATTCCAAACCCTATAACAACCTTTTTATTTTTACTAATTTTTTTAATTTTATCATAATTCTTTATAATCATTTTGGGTGAAATTTTTAATTTACCTCCAGTTGTACTTAACATAGATATATAATAACACATTTCATGGCTATCTTTTATAATTCCCCTCATTCTCATATTCGATGTAGTTGGAGATATTAATTGTATGAAACAAATTGATTTTTTTTTACATTTTTTTGCAAAATTTTTATTCTCTGGCCAGGGTAAATCTACACATATGATACCATCAACTCCTGATTTTTTGCATTTAGAAAGAAAATTATTTTCTCCAGTTTGATAAATCAAATTATAATATCCCATTAGTATAATTGGTTTTGACTTTATTTTTCTTTTAAAACTTTTAACAATATCAAACACATCTTTAAGCTTAATTCCATTTTTTAAAGCTCGATAAGAACTGTTTTGAATTTGATTGCCATCTGCTAATGGAGTGTTGTGAGGAAATCCTAGTTCTAAAATATCAGCATGTTTGGATATTGAGTCTAAAATTTTTAAAGAATTTTTTTTTGTATTATCTCCTGCAACTGTGTAGGTAATTAAAGCAGGACGTTTTTCATTCTTACAATTATTGAAAGCAATTTGGATTTTTGATTTCATCTTTCATATTTTCCTAATTTTTTTTTTATAATATCTTTATCTTTAATCGAGTCCCCGCAACTATTAACTACGATTATATTTTTTGAACTTAATTTAGGAGCAAGTTTTATAGCCTCCGCGAAAGCATGTGAAGGCTCTAAAGAAGGTGAAATATTTTCTAATCTTGAAACAAGTTTGTATGCTGACAAAGCTTCTTCATCAGTAGCTACAGTATACCTTGCTCTTTTTAAATCTTTTAAATAACAATGAAGCGGAGAAATTCCAGGATAATCTAAACCTGCAGAAATTGACTCAGTGCTTCCTATTTGACCTTCCTTATCTTGAATTACATATTGTGCTGCACCATGTAAAATACCAACCTTCGAATTGGTTGATAGTGGAGCAGCATGTAATTTACTATTTTTTGGTCCTCCAGCCTCAACTCCTATTAACTCAGCATTAGAATTTAAAAATTCATTCCAAAATCCTATGGCTGAACTTCCACCTCCTACACAATTAATTAATTTTAATTTATCAGGCACACCACCGAACTCTTGTTTCATCTGATGTATTAACTCTCTTGAAATCTGGGCGGTGCTAAAAGCACAAATCTTAACAAATATATTAGGACCAACAGTAGATCCAACACACATATGTGTTGTATCACAATTTGAAACCCAATAACGCATACACTCGCTTACAGCATCTACTAGTGTTTGACTTCCAGTAGTAACGGGTACAATTACAGCTCCGTTTTTTTTCATAGCATTAACGTTTGGTCTCTGTCTTTTAATATCCTTTGCCCCCATAAAAATTTTACACTTTAATCCGAATTTTTTAGCTGCCATCGAAAGCATTTTTCCAGCATAACCAGCTCCAGTGTCCCCAACGATAAATTTTTTTCCTGCTTTTTTTGCTATAAGGCAATGCACTGTTGCATTATAAATTTTATGGGCTCCACCATTAGCTTCAGAGACAACCTTA
>CACCLK010000012.1 GCA_902546795.1 uncultured Pelagibacteraceae bacterium
AAAAAATAAAAGAAAATTTAAAGATTTAAAAAAATATATAAAATCAAACGAAAAAATTAATTTTCGTGAAAATTCTTTAGTAGCTATAATTACTCCTGATAAAGATATAATTCCAAATTCAAATAATTTAAATCCTGCATTCCTAGTTTCATCAAATTATGAACAAATTTTAAAATGGAACAGATCTCTAAGGTTTGCACTAGCTGTTTGTACTCTAAAGGATAAAATAAAAGATGAAATTTAATTTTTTGATATTTTTTATTTTTTTGATTTCGTGCTCAGTTCCAGAATACAATAAATCCAGAGTGAATAAACAACTTCTTTTATCAAGTGGTTTTGCTTATATTTATAATGAGACAGATTATCAAAATAAAATAATAAATAAAAAATTTAACAGATATGAACTTGAAATAGGTCATTCTTCACTTAAGGCTGGATCCACCATAAAGATTATAAATCCTGAAAATAAAAAATTTGTAATTCTCAAAAATAACAAAAATGTAAAATACCCAGAATTTTACAAAATCTTAATAACTGAGTATGTGGCCGATATATTAGACTTAGACACAAAAAACCCCTTTGTAGAAATCCAAGAAATAAGAAAAAATAAGTCTTTTGTAGCCGCAAAAGCAAAGACACACGTAGAAGAGAGAAGAATTCATTCTAAAGCACCTATTGAAAAGGTACAAATTCAAAGTTTGTCTCAAAAGAATAAATTAAAAAAGATTAAATCGAAATTCAGATTTTCAATTTTGATTGGTGAATTTTACAGTATTGAAACAGCTGAAAATCTTAAAAAGAAAATTTCTCATGAATTAAGAGGATTTAAAGCCGAACGATTGAATATAAAAGTTGTTGAAAAGAACAAAATAAGGTTAATATCTGGATCTTATAATTCTATTAATTTACTTAAAAATGATTACATGTTATTAAAGAATTTTGGTTTTGAGGAACTTGATATTGTAAAAAAATGAAGAAACTTTTTATAGCTTTCATACTTGTACTAAACATAACAGTTAGAGTAGAAGCGGATCCGAAAATTTCAGCTAAAACAGCTATATTATACGACTACGACTCAGACAAAATTTTATACGAAATGGATCCAGATTTAACTATTTATCCAGCCTCAATGACAAAAATAATGACCACAATAATAGCTTTTGATTTATTAAAACAAAATAAATTGTCTCTAGATGATAAATTTATTGTTTCCGAAAAAGCTTGGCGTCTTTCTCAAAGCGGTTATTCCTCTATGTTCATCATGATTAATGATGAAGTTTCTGTTGACGATTTATTGAAGGGTATAATTGTTGCTTCAGGAAATGATGCTTGTGTTGCATTAGCAGAAGGTATTGCTGGAACTGAAGAAAACTTTGTAGATATTATGAACGAAAAGGCAGCCGAAATAGGAATGACCGATACAAATTTTGCAAACTCATCTGGAATAAATGACACTGAAAATTATTCAACAGTGAGGGATATTGCTATAATGTCGAAATATTTAATTAAAAATTATCCCGAATATTACCCGCTTTATGCCGAGACAGAATTCACATGGGATAGAACTGGTGGTGACCCAATAACACAATCGAATAGAAATAATTTATTGTTTAAAAGGTTAGGCGTTGATGGTATCAAAACTGGTTATTTAGCTGTTGAAAAATATTCTTTAGCAAGCTCAATGAAAAAAGATACTCGAAGATTGATTTCTGTAATTAGTGGATTAGAAACCAAGGCATTGCGAGTAAATCAATCCATTAAACTTTTAAATTGGGGCTTTAGGAATACTGACACATATCTTATATCAAAAAAAAATGAGACAAAATTTGAGATAAAATCTTGGTTATCTAAAAATAAAACTATTGTTGGCATTACCAAGGAAGATTTGTTTGTAACTTTATCAAAGAGAGATTCACGAAATTTAAAAGTTACAATTGATTACGATGGTCCTATTAAAGCTCCTATAGAGAAAGATGCAAAAATTGCGCAAATAAGTGTATCATTAAAAGATGAAACAATAAAATCCTTACCAATTTACTCGGTAAGCAAAGTGGAAAAAGTTAACTTTTTGAAGAGTCTTTTCACATCAATTAATTATTTAATTTGGGGTGATGTTTAAAAGAAAGCCCTATTTCATAGTATTTGAAGGTATAGAAGGTTCTGGAAAGTCCTATCAAAGTAGCAAATTATTTAAAAATTTAAAAAAAAAAGGATTAGATGTTCTTATCACAAGAGAACCAGGAGGAACTCCAAATGCAGAGAAAATTAGAAAATTAATCCTTACAGATTATTTCGTAAAAAATAAAAATAAAAATTTTGATAAATACACTGATACATTATTATATTTAGCAGCTAGAAATGAACATGTTAAAAATAAAATACGTCCTGCTCTTAAAAAAAAACAAATTGTAATTTGCGATAGATTTGTAGACTCAACTATTTCTTACCAGGTTTATGGAAAAAAAGTAAAAAAAAAATTTATCGAGAATATTCATAATGAAATACTAGGTAAATTAAGGCCAAATTTAACATTTATTTTAAAAGTAAATCTTAAAACATCAAGAAGTAGACTAAGAAAAAGGAAAAAGAAAAATCGCTACGATAATTTTTCTAACAAATTTTATCAAAATGCACAGAAAGGTTTTCTATACAAAAAAAATAATAATAAAAATTATATTATTTTCGACTCATCGCGTAATACCCCCGAATTGGAGAAAAAAATTTTAGAGATAGTTTTAAAAAGATTTAAAGCGGGAATGTCAAAATGAGTTATTTAGAGCCTAAATATAGTCGAAAATTATTTGGACTAGAGTCAAAATTTTTATATTTTAAAAAATTAATTGATACGAACAATTTTCCAAAAGTATCTTTGCTATCTGGGAAAAAAGGGGCAGGTAAATATACTCTTTTCAATCATTTATTAAATAATATTTTTGACAGTGAATACGACTATAAAAATTATGAAATTAACCCTAATTCACAAGTGAATAATTTAATTTCCAAAGATCTCTTTTCTAATGTAGTTTACTTAGGTTCAAAAAATGGCAAACATTTATCAATCGATGAAATAAGAGCTGTAAAAAAAAATCTTCAAAAAACCTCTCTAAATGATATGCCTAGATTTGTAGTAATTGATGATATTGAAACCTTAAATATAAACTGTATTAATTCACTACTTAAGCTAATAGAGGAACCACCTAAAAATAATTTTTTTATTCTTATAAATAACCTATCGAATAAATTATCTGACACAATTAAGTCAAGATGTTTAGAATTTAAATTTTTTTTAAAAGAGGAAGAAAAAAATAATATTATAAATTCTTTAATCACTTACCATAATCTAAAGCCCCAAATTAATTATAAATCTATCAATATAACACCAGGTAATTTTATATTGTATAATTATCTGATAGAAAAGAATGAAGTAAATTTTGACGACGATATAAAAATACTTTTAGAGATATTTCTTCAATTATTTAAAAAAAATAGGGACAGGACTTTTATTGATCTTTCTATTTTTGCAGTTGAGCACTTTATTATCTCAAAAATAAGAGAAAATAATTCTGATATAGCTAGTCTTGATAAACTAAAAGTAAATCTGTTAAAAGATATAAAAGATTTTGGTAATCACAGCTTAAATCTAAAATTAGTTTTAAATTCGATTTCAAAAAGAATAGCTTAATGAAAAAAAATTTTTATATCACCACTCCCATTTATTATCCTTCTGGAAAACCACATATGGGTCATGCTTATTCAAGTATTATCGCTGATGTTATAGCTCGATTTAAAAGAATTGAGGGTTTTAAAGTTTTATTTCTTACTGGAACTGATGAGCATGGTTTAAAAATACAACGAGAGGCTGAAAAAAATAAAATGGAACCCAAAGCATTTTGCGACAAGATATCAAGAACTTTTATAGAGCTTACAAAAATTTTAAACCTTTCAAATAATGATTTTATAAGAACCACTGAGGATAGACATAAAATATCTGTCGAGGAGATATGGAAAAAACTTGAAACCTCAGGGCAAATTTATTTAGATAAATATAACGGTTGGTATTCAGTTTCTGATGAAGCATATTATGATGAAGATGAAACCTTGGAAATTGACGGGCAAAGAGTTTCGAAGACTTCAGGTTCTAAAGTAGAATGGGTAGAAGAAAAATCCTATTTTTTTAAATTATCTTCTTGGGAAAAAAAACTTTTAGATTTTTATATAACTAATCCAAATTTTATTTCACCTAATAGTAGGAGAAACGAGGTTATTAATTTTGTTAAAAAAGGTTTAAAAGACTTATCAATTAGTAGAACAACTTTTTATTGGGGATTAAAAGTTCCAGGTCAGAAAGATCATGTTATTTATGTTTGGTTGGATGCATTAACAAATTATTTGAGTGCTGTTAATTTTCCAAATATATCCGACGAGCTTTACAAAGATTTTTGGCCAGCTGATTTGCATGTAATAGGAAAAGATATACTCAGATTTCATGCAATTTATTGGCCAGCCTTTTTACTAGCAGCAGATATAAAACTTCCAAAACGTGTCTTTGGACACGGTTGGATTTTGTCTGATGAAAAAAAAATGTCAAAATCATTAGGAAATATTTTAGACCCTGTAGATATAACAAAAAAATATGGATCCGATCAATTGAGATATTATTTAATGAAAGAAGTCTCACACGGTAATGATGGAAATATCTCATTACAAAATTTAGAAAATTGTATCAATAACGATCTAGCGAATAATTTTGGCAATTTGTGTCAAAGGGTATTTTCATTTATTAAAAAAAATTTTGATAATAAAATTCCAAAATATAAAAATATAGAAAAAAGGGATGGACAATTAAATGAGAAAATAAAAAAAGATTTAAAACTATTAAGTAAAGCTATTAATAATCAGGAGTTAAATTTATATATTAAAAAAGTTGTTAAGTATTCTTTCGAGGCTAATAAATATTTCAACGACTCCGCACCATGGGACTTAAAAGATTCACCTGTTAAGATGGGTAATGTGTTGTACGTCTCTTTACTTCATATTCTATATATTTCAATTTTATTAAACCCATTAATTCCAATTGCTACGATAAAAGTTTTGAAGACCTTCAAATTAGATGAAAATGATTTAAAATTAGAGACAATAACTAAAGATAATTTTCTCAAATCTGGGATTGAGTTAAATCAAAGTTCAATTCTTTTTAAAAAGGTAGAGCATGATAATTGATTCTCATTGTCATTTAGATTACGAACCGATGATAAATTCACTTGATGAAACTGTCGCGCGTGCATTAAAAAATAGAGTTGAGTTGATTCTTACAATAAGTGTAAAAGAAAAATCTTATATCAATATAAAAAAAATTATTGAAAAATTTAAATGTGTTTATGGGACATACGGAATTCATCCCCATGAAGCCAAAAATCATTTACACATAGACGCAAATGATATTAAAGAAAAAATTTTATCTAATGATAAATTTATAGGGATAGGAGAAACAGGTTTAGATTTTTTTTATAATCATTCTGAAAAAAATGATCAAATAGATATGTTTAACAGACACATAGAGGCCGCTGCGATGCTTAATAAACCTCTTATAATTCATTCAAGATCAGCAGAAAATGAAATGATTGAGACAATGACTAAAGCAAAAAAGAGATTTCCTGATTTAAAATTTTTAATTCATTGCTTTACAGGCTCCAAAAAAATAGCATTTAAGATGATAGATTTAGGAGGCTATATATCGGCAAGTGGTATTGTTACTTTTAAAAAATCTAAAGAATTATCAGAAATTTTTAAACAAATTCCAAATGATAAAATTTTAGTAGAGACTGATGCTCCTTATTTATCGCCCGAACCTTTACGTGGCAAATCAAATGAACCAAGTTTTATTATTCATACAATAAATTATTTATCAAAGCTCAAAAAAATCAAGACAGAAGAATTAGAAAAAATTACGAGTGAAAATTTCAACAATCTATTTGGTGTCAGATAATGAATAATTTTACTATTCTTGGCTGTGGTAGCTCACTAGGTACACCATGGATAACAGGATATAGCTCAAAGTTAGATTTGAACGAAAAAAAAAATCATAGGACTAGATGCTGCGCTCACATTAATTACAAAAACTTGTCCATATTAATTGATACTTCGCCTGATATAAAAAAACAAATATTAGATAATAAGATTAGTCATGTAGATACGATTTTATATACACATGAACATGCAGATCAAACTAGTGGTATTTTTGAAATGAGACCTTTTTTTTGGATGAATAAAAATAAGATTCCTGTTTTTGCATCTAAAAGAACTTTGAGAGAATTAAAAAAATCTTACTCCTTTTGTTTTAAAGAAAAACACGGTTATAATCCAATACTTAAGCCAATTGAGGCAAAAAAATCTTTTTATGTTTCAAAAGGTAAGATCAAATTACGAATTGAGTCTTTTACCGTTCAGCATGGGATGATACAAGCCACAGGTTACAAATTTAAGAATATAGCCTATATAAGCGATTGCAATTATATCTTTCCAGAATCAATTAAATTTTTAAAAGATCTAAATTATCTTATTATTGATTGTTTGAGGATACAAAAACATTCCTCACACTTTAATTTGGAGTCAGCATTAGATCTGATTAAAAAAATTAAACCTAAAAAAAGCATTCTTACAAATCTTCATGTCGATCTTGATTATAAAAAATTAAAGAAAATTCTACCTAAAAATGTCGTTCCAGCGTACGACGGACTTAAGATCAGCTTTTAATTTCCTTCTCAATTGCATTTCTCATTTTTTTTGAATTAGGATTTGTGAAAGATGAATATGTATTAATTATTTTTCCATTTTTACCAACTAAAATTTTGTGAAAATTCCATTTTGGTATTGCAGAGATACCATAACTTTCTTTTGCCCAAATAAAAAAGGGATGAGCATTAGATCCTAAAACAGTTAATTTTTCAGTCATTGGAAATGTAATATTAAAATTCACTTCACAAAAATCTTTTATTTCGTTATTAGAACCAGGTTCTTGTTTGAAGTTATTACTTGGTACTCCAATTACAACTAGACCATCATTTTTGTAATTTTCCCATAATTTCTGTAAATCCGAATATTGATTAGTATATCCACATCTACTAGCCACATTAACAACTAATAATACTTTATTATTGTATTTATTTAGATCTATTATTTCACCTTCATTAATCGATTTAAAAGTAAAGTCAAAAGCAGAGGATGACTGATTAGCTTTGGCAAAAGAAAATAGACTAAAAATCATAATATAAGTGAATATTTTAATGTAATTTTTCATTTTTAATAGCTTTAGTAATTGCATTGAATGGTAATAAAATACAATCTTTTCTATTATAATATTTTTTATCAAAAAAAATTTTAAAATTCTTAAATATTTTTTTATCATTATTATCTTTCGATTGAAAAATATTTGAAAATTTCTCTTTTAACTCAAAAAATTCATTTATTTTTGTCTTTTTAATTTCATTTGACAGGATACTTGCTGATGCCTGACAAAAAATACAAGATTCTGTTTCATATCGCATAGACACAATAATATTTTTTCTTAGAATTAGTTCAATTGAAATTTTATCACCACAAATTTTATTTTTAATATTTGATCTATGAGTATATTTATTTTTTAATCCAATATTTAAACTATTCTCTGCAATTTTAAGTATTTTTAAATTTATCATTTTGTTGAAATTAATAACAAAAAATATCCAAAAACAGTTGATAAAAATGACCCAGCTAAAACACCAATTTTAACGCCATCCATGTATTCAATATCATTTACAAAAGCTAAATTTCCTACAAATAGACTCATTGTAAAACCAATTCCTGTCAAAATTGATACTGCATAAAAACCAAGATAATTACTTTTAGAAGGTAGTGTGGCGTAGTTAAGTTTGATAGCTGCATAGGAGAATAAAAATACTCCAATCTGTTTTCCAAAAAAAAGACCAGCAAGAATTCCTAATGGTACCGGATTTAGTAAAGCACTAAATGTTAAGCCCTCAAGAGAAACCCCAGCATTTGCAAAAGCAAAGATGGGCATTATACCAAAACCAACATATGGAATTAAGTTATGTTCTAATTTAATTAATAAAGATTTTTTTTCATTTTTTGTATTATGAGGGATCATTAAGGCCAATAATACGCCTGCTATAGTTGCATGAACGCCAGACTGATGAGTAAAATCCCAAAGAAAAATACCAACGATTAAATATGGAAGGAACACGTTTATATTTTTTTTATTTAATATAAATAAAACTATCATACATAACAAAATCAAACCCAAATAAATTATTTGAATGTTATTAGAATAAAAAAATGCAATTATAATAATTGCTCCAAGATCATCAATTATAGCTAAGGCAGTTAAAAAAATCTTTAAAGAAATAGGAACTCTTGATCCTAATAAAGATAAAACACCCAATGAAAAAGCTATGTCAGTGGCAGAAGGTATTGCCCAGCCCTTAAGCGTTATAGGGTTTGATATATTTATAATTATATAAACTAATGCTGGGATAAGCATACCGCCTACAGCACCGATGATAGGCAATAAAGCCTGTTTGGGATTTGAAAGCTCCCCTTTTATAAACTCTCTTTTAATCTCTAAAGTAACAAGAAAGAAAAAAACTGCCATTAAGACATCATTAATCCAATGTAATACAGAAAGTTTTAAACCGAAATCCTTAAATCCAAGAGTAATATATGACTCAAGTGTTTTAAAATAATTGTCTGAAAGAGAACTATTACTGATAAATAAAGCCAGTATTGCTGCAATTAATAAAAATATTCCTGATGCAGCCTCAAGTTTAAAAAACTCTTTGAAGGGTTTTGTTATATAATTAATCATGAATCATGATGTTTTACCATATGTACCTTTCAATTGCCAAAGTCTATTATTTGACCTATAAAGCTCAAGATCGGGGCGTAGCGCAGCCTGGTAGCGCATCTGGTTTGGGACCAGAGGGTCGCAGGTTCAAATCCTGCCGCCCCGACCATTTATGAAAAAAGCAAAAATTTACATACCTAGCAAAACCGCAATGCAGTCTGGTTATGGAAAAACCAAAAATTGGGTTTTAGAATTTGAAACTTCTGATCCTTCAACCAACGCTTTAATGGGTTGGGAGCTATCTAAAGATACGCTCAATTCGGTAAGAATTAATTTTTCGACAAAAGAAAAAGCAATTAATTATGCTAAAAAAAATAATATTGATTTTAAAATAATTAAACCAAATAAGAAAAAATTTATCTTAAAATCTTATGCTGATAACTTTCTAAAAAATTAAATATGTGGAGAAGTTTTTTTAAAGATAGAAAATGGTTTTATTGGTCGTATGGGGGAGGGGGCTTTATAATATTGCTCTTAATTACTCAAACCTATTTAGATGTTTTATTTAATAGCTGGTACAAAGATTTCTACGATATTTTACAGACTGCTGAGAAACGTGAGATCTCAGAGTTTTGGGACTCTATAAAACGTTTTTTATACATAGCTTTACCTTACGTTACATTGTTTGCTTTTACTAATTGGTTTACACGATTGTGGGCCTTTAGATGGAGAGAAGCCATGACTTTTTCTTACATGCCTTATTGGAGAGCTACCGAAGTAAAAGTTGAAGGATCATCTCAAAGAATACAAGAAGATTGTATGAATTTTGCAAAAATTGTTGAGTCAATTGGTTTACAAGTGGTAAAGGCTATAATGACGTTGATTGCTTTTATCCCTATTTTGTGGGTTTTATCTTCTAACGTAACGGTTCCTTTTTTAAATAATGTTTCCGGGTCTCTTGTTTGGGTCGCTTTAATTTTAAGTATTGGTGGTATTTTAATAAGTTGGTTAGTAGGAATAAAATTACCTGGTCTGGAGTATAATAATCAAAAAGTTGAAGCAGCTTTTAGAAAAGAACTTGTTTATGGTGAGGATGATAGAAAAAATTATGTTCAAGCGCCAACAATAATACAACTTTTCACCGGTATTAAATTTAACTACCATAGACTTTTTCTTCACTACGGATATTTTGATTTATGGGCAATTTGGTACAGACAATTATTTGTGATAGTGCCTTTTTTAATAATGGCCCCGGGTTTATTTACGGCTGCCTTTACGTTGGGTGTAATGATGCAAGTTGTAAATGCCTTTGGTGAAGTAAAAGATGCTTTTTCTGTTTTTTTATACAACTGGACAAGAATAACTGAATTACGATCTATTCATAAACGTTTAATGGAATTTGAAAACGCAATAAATTATACAAAAAAGTTGAGAAAACCAATTAAATCTGATGTAAGAGTTTAATGGAACTCTATTTAAAATTAATAGATGTTATACTTCCTGTTTTTTTTGTAATTGGTATTGGTTATTACCTTGGAAAAAAAGATCCAAATTTTAACACAGATTTTATAACTACTTTAGCTGGAAATGTAGGCACTCCAGCTATGATTTTTTACACTATCACCTCTACCGGGGTTACTTTAGAAGTTTTCATAGAGTTCTTTATTTATGCTTTAATTATAATTGGAGGCTTTACAGTTGTTGGAGTTATTGCTCTTGCTTTAATGAAAAAAGATGTTATCAGTGAACTTCCACCCTTAATACTACCAAATACAGGCAATATGGGGATACCTATTTGTTTATTTGCTTATGGCACAGAAGGGCTGGGAATAGCATCTGCTATAGCCTCAGTAATCATTTTATTACACTTTACACTAGGGGTTCTTTTAGCCAAAAAAAGTTTTTCATTAAAAATTTTAATTACTAATATGCCAATTTATGGAATTTTTGCTGCGGTAATAGTTTTATTTTTTGAGTGGGAGGTCCCTGGATTTATTGAAAACACTACTTTTTTATTAACTTATGCCACTATATTCTTAGTATTAATGTCCTTGGGTATAGCGTTAACTAAATTGAAAGTCGTTTCATGGTTTAATGCATCAATTTTAAGCGGAATTAGAATAATTATTGGTCCATTAATTGGTTTTTGTTTAATAAAATTTCTAAATCTTAGCGGTTTAGCTGCTGGTGTCTTATTAATTCAATCTGCAATGCCAAGCGCTATTTTGACATATCTTGTTGGTTCTATGTACTCTGAAAGAAGGGTAGTTGATAGTATTGCTAGCGTTATAGTTACATCTACAATTATGTCTTTCTTAACTATTCCAATTGTAGTTTATTTAAGTCTCAAATTTTTTCAATAAATACAGATAGATAGATATATATCTTAAAGTAATACATTAAGAAATATATCAGCATTACTTACTAAGATAGTGAAAACAGAAAAAGTGTTTAAAAAAGTTTATAAATTTAGGGTTTTTTTTGCTTAATAACTAAGATCAAAATTTATTTGTCTATTTTTATCAAAAAAAATTTGAAAATATAAATAGGTTTGCACATTTGGAATATAGCGTTTAAACGCCCGTAGATAGCTAATTTTTTTTGATTTCAAGTTTTAGGATACAACCAAAGGGGGAAATGCTCACAGCATTATCTGTTAAGCCCCAACATGCTAAACCCGTTGGTATTAAAGGATTTTATTTAATAAACCCCTCTTTTTTTAACAATTTAATCTTAGCTTTAATTCCTCCAGGTCCAGAATACTTTCCAATATCACCGTTTGATTTAATAACTCTATGACAAGGTATTTGAATGGGGAAGGGGTTTCTCTTACAAGCGGTTGCAACAGCTCTTATTGCCTTTGGATGATTTATTCCTTTGGCAACCTCTTTATAAGATCTGATTTCACCTTTTGGGATTTTTGAGATGTAATTTAAAACCTTTTGTTGGAATCTGGTTATTTTCATTAGTTATAAAGTAAATATATTAATAAAAATAGGGCAATTACAAACAGAAAGGAGAGAAAATATCCCAATTTTTTTTTATTTTTTTCCTCAAAATTTTCATAAAATTTAAATCCAAGAATAACTAAAATAGAAAAAATTAAAAAAACTATTAAAATTTTAATCATTTTTTCATAACCTCAATGCTCTGGCCATTTTTAAATACCTTGAGTTTTTTTAATTCATCTGGTTTTTTAGCGTTCGCCCAATGATTTGCTGGCGAAATAAGCCTGATTTCATCATTTTTACTTGCTGGTGTTGGTCCAAAACCAATCGCAATAGCACTTCCGTCGTTCCAAAAGGCAATTTCTCCAAGATTAAAGACTTCTTTAGCGTCTTTTTCAGGTTTGATATTATTTTTTGGAATATCAAAGTATATTTCATCACCCCAAGTATTTATTTTTGATTTTATTGGAAGCAGTTGAAATATAGATTTAGCAGTAAGATTATCTTTTAAGGAACACTCTATTTTTAATTTTGATATTTTTATAATTATATCCATTAGATCATTTTAGTAATTTTAGTTATTGACATCAATTTTAACATAATATATTATTTCCGATAATTAATGGTTATCGGAAAAATATGAATGATTTAACAACTGAAATAAAAAAGCTAGAAGTTGAAACCTTAGATAATTTAAAGCTATCTAAAGCTAAAAACACTGTTCGAGCATATAAATCTGACTTTAATGATTTCGTGTTATTTTGCTCTAAGCACGGAATGCAAAGTATGCCAACCGAACCAAAAATTATATCACTTTATTTAACTTATTTATCCAAGCACTCAAGGTTCAGCACACTAAAAAGACGTTTAGCGTCTATTAATGTTATGCATAAATACAAAGGTCATTATCTAGACACTAAACATCCGATAATAGTTGAAAATTTAATGGGCATTAAAAGACAGATAGGCATACATCAAAAAGCTAAAAAACCTATATTATTCAATGACTTAAAACAAATAGTTAAAGCAATTAATAACTCAGAATTAAATGATTTTAAAAAACTAAGAGATAAAACTTTGATTTTAATAGGTTTTTCTGGAGGATTTAGAAGGTCAGAGCTAGTTGCGATTACTAAAGATGATATAGAATTTGTAAAAGAAGGAGTAAAAATATTTGTAAAAAAATCAAAATCTGATCAATCTGGCGAAGGAATGACTAAAGCGATCCCCTTCTTTAAACATATTGAATATTGCCCCGTGGTTCACCTTAAAAATTGGATGTTTGAAAATAGAGATAATTTAGTTTTTCCAATTTCAGATAAAAATGTTGCACTCATTATTAAAAAGCATGCATTGAAAGCGGGATTAGATGATAAAAGATATGCAGGACATAGCTTGAGATCGGGTTTTGCAACATCAACTGCTGAATTAGGTGCAAGTGAAAGAAATATAATGTCAATGACCGGTCATAAATCAGTAGATATGGTCAGAAGATACATAAAAGAAGCAGATTTATTTAAAAATAACGCATTAAATAAATTAACAAATAAATGATAGAAGAAATTCAGAGTATTATTGAAAAATTAAATTAATTCCTTTTGAAAATTAAATGAAAATAATAAGCTATTTTACATTTAATTAACCCGATATAATAATTTAGATTTTTACTTGGTTCACTAAGAACTCCATGAAAAACTTGATCTGATTTTAAATAATGTTTTTTAAAAAATTTAATACTTATACCCCATTTTAATAAAAAAGTTTTTGCTCCATTGTTCCAGGCTTTTTTTCTTAAAGACATTGATGAGAAATGGTAAACTCTGCAATTGCCCAATCCTTTAAAAAGTCTAACACCTATATTCCAAAGCTTCATATTAAAATCTGGATCAGAACCTAATCCCGGACTAAATTCCTCACTAAATCCCCCTACTTTATTCCAAGTTTTTACGGGTATCAAAGAGGGTTGCCAATGAGTTCCTTGAAAATCATTAAATTTAATTCCCGGCAATTTTTCTAATAGCTTTTTCTCATTAAAATTTTCTATAGTTGTACCACAATTAAGATTTATATAAGACTCAAATGGCTGAACCATTGTTCCCGATAAAAAAAAATCACTATTATCTGGTAATTTATTTAGTTCATTTTTAAAATTTATATCCCATTCAGGGCAAAAATACATATCGTCATGTGCTAGTACTATAAATTTTTTTGTAGATTTTTTGACAGCCTCGTTAAAAGCAACACAAACACCAGAATTTTTTTCACTATAGGAATATTTAAAATTTTGTTTTTTAATAAATTCCAAAGTACCGTCTTTGCCTTCATTTATATGAACTATAATTTCATGTTGGAATTTTGAATTTTTCCTAATACTTTCTAAGCAGAGTTTTAAATATTCTATATTATTGAATGTAGGAATAACTACTGAGAACATCTATATATTAATAGCATTTGTAACGTCTTTTATCATGGTTGTTAAAGATCTATATTTGATATTTTTAAAGATCTTTTTAGATTTATTTACGTCTGCATAATTTATTGCTACGTCCCCCGGTCTCTTTTTCCCAATTTTAATAGGTATATTTTTTTTTGTAATTTTTTTAAAAGCTTTGAGAATATCTATTACAGAATGAGGTTTACCAGTGCCAATATTAAGGATTTCAAAGTTTTTTCTTTTTAAAATTTTAAAAGATTTCAAATGAAATTTAGCAACATCACTCACATGTATATAATCTCTTAGACATGTTCCATCTTTTGTTTCATAATTATTTCCCCAGATAAAAAATTTTTTATTTTTATTGATTAAAACCTTTGTTATTTTTGGGATTATATTTTCAGCTTTATTAATATTTTCTTTAAGTAATCCTGAACAATGAGCACCGATGGGATTAAAATATCTTAAAATCACAACACTCCACTTCTTATTATATCTTTCTGAATACATTCTTAGAAATTTTTCAATCATGACTTTTGTTAGCCCATATTTGCTTGACGGCCTTATTGGATTTGACTCTTTAAAGGGCGCTTTTGTGTATTGATCATAAACATTAGCAGAAGAGCTAAAAATAATCTTTCGGCAATCATATTTGTCCATTGCTTGAAATAGATTTAATGAACCCATAACATTATTATTGAAATATAATTTAAATTTTTTTTCTGACTCGTTTATCGATTTCAGACCAGCAAAATGAATAACGCAATCAATTTTATATTTTTTAAATATATTAAAAATTGATTTATCACGCAAATCTTTTTTAAAAAATACAATTTCTTTTTTTGAAATTTCTTTAATACTTTTTAAGATTTTTTTTGATGAGTTTGATAAATTATCAATTATGATAATTTTATTATAGTTATTTTCTAATAATTCTATAACTGTGTGAGATCCGATATAACCCAAGCCTCCGGTAATAACAACATATTTTTGCTTATTGACCATTATTCCAAAAGTATTTTTTCTTCGAATTTAGATTTAAAGTTTTATTTATGATAAAATCAGCAACCAACGTGGAATTAAAATACTTAAGATATTTTTGAGAACCTAATCGCCCGATTTTTTTTCTCAATTTTTCATCACTTGATATTTTTTTTATTTTTTCAGACAAATCATCAATATTTTTGTAAAAAACCATTTCTTGATCACTAAAAAAATCTCTATAACAAGTCTTTTCATCTATAAGAGTTACAAGTCCATTTCCGATAATTTGAGTAATTCGATCACTGCTATAATACTTTATTGGCTCTCCCCTACTTAGATTAAGGCCCATTTTTGAATTTGAAATAGTTTTAAAATAATGGTCTGCCCATATTGGTTGAATTTTATTTACTCCATATAGATCAAACTTAACATTATTTGTTTTTTCAATTAATCTATTTATAAAAATTGCTCTTTCATCAAATTTTCCTGTTTTTAAAACCCCTCTATGAACACCGTGACTTAGTGCAAAAAAAACATCCATATTACAATCTTTGTTAAAATTTTTTAAAGTTTCAAAAGAATGATCTGAGGGGTTTGGAATAAAAAAATTCTGTGTTTTTTTTGGAAGAAAATTTAATACATCAGGACTTGTCGTTAAAAAATTAGCTTCTACAAAATCTATTTTATCTAAAATTCTCTCTTTATTCCTATTATAATCAGGGCCATTCTTATTCAGTGGATCTAAAAACCACTGAGCTATTTTTAAATTAGGATAGTCGTCTTTAAGTTCACCAAGCGTATCAGAAGTTATTAAGTCGGCATGTCCAAGCACGATAACATCGGGTTTAAAATTATAACAAGTTTTTTTTAGTTTATCATTTAAAGTTTTACTTCCATTTATATCTTTATAACTTTTATAGTATTTTTGAATATCTCTGTCACTAAATTCCAAAATACTATGACCAAGTCTAATCAAACCATTATTTAATCTTCGCCCGGTATTAAAAAAAAGTCTTCCATTATGTCTTTCATTAAAATTTGTAACATGTAAAATTCTAAGTGTAGGATTTGAGTTTTTTACATTAAATAAATTTTTATATCTAAATTTTTCATCTCTATAATCGTCTATATTTTTTGAAACAAAATTATGGGTTAGATAAAAATTTTCTAAAGATAATTTTTGAATTTTTTTTCTTTTCGATATATTATTTATAAGTCTCTCTAACTCCTTATATAAACTTTCGGGATTTAAATTCTTAAGAATAATACCATTAGTAATTGTCTCAGGAAGACCTCCTCGATTACTTATAACAACAGCACAACCGGATGAAGAAGCCTCTAAGCTTGTTCTTCCGAATGGCTCTTCCCATCTTGAGCAAACAACTGCTATGCTAGTTTTTTTATAAATTTTTAAAACTTCCTTATGTTTTAAAAAGCCATAATTTTTAAGATTTTTGTGATTAAAAAAAATTTTATCTCTTTGTTCGTCACCAATTACATTCGCTTTCCATTCCTTATGCTTATTAAGAATTTTAATCACGGCTTTCCCAAAAATATCATATCCTTTTGATCTGTTCAATTTACCCACAAATGTAATTTCTTTTTTCTTTTTATTTAAATCTACTTTTTGTTTTGCCGCTGATTGAAAAATCACTAAAAGTTTATCACTATTAACAAATTTATCATGCATTCCCTCTAAAAATCTTTTTTTTGACCAGTTACTATTAAAAATAATCTTATAACATTCTTTTAGGAGGTATTTCCGTTGTTCAATAGTTTTCGAACCTGTCATTGTGAGTGGATCGTTATGAAAATAAATAACAAAATTTCTTTTATCTAAATTATCAACTAAATCTTTTAAGTAATTTGGTCTGTTGTGAATTTCAATTAAATCAGATTTTTGTTGTTTTTCAATTTTTAAGAATTCTGCAACATATTTTTTGCTTGAGCTTTGAAACCTAAATTTAGGTAATGATATATTTTTATAATTTAGTTTAAATTTTTTGGAAAAATTAGTATTACCAAAAACAGTTATAACTTTTTTATATTTACTAATTCTAACTGTGTCGTTTACAAAAAGTGAGACAGCTCCAGGATAAATAGGTGAGAAATTTTCTTTATAAGGTAATAAAATCGATATTTTCATATATTTAAATTTTTAATTTTTTTTCTGAAGCTTTTATTTTTCTTTATATAATATTCTCTAGAAATTGCCTCTTTTTTTGTTTTATATTTTTCTTTATAAATTAGCTTCCATTTCCGGCCTCTAGTGAATTTAGCACCTTTACCAGAATTATGTTGTTTGATTCTTTTGTAAAGATTATTAGTATAACCTACATATGTAATTGGTTTAAGATCTGAACTTTTAAGCATATAAACATAAAAGTTCATCTAAAGGTTTTTAATATCCTTTATTATCTGGACCTTTTTTAGAACCTTTCATTTTTTCTATTGTAGATTTGGCCCCCGCACTCATGTGCCTCTGGTCTGATCCAACTGTAACAAAATTAAATCCCGTCTCAATCATTTCTTTTGCATACTCGGGTGAAGCATTATGTACTCCCGCAAATAATTTGTGTTTTTTGGCGTGTTTAAGGATGTTTAAAATTTCTGTATGTGTTTTGGATCCTTTAGGGTTATCGAAACCTGGTTTTTGGCCAATTGCTAAGCTTAGGTCAGCTGGTCCGATATAAATGCCATCTAAATTTGGAGTAGACATAATTTCATCTAAATTTTTCAAAGCTTCGCTAGTTTCAATCATTGCTAATTTAAGTATTTCATCATTAGCATGTGATCCATAGTCTTGTCCGCCATATAATAATCCTCTGATCGGTCCAAAACTTCTGTAACCTTTAGGAGGGTATAAACAGGCTTGAACAAAATTTTCAGCTTCTTTTCTATTGCTTACCATTGGACAAATAATTCCATAACAGCCTGCGTCAAGAATTTTCATTATTTGTCCAGGTTCATTCCAATTGACTCTGGCGAGAGGTGTTGTTTCGGTAGTTGAAATTGCTTGTAACATTTGTAAAGCGTTTGGATAATCAATTACACCATGCTGCATATCCAAAGTGAGAGAGTCCCAGCCTTGCTGAGCCATTACTTCTGCTGAGAATGAGCTTGGAATTTGTAGCCAACCATTGACAACGGGTTGACCTTTTTTCATCATTTTTTTTATTTTGTTTTCTCTCATTATTCGTAATGAACACCTAAGTGAGTGTACTTGATATTTAGATAATCTTTAATTGCCATTGAACCACCCTCTCTTCCATAACCAGTTTGTTTTATACCTCCGAATGGAGCCTCTGCTACTGCAACAACAGGAGTATTCACAGCAACAGTTCCACTTTCCATTAGTTCTGAAGCTTTGTTAGCTTTCTTCATATCGTTTGTATAAATATAACTTGCTAGACCAAGTTCATTATTATTTGCCCTTTCAACAATTTCGTCAAAATTTTTAAAAGTTAAAATTGGAACAAGTGGTCCAAAAGGTTCTTGCTTCATAATTGTGTAATTATCTTTCACATTGTCAAATATTGTTGGTTCATAAAAATACCCTTTATTAAATCCTGCAGGTCTTTTTCCACCACACAATACATTTGCACCTTCTTTTTTTGTTGTTTCGACAAGGCTTTCAATTTCCTCTAGTCTTTTTTTCGTGGTTAGAGGTCCTAAAACTGTCCCTTTGTCCATACCATTTCCAATTTTAAGTTTTTTCGTTTTTTCTAACATCAATTTAGTAAAATCAGTTTTTTTACTTTCGTGAATATAAAATCTTCCAGGGGATATACAAACTTGACCATTATTTCTAAATTTTGCTGTGATCGCCATATCAGTAACTTTATCAATATCTACATCATCAAAAACGATAAAAGGTGAATGTCCGCTTAATTCCATTGTTACTCTCTGAACCTTATCAGCAGCTTTTTTTAAAATAAGTTTACCAACTCTAGTAGATCCTGTTATCGAAACTTTTTTTATGATGTCTGAAGATAATAACTTATCTGAAATGTACGCAGGATCACCAGACAATAAATTAATTACACCTGGAGGTACACCAGCTTCTTTACAAATCTCAACTAATTGCATTACTGAACCTGGAGTTATTACATCAGGCTTAACAATTACTGAGCATCCCGCAGCTAACGCTGTAGAAATTTTTCGCGATGCTAAAATTATTGGGAAATTCCATGGAACTAATGCTGCTACTACACCAACTGGTTGATAGTAAACATGTATTCTAGTATTTGGAAATCTGCTTTGTAAAGTTTCACCATAAATTCTTTTTGTTTCTTCTGAATTCCATTCAAAAATATCAGCAGCTCCTCCAACCTCACCAGCTCCTTCAGTTAACGGTTTGCCAACTTCTAATGTTAACCATTTTGATAAAATATCAACATTTTTTCTAATTAATTCTGAAATTTTTCTTATAATTTTTGCTCTTTCCCAAGGTGATGTATTTTTCCAAATTTCAAGACCTTTTTCAGCAGATTTTAATGCAAGTTCAATATCTTTATTGTCAGCTTTAGATGCTTTTCCAATTATTTCTTCTGTTGCAGGATTTAAAACTTCGTATGTTTCACCGCTAGAGGATTTTTGCCATTTGCCATCTATAAATTGACCAAATTTTTCGTACATAATAAATTCGTTGAAAACGAGAGTATATTTAATTAGGTTATAAAGAATTTATGAAAAACATTCAACTTACTTGTGCTCAAGCAATTGTTAAATTTCTCATCAAACAAAAAATATTGATTAATGGAAAAAAAGAGCCCTTATTCCCAGGTGTATTTGGAATTTTTGGACATGGGAATGTAGCTTGTTTAGGTCAAGCATTAGAAGAAAATCAAAAAACACTTCCTACTTGGAGAGGCCATCATGAACAAAATATGGCATTAACAGGTATTGCTTATTCTAGAGCTAAAAGAAGACAGCAAATTTTTATCGCTACTAGTTCGGTTGGCCCAGGTTCTACAAATATGATCACAGCAGCTGCAGTTGCAATGAGCAATAGACTTCCAATTTTATTTTTACCAGGTGATACTTTTGCAAATAGAATGCCGGATCCTGTTTTGCAGCAGGTAGAACATTTTGGAAACCCCGGGACTACACAAAACGATGGATTTAAATCTGTAGTAAGATATTTTGATAGAATAACTAGACCAGAACAAATTATTTCAACCTTTCCCCAGGCTATTGAAGTTATGCTCGACCCTGCTGATTGTGGCCCTGCATGTATTTCATTAAGCCAGGATGTCCAAGGCGAAAATTTTGATTACCCCGAGGAGTTTTTTAATGAGAGAATTCATGCAATTAGAAGACCTAGACCTGATGATTTTCAAATAAAAAAAGCTGTAGATGTTATTAAAAAATCCAAATCCCCTTTAATTATATCAGGTGGTGGTGTTTTTTATTCAGATGCCATGGATGAATTATCAAATTTTGCAAAGAAGCATAATATCCCCGTAACACAAACTGTGATGGGTTATTCGACGATGAAAAGAGATCACTCTCATTTCCTCGGTCCCATAGGAGGCCTAGGCGGCAAGGCAGCTAATAATATGGCAAAAAAAACAGATTTAGCTATAGCAATCGGAACCAAGCTTGCAGACTTTACAACAGGATCCTGGGCAAATTTCGAAAATCAAAATTTTAAATTAGTAACAATTAATACAGCTAGATTTGATGCCAATAAACATATGGCTCAAGCTATAGTTGGTGATGCAAAAGTTTCTTTAAACGATTTATCCATAGCTCTTGGCAACTGGAAAGCAGATGAAAGTTGGAATAAAAAAGCTCAAGCGGAATTAAAAAGTTGGAATGAATATGTAGATAAAGAAAGTGGACCAACTAATCAAAAATTACCTAGCTACGCACAAGCTGTTGGGGCAATATATAGAAATTCTGAACCATCTGACATAGCAGTCACAGCAGCCGGAGGTTTAGTTGGTGAAGTTGTTCAAGTATGGAGACCCAGAGAACTTAATACGCATGAAACTGAATGGGGCTTTAGTTGTATGAGTTATGAGATATCAGGCGCTCTTGGAATAAAAATGGCAAATCCCGAAAAAGAAGTTATAGCATTTGTTGGTGATGGATCTTATTTGCTCTTCAATTCTGATATTTATAGCTCCGTAATAACTAACAACAAACTGATTATCGTTGTTTGTGACAATGGAGGACACGCTGTTATTAATAGGCTTCAGTTGTATAAAGGTGGTAAAGAATTTAATTGTCTTTTAAAAAGCTCGAAAACTCCAAATTTGGTTCCTGTGAACTTCTCAGAACATGCAAAAAGCATGGGTGCGAATGGTGAGCATGTAAAATCTATCTCAGAACTCGAAGAAGCTTTTAAAAGAGCTAAAAAATCTAAAAAGACATATGTAATAAGTATACATACAGATGGTTATCAATGGCTAGAAGGATCAGCCTATTGGGAAAGTCCAACCTTATCTTTGCCTACAACAAAAGAAAATGAAAAAGCTTTAAAAGAACACCTTGAGGGTAAAAAAAAACAAAGAAAAGGTGTTTAAAAATTGATGAAGAAAATTTTTAATGTAGGCCTGATAGGTTGTGGTCATATAGCCGAGACGTATTTTAGAGCACATAAGTATTTTAATAATTTTAAAATAATAAAATGTGCTGATATCAACAACAAAGCTGCAATTAAATGTGCTAAAACGAATAGAATTAAAGCTGTCTCAATAAAAGAATTATTAAATGATAAAAATATAAAAGTAATTCTAAATTTAACAATTCCAACAGCTCATTATTCTGTTGCAAAACTTGCTCTTACACATGGTAAGCATGTTTACTCGGAAAAACCTTTAGCGATAAATCTATCTGATGGAATAAAATTAATTAAATTAGCAAGAAAAAAGAAATTGTATGTTGGAAATGCACCAGATACATTTTTGGGTGGTGGCAGTCAGAAATCAAGGGAGCTTTTAGATAAAAAAACTATTGGTAAGGTTAAATTTGGAAATGCGATTTTTGCGTACCCAGGTGTCCAATCTTATCATCCAAACCCTGAACCGTGGTTTGCAAAAAAAGGTGGTGGTCCTGTAATAGATATGGGGCCATATTATTTAACTGCTTTAGTAAACTTATTGGGCCCAGCAAAAGAAGTTTTTAGTCAATCCGAAAAAGGTAAATCAAAAAGAGTTATTGGCATTGGCCCTAAGAAAGGTAAAAAGTTTAAAGTGCAATGCCCAACAACTTATTTTTCAACGATTAGATTTTTAAACGGATCTATAATCAGATTGACACTTTCTTTCGATGTAATTTCACATTTAAGAAATCATATTGAATTATATGGTAATAAGGGATCAATGATTGTTCCTGATCCAAATATGTTCGGCGGATCAGTTTTAATTAGTAAAAAATTAGGGAGTTCATGGAAAAATTTTAAGACTAATAAAATGACTCTTGGAAAAATTAATATTCGAACACAAAGTTCACGAGCTAATGAGTCACCGACTAATGCTAATTATAGAGGTGTAGGATTGTCTGAGATGATAAGTTCTATTCAAAAAAAGAAATTGCATAAATGTAACGGAAATCTATCTTTACATGTGTTGAGCATCATAGATGCAATACACAATTCTGCAAAAAAAGGAAAAAAAGTTAAAATTAATCATTTATGCGATAGACCTAGTGTTTTCTCTAAGAAAGAGATTAAAAATATTATTAAATAAGATTATCTCTTGCTAAAAACGCTGCACCTCTAACTCCACTCGCATCACCATGAGCAGGATGACTAAATATTGTATTCAATTTTTTAACCTCAAGATATTTTAATACAATATTTTTAATTTCGTCTAAATTTTTAATTTCGTTTGATAAACCACCACCAAAAACAATTATTTCAGGATCAATAATATTTATTAATGAGGCTAAAGAGCGTGCAAGTCTATCTTTAAAAGACAATATAAATTTTTTATTTTTTTTATCATTTAAAATTTGATGAGCACTTTTTTTTGAATTTTTTTTGCCTTTATATAAATTTTCTAATCCCTTTCCTGATATAAATTGTTGAGATGTAAATTTATAATCATATTTAACCTTAGTTCTTTTTTCATCTAATCCATAACCAGGTAAAAAATTATGGCCCCATTCACCAGCTATGTGATTTGCCCCACGTATTATTTTTTTATTTATTACATATCCACCACCTGTACCAGAACCAAGAATTATTCCAAAAACTGAACTATAATCTTTTGCTACACCATCAATTGACTCCGATAAAGCAAAACAGTTTGCATCATTTTCGAATTTTAATTTATTTGGAATCAATGATGATAAGTCGTGTTTAATTTTTTTATCTTTAATACATTTTAAGTTATATGTATTAAAAACTTTACCTTTTGAGTCTATGGACCCTGGGTGGCAGATACCTACATTTAAATTTTGATTATATTTCGTTGATAAACTTTTAATGATAGATGAAATTGTTTCTAAGAGGTTTTTATAATTGCTCGGTGTAATTTCTCTTTGTCTAACTATTTCTGAATTATTACTATCTAAAATGATATATTCAATCTTAGTAGCACCTAAATCTATTCCTATTTGCATTTCTACGTAGAAATTCTATTCATTTCTTTAAGTTCAACTTCTAATTTATCAAGCTCTTCTCCGCCAGCCATCATACTCAGAAGTTTTTCTCTGGAAATATCTTTCTTTTCATATGTTCCTAAACTTTTACCTCGATTGAGAACTGTAAAACTATTTCCTACTGGATAAGCGTGATGTACGTTATGTGTTATCAAAATTACTGCTAAACCTTGTGATGCTGCTTTAACTATATATTTTAACACTACTGATGCTTGATGAACTCCTAATGCAGAAGTAGGCTCATCGAGAATTAAGACCTTAGCCCCAAAGTATATAGCTCTACTAATAGCAAGACATTGTCTTTCTCCACCAGACATAGTTCCAACTGCTTGTGATGGGTCCCTTATATCGATTCCTATTTGTCCCATTCTCTCTGCAGCAATTTTATTTGCCTTTTTTATATCAAAAGTTTTAAAAAAAGGAGGTCCTTTTAAAGGTTCCCTACCCATAAAAAAATTTCTTGTAACACTCATTAAAGAAACCAAAGCTAAATCTTGATAAACCGTAGCAATACCTATATCCAAAGCTTCTTTCGGACTATCAAAAGTTATTTTTTCTCCTTCAAATATAATTTCTCCCTCGTCAGGTTTATGGACCCCTGCAAGTGTTTTGATTAAAGTGGATTTACCTGCTCCATTATCTCCTAATAAACACATAATTTCACCCTTACGCAGTTTCATAGTAACGTTTTTAAGCGCAATTACTTTGCCAAAAAATTTACTGATATTATTAAATTGAACTAAATATTCAGACATTATTTGCTTTCTGTTACCTTTTTCCTTATATAATTATTAAATATTACGGCTATTAACATCATTGCACCTAAAAATACTTTAAACCAATCTGTATCAACGTCAGTATAAAAAATTCCCATAGATACAGTTCCAAAAATTATAGCACCAAATGCAGCACCAATGGCAGATCCGTATCCACCTGTTAGTAAACATCCGCCTACAACAGCAGCCGCAATAGCCTCTAACTCTTTTAAGGTTCCTCGCATAGTATCTGCAGAACCAGCATCTAAAACTTGAATTGTTGCGAATATTGTTGCTGCTACCGCTGTGCCGATGAATAAACTTATTTTTACTCTTCCAACTGGAACACCTACATTATTTGCTCCATTTTTATCTCCACCAGAAGCAAATATCCAATTTCCATATCTAGTTTTCATAAGTATCCAAGTAGTTAAAATTGTAAGACCTATAAACCAAATAACCGATGGAGGTATACCAGTTGCTAAAGGAGTTCCATCAGTTCTTAAAGCTATTAAATTCATTGAACCAAGCCATGTAAAGAGCCACTTAAATGAGTCTGTAGCAAAAATCCAAGCTATTGGATCATTTTCAATTAAAACTCTTAGTCCGGGTACTTGAGTACGCCCAGTAATCAATCTTGTTAATGCTAATGTTGCTCCTCTTAAGATAAATAACATTGCAAGAGTAACTATAAAGGAGGGTAAACCTGTTCTAACAACGAGTATTCCAT
>CACCLK010000013.1 GCA_902546795.1 uncultured Pelagibacteraceae bacterium
ATGTAGATTAGAAACAATTTCTTTTGGACACGGAATAACAACAACACCTCTTCAAGCCGCAAGTGCTTATGCAGGTATTTTAAACGGGGGCATGATGGTTGAGCCAACAATTTTGAAGAGAGAAGAGAGAGTGAACAGAAAAAGATTAGTAAGTGAGAATACCAGTTTTAAAATCTCTAAAATACTAAGAAAAGTGGTAACTGAAAAAGAGGGAACGGCTCATTTAGCAGATGTTTTTGGATATGAAGTTTCAGGTAAGACTGGTACCGCTCAATATTATGAAGACAAAAATAAAAATATAAATACTTTTATTTCATCATTTAATGTAAAAAACAGAAAATATATTTTGTTGGTCCTCCTTGACAACCCTCAAGTGGCTAAAGATTTAATTTATAATTACAGAGGCACTAAAATAAAAGGATTTAGAAATGAAGCAGGCTGGAATGCCGTTTATGTTGCTGGCAAAATTATAAAAAGAATTGGACCTATTTTAGCCATAAATAGCAGTGAACCTGAGACACAACATGTTACTAAAAAAATTAATTAAAGGCTGTCCTAAAAAACTTAAAAGCATTAGGATTAAAGGCATAATAAGTGATAGTAGAAAAATCAAGAAAGATTTTTTATTTTTTGCGTTAAAAGGAAAAAATTTTGATGGTGAAAAATTTGTAAAAATAGCTTTTAAAAAAGGAGCTGTTGTATGCGTCGTCTCAAAAAAATTTAGATCAAAAGATAAAAATTTGCAACTTATTAAAAGTAATAATGTAAACAAGTTACTTAAAGATGTGTGTAAAAAATTTTACAAAGTTACCCCAAAGAACATATTCGCTGTTACCGGAACAAACGGAAAAAGCTCAGTGGCTGATTTCTTTAGACAAATTTTATTAATAAATAAAAAGAACGTTGCTACGATTGGGACACTTGGTGTTAAAATGAATAATCTATCCAAAAAATTAAATCTTACTAGTCCAGATTTAATAACAACAAATCATTTCCTGTCTTTAATAAAAAACAAAAATATTAATAATGTGATGATGGAGACCTCAAGTCACGGCCTTCATCAAGGAAGATGTGAGGGTATTAATTTTAGATCAGGAATTTTTACTAACTTTAGTCAGGACCATCTTGATTATCATAAAAATATGAAAAATTATTTTCAAGCAAAAATGATACTATTTAAAAAACTTTTAAAAGAAAATAGGACTGTGATTATTGATAAAGAAATAAAACAATATAAAGAGATAAAAAGAATTTCTCAAAGACGAAAGCTTAAAATAATAGAGTCGAACGAAACATTCAAAATTTTAAAAGATCACAAAAAAAGACTTAGGATTTTTGGAAATTTTCAATTAAAGAATTTGTCTATTGCAATAGAAGCAGCAAAATTATGTGGAATTGACTCGGAAAAAATCATCAAAAATTTGGATAAAATTAGTTCAGTCGAAGGTCGACTTTGTTTAGTTAGAAAATTAAAAAATCAAGCTAAAATTTTTGTAGATTTTGCACATACACCTAACGCTCTAGATGTAATGCTCAAAGATCTTAAAGAGGAATTTACAGGAAATACTTTTTCTATTGTTTTTGGATGCGGTGGAGAAAGAGATAAAAAGAAAAGAAAGCTTATGGCTCAAATTGTAGAAAAATATTGTGATAAAATTTATATTACCGATGATAACCCTAGGAGGGAAAATCCACAAAATATTAGAGGAGATATAATTACAGGTCTGAAAAAAAATAATTTCTTTGAAATTGGAAATAGAAAATTGGCAATTAAAACAGCTATTCAAAATTCTATTCAAGATGAAATTATAATTATAGCCGGCAAAGGACATGAAAATACACAAGATTACGGAAAAAAAATTTATAAAATTTCAGATAAAAAAATTATAAACTCAATTAAAATTTCTTTTAAAGGTAACACAAAAAGAAAAACAGATGAAAATTTTGCAAAAAAGGTTTTTCAAATTTCTACTAAAAAAAAATTACCTTTTAAATTCGATGGAATATCCATAGACAGTAAAAAAGTAAAAAAAAATAATATTTTTGTAGCAATTAAAGGCAAAAAAAGAGACGGTCATAATTACACAAAAGATGCGATTAAAAAAGGGGCGAGTTTTTGTGTTGTTACTAAAAAACAAAATGTTAATAGATGTTTTACTTTTAAAAATTCAAATCAGTTTTTAAAAAAATTTGCAAAAAATAACAGGATGTCCTCAAAGGCTAAAATAATTGGTGTAACAGGTAGCACTGGTAAAACAAGTTTAAAAAATCTTTTAGGTGAAACTCTTAATCTTTATAAAAGCACTTATTCTTCACCAAGATCTTATAATAATCAATACGGTGTGCCACTTAGTTTAAGCAATTTAAAATTTAGCCATAAATTTGGAATTTTTGAAATTGGAATGAGTAATAAGGGTGAAATTAATAATTTAGCCAAATTAGTATCACCGGATCTTGGTATTATCACTAATGTAGGTGAAGCTCATATTGAAAATTTTAAAAATATACATGGTATTGCGAAAGCTAAATCTGAGATAATAAATAATATTAAAAAAAACGGGACTTTGATATTAAAACGAGATGATATTTTTTTTAATTTTTTTAAAAAGAAAGCAATAAAAAATGGGCTTAATCTCGTGACTTTTGGATTTTCTAAAAAGGCTGACGTTTTTCCAATTTCACACAGAAGGATAGGTAATTTAATGGTTTATAAAGTGAAATCTTTTGGCAAAGAATATTCTTTCCAAACCCGAGATATTAGAATAGAAAATATTCTAGCTACAATGGCTGTATTAGAAGTGTTAAAATTAGATTTAAATGAATTTTTAAAAAGAATAAAATCATTTAGTCTTCCCGCAGGTAGAGGAAAAGTACATAAAGTGAGAAGATATAATAAAACTTTCAACCTAATTGATGAAAGT
This sequence comes from uncultured Pelagibacteraceae bacterium, assembly GCA_902546795.1. GTDB lineage: Bacteria > Pseudomonadota > Alphaproteobacteria > Pelagibacterales > Pelagibacteraceae > Pelagilacustribacter. Next base: position 2,922 of record CACCLK010000013.1, read on the forward strand.
TACAATTCAAATCCACAATCACTCAAAAGGGCTATTATAAATTTTTCTAAATTAAGAATACCAGTAAATAAAAAAAAATATTTTTTAATGGGAGATATGCTCGAACTAGGAAAAAAAACAAAAGATTATCACACACAAATCTCAGATGTAATAAATAAAACTAACATTGACAAACTGTTTGTTCTAGGAAATTATAGTTTTTACACTTATAAATATTTAAAAAACTTTAAAAAAGGCAATATTTTACAGTCAAGACAAGATTTTGACGAAATATTTTCTAATATTATTGAAAAAGGTGATTTTTTAATGATCAAGGGATCAAACGCTATTGGACTTAATGTTATTGCAAACAATATAATTCAAGGAAAAAAAAATGCTTTATAGTCTCTTTACATCTTTAATTGACACTTATTCATTCTTTAACGTTTTTAAGTATATAACATTTAGAACAGGACTTGCACTCGGAACGTCCCTAGTGATCGTATTCTTAATTGGTAGTCCACTTATAAGAATATTTTCAACAAAACAAATTTCTGGTCCTATCAGAAGAGATGGACCAATAGACCATATAATTAAAAAGACTGGTACTCCAACTATGGGAGGGGTAATGATATTGATTGGTATGATATTGAGCTCACTTTTATGGGCAGACTTGAGTAATATTTTTATATGGGTAGTTATTTTTGTATCATTGAGTCTTGGGGTTCTGGGATTTTTAGATGATTTACTTAAGATTAAATTAGAGAATTCACAAGGTTTAAATCCGAAAATTAAATTTTTAGGTCAGCTAATTATTGGGTCAATCGCATTATTTTTATTATTAAATTTTTCAAACCATGAATATTTGACTAATCTTTATTTTCCTTTTTTTAAAAACTTGATTTTAAATTTGGGTATTTTTTTTATACCCTTTGCGCTTTTTGTTATAATCGGCTCATCAAACGCTGTGAATTTGACTGATGGACTAGACGGCTTAGCTACAGTTCCAGTTATGTTGGTTGCCTTATCTTTTGCTTTGATATGTTATGTAGTTGGAAACACAATCTTTGCTGAATATCTCCAATTACAATATATTCCAAAAGTTGGAGAACTATCTATTTTTTGTGGTTCAATCGTTGGATCGTGTTTAGGATTCTTGTGGTTTAATGCACCTCCGGCAAAAATCTTTATGGGTGACACTGGGTCTTTATCTTTAGGCGGTTCCTTAGCTTCCATCGCAATTATTGCAAAACATGAAATTGTTCTGGCTATTATAGGAGGCTTGTTTGTTCTTGAAACAGTCTCAGTTATCATACAAGTTTTATCTTTCAAATTAACTGGCAAACGTGTTTTTAAAATGGCTCCTATACATCACCATTTTGAAAAAAAAGGATGGGCAGAGTCAACTATCGTCATAAGATTTTGGATAATAGCAATAATTTTGGCTTTGGTTGGGCTGGCCACTCTTAAATTAAGATAAATGAAAAACACCAGTAATCTTGCTAAAGATTTAATAAATAAAAGATTTTTGATTTACGGTTTAGGAGAGACTGGAAAATCAGTAATACGATTTTTTAGACAAAAAAAAATCAGCCAATATTACGTTTGGGATGACTCTATCATAGAAAAAAAATACTTAAAAAAAAAATTTGATGGTGACTTCGATAAGGTAGATTTTATTGTCGTTAGTCCTGGAGTAAGGATTGAAAAAACTCTTTTTAAACTCAAACTTAAGAAAAATAAAAAAAAAATTATTTCAGATTTAGATTTATTTTATATTTTCAATCCTGAGACAATCACAATAGGTGTAACCGGCACAAATGGGAAGTCAACAACTTGTAAATTGATTTTCGAAATACTTAAGAAGAACAATTTTAATGTAAAAATTGGGGGCAATATTGGTGATCCAATTTTAAATATATCTTGTAACAAAAAATCTATTGTTGTCATTGAAATGTCTTCATTTCAGCTTGCGTATTCTAAATTTATAAGACCAAATCATAGTATATTATTAAATTTATCATTAGATCATTTAGATTGGCATAAAAATTTTTATAATTATAAAAAATCTAAATTTAGGATTTTTTTAAATCAGCAAAAAAAAGATTTTGCATATTTTAAAAGTAACAGTTTGATAAAGTTTTTTAAAAATGAGAAATTTAAGTCAAAAATAGTTAAAATAAGAAAAAATTTTCATTTAAACTTAAAAAAAATAATTAAAAACGATTATTTAATTTTTAAACCAAATATTGAAAATCTTGGTTTTGCTTATGAAATTGCAAAAAACTTCAATTTAAGTCAAAAGAGTATATTAAATTCATTAAAAGATTTTAAAGGCCTTAACCACAGGTATGAAATCTTTTTAAAAAAAAAAAATTTTGTTTTTATTAATGACTCTAAAGCAACAAGTTTTAAATCAACAAGTTACAGCTTAGAAGCCAATAAGAATATATATTGGATTGTAGGAGGTTTACCTAAAATGGGAGATAAAATAAAAATACATAATTTGAGAAAAAATTTGGCCAAAACTTACATTATTGGAAAAAATACATCTTTTTTTTCAAAACAACTTCATAAAGAAAGAATTGATTATAAAATTTGCAATAAACTGAAAAATGCAATTATAAAAATTTTTAATGATATTAAAGATCATAAACAAAAATGTGTAGTTTTATTTAGTCCTGCAAGCGCATCGTATGATCAATATAAAAATTTTGAGGATAGAGGAGATAGTTTTAAAAATTTGATAAAATATTATGCTAAAAGATACATTTAAAAATGAGCTTAAAAATTACTGGAGAGATATAGATAAGAGAATATTATTGAGCTTTATTATTTTATTTCTTCTTGGTTTATTTTTTTCATTTTCATCTACCTCTTCTTTAGCTGGAGAAAGGCTCAATAAAGATTATTATTTTTTTTTCTACAAACACCTTATTTTTATGTTTTTAGCTATTGTAATAATGCTTGTAATATCTTTTATAGAGCTTAATTTACTTAAAAAAATTATAATTCCATTCTTTTTAATTTTTCTAATTCTTCTATTTCTAGTTCCAATAATTGGTGTTGAGGTAAAGGGCGCAAAAAGATGGCTTAGTTTATATTTCTTTAGACTACAACCAGTTGAATTTATTAAACCTTTTTTTATTATAGTTACAGCTTGGATTCTCACTTCCAAAAATATAAAAAAAAATAGATCATCTTACATTTTTAGTTTTCTTGTTTTGATATCAATAATTATATTACTTATTAATCAACCTGATTTTGGACAGTCAATTTTAATTGTAACTTCATGGATCGCCTTAGTTTTTGTATCAGGAATTAATATTTTTTTAGTATTCGGTATTTTTCTTACATTTATCTCATTTACGGGTTTGTTATTATTTTTTTTTCCAGAAAAGTTTGGATATATCACTTCAAGATTAAAGACTTTTTATGACCCATCATCTGGTGACAGTTTCCAAACTGATAAAGCTCTTGAAGCAATAAAACTTGGAGGTTTAAAAGGACAAGGTATGGGAGAGGGCATTTTAAAAGATAGTGTTCCTGAAGCTCATACTGATTATATTATTGCGGTTGTAAGTGAAGAATTTGGATCAGTAATATCAATTTTAATAATTTTGCTATTTTTATACATTTCTCTAAGAGTAATTAAAATCTGTTTAAAACAAAGAAATGATGAAATAAAAATTTCACTTTGCGGATTAGCTGCGATGCTGATTTTTCAAACATTCATTCATGTAGGGGTAAATACGAGTTTGCTTCCCACAACTGGTATGACACTCCCATTTTTAAGCTACGGAGGGTCTTCTTTAATTGGCAGTTCTTTTTTAGCAGGTATAATATTAAATTTTACAAAAAATAGAGCATCACAACTTTTAAATGAATAAAAAAAAGATTATTATAGCAACAGGAGGAACAGGAGGTCATATATTTCCTGCAATCAGTCTAGCTCAATATTTATCTAAAAAAAATTTTGAAGTAGAGATCACCACTGACATAAGAGGAAAAAAGTTTTTCAATGAGATAAATTTTTTAGAAATTAAGACTATTTCAACTGCGACAATTTTTGTAAAAAATCCTATATTAATTTTAAAAAATATTTTTTTAATAATTTTTTCTATTATAAAATCAATTTTATATCTAAAGAAAAAAAAACCCCATTTGGTTTTTGGCGTTGGTGGTTATTCATCATTCCCAGTATGTTTTGCCTCTAAAACACTTGGAATTCCTCTTCTTATATATGAAAATAATTTACTTTTAGGTAAAGCAAATAAAATTTTATCCTTTTTCGCTAAAAAAATTTTTACATCATTTTCTGAGGTTCAAGGAATTGATGGAAACCTTAAAACAAAATCTCTTTATTGCGGCAACATCATTAGACAAGAAATTATGAATTATAAACATAATTTTAATGAAAAAAACGATTTAAAAATTTTAGTTCTAGGGGGGAGCCAGGCTGCGAAAATTTTTGGCGAAAAATTACCAAGAATTTTTGAAATGATTAAAAAAGAAAATTTAAAGATCAGTATTTATCAACAATGCTTACCTGAACAAAACAATAGCTTAAAGAATTTTTATGAAAGCATCAGTATTCAAAATGAAATATTTAATTTTGATCCGAATATTTTAAAATATTATAAAAAAATTGATTTAGTCATAACTCGATCTGGATCATCTGTATCTGCAGAATTATTAAACTGCAATATACCATTTATCTCGGTTCCTCTTGAAAAGTCAGCTGATGATCATCAAAATAAAAACGCAGAATTTTTTCAAAAAAAAGGTTTTTGTTTTTTAATAAAAGAAAATCAAATAGATGAAAGTTTATTTTTATTGATTAAATCATTTTATAAAGATAAATCTATTTTAAAAAATTGTGTCAATAACCAGAAATCGTATTCTAAAATAAACACAATGGAAAAAATTTTAAACGAAATTGAAAATATAACTGATGAAAAAAATTAATATTGGAAAAAAAGAAATTATCCATTTTGTAGGAATTGGCGGTATTGGCATGAGTGGCCTAGCTCAAATAATGAAAATGATGGATTTTAAAGTTCAAGGAAGTGATCTTAGTACGAATAAAAATATAGAAAACTGTAGAAAAATTGGTATTAAATTTTTTTTAAATCACAAAAAAAATAATCTTAGAAATGCCACTATAATTGTTAAATCATCTGCAATTAAAAGCAATAACATTGAATTGATCGAGGCCAAAAGTAAAAAAATTCCAATTTATGATAGGGCAGAAATGCTTGCTAATGTTATAGCATTTAAAAAAAATATTATTGTGACAGGGTCTCATGGAAAAACAACAACAACCTCATTAATTTCTAAAATTTTATCTGAAGCTAAATTAGATCCTACGATTATTAATGGTGGAGTTATCAACTCTATTAGAAACAATGCCAAGTTTGGAAATGGTGAATGGGCGGTAATCGAAGCCGACGAGTCAGACGGCAGTTTTTTAAAACTTCCTATTAACTTTTCTGTAATTACAAACTTAGATTACGAACATTTAGATTATTATAAAAGTTTTGAAAAATTAGAGAAGTCCTTCTTACAATTTTTAAATAAAACTCCAGCAATTGGAAAATCAATTATATGTTTAGATGATAAAAAAATTAAAAAACTTGTAAAAAAATCAAAAATAAAAAATTATTTTACTTATGGGTTTAATCGATTATCGAACTGTCAGATTTTGAATGTACAGTATTTTCAAGATAAAAGTAAATTTGATATAAAGATAAAAGAAGGTAGAAAAAAAACTGAATTTATTAAAAATATTAATTTAAATTTGCTAGGTGATTATAATATTCTAAATGCAGCAGCAGCTATAAGTGTCTGTTTAAATTTGGGAGTGAATATGAAAATAATTAAAAATGCCTTAAAAAAATTTTCTGGAGTTGATAGAAGAATGACAAAAATATTCACTAATAAAAAAAATGAATATTATGATGATTATGCTCACCATCCTACTGAAATCTCCTCCGTTTTAAAAGGGATTAAAGATTTCTCAAAAAAAAGAAAAATTATTTCAATATTTCAACCTCATCGTTACTCAAGAATTAAAAATTTATATTCGGAATTTTCAAAGTGTTTTTTTGACTCTAGCACAGTTTTACTTTGTCCTATTTATTCAGCTGGAGAAAAAAAGGACTTTGATTACAGTCAAACTGCTTTTGCCAAAAGAATAGCAAAATTTTCTAAGGTTCAAGTTATAATTATAAAAGAAAAAAAAGAACTTTTTAAATATCTTAAAAAAAATTTATTAAGTGATGAAATTATTATCGGCATGGGTGCTGGTTCAATATCACAGTGGATGCGTGAGCTTAAGGAAAATTTATGAAATCAAATAATTTAAAAGAATTAAAAACTAAATTTCCCAATGATATTTTACTTAACGAAAAATTATCTAAATATAGTTGGTTTAATTTAGGTGGACCAGCAGAAGTTTTTTTCAAACCAAAAAATGAGTCCGAGCTTAAAAAATTTCTTAAAATTTGTAAAAATTTCAATTTGAAGTTAACAATTATTGGTGCTGGATCAAATACCCTTATAAGAGATAAGGGAATAAAAGGAGCAACCATAAAGCTGGGGGCTCCATTTTCCTTTTGTAATTTAGTTAATAATGAAATCATAGAAGCTGGTGCCGCTACACTAGACAGAAAAGTTTCAAGTTTTGCTTTAGAAAAATCTCTCACCGGTTTCGAGTTTCTCTCATGTATACCTGGTTCAATAGGGGGAGCAATTATTATGAACAGCGGTTGTTACAATGAAGAAATTTCAAAAATTCTTATATCAATAAAAACAATAAATCATTCTGGTCTTGAAAAAATATACTACAAAGAGGATTTGGATTTTTTTTATAGAGGTACAAGTTTACCAAAGGATGAAATCATCATATCTGCTAAACTAAAAGGGTCAAAATTTTCGAAAGAAAAGATTTCAGAAAAACAAAAAAATTATTTAAATAAAAAAAAACTAGCGCAGCCAACTGGCGTCAAAACCTGTGGAAGTACTTTTAAAAATCCTGAAAACAACAAAGCGTGGAAGTTAATAAAAGAGTCAGGCTGTCAAAATTTAAATTTTGGAGATGCAAAAATTTCAGATAAGCATTGTAATTTTTTTATAAATGAGGGACATGCATCTTCATCAGACATAGAAAAACTTATAAAAACTGTTCAGTCAAAAGTTCTAAAAGAGCAAGGAATTAAATTAGACCTAGAGATAAAGGTAATAGGAGATAGCATTGATTAAAAAAAAAAGTGTTTTAGTGGTGATGGGTGGCAATTCAAATGAGAGATCAATAAGCTTGAATAGTGGATTGGCATGTTTGAAAGCTATTAAGCAACTCGGCTATAATGCCAAGATTTTTGACCCTAAAAAAAATTTTTTTAATAAACTTAAAAAAAATAAAGTTGATTTAATTTTTAATGCATTACACGGTAAAGACGGTGAGGACGGTGTCGCCCAATGTTTCTTTGAACATTTAAAAATACCTTACACACACTCAGGTGTTATCTCGTCTATGAATTGCATGGATAAATCTATTTCAAAACAAAAATTTTTGGAAAAAAAAATTTTATCACCAAAATACTTTGAGTTGTATGAAAAGGATTTTAAGACTGGAAAAGTGGAAAGCTTAATTAGAAAAAATCACTTATCTTTTCCGTTGGTGATTAAACCTATAAACGAAGGTTCAAGTATAGGTGTAAAAATTTGTAAAAATATCGTCCAGCTGAAAAATGAGAGTAAAAAATTATTAAAAAAATATGAGCCTTTGCTTGTAGAAAAATTTATCGATGGTCAAGAAATCCAAGTTGCTGTTTTAAACAATAAAGCATTAGGAGCTATAGAACTAAAACCAAAACGAGAATTTTACGATTACAAAGCAAAATATTCGAAGTCAGCTAAGACCAATCATATAATGCCTGCAAATTTAAATAAGGCGATGTACAAAAAAGTTTTGAAAATTGCAGAAAAGGTGCACAAAATTTTTAAATGTCGGGGAGTTACTAGGTCTGACTTTAAATTTTATAAAAAGAAATTCTATCTTTTAGAAATTAATACCCAGCCTGGAATGACTAATTTGTCTTTAGTCCCAGAAATAGCAAATTATGTTAAAATAGATTTTAAAACCCTTGTGAGGAAACTAATTCTAGACGCTGGGATTAACAAATGACCAAGAAGAAAAATTTTTTTTTGTTCATTGTATTTTTTTTATTACTTACTACCTTTGATAAAAGTGAACAAGATTTAAGAAAAAAATTTTTTTTTCAAATTAAACAAATAGAATTTATCCACAATGATGTACTTAATGAAAGTATTAAAGAAAAATTTTTATCATTAAAGGGAAGAAACTTATTAAAATTATCTAAAAAAGATATAAATAAAACAGTAAAAGACTTTCCCCTAATCTCACACGCTAAAATAAATAAAATTTATCCTGACAAGCTAAGAATTGAAATTTTTGAAAAAGAAATAATTGCAAATTTATTTGAAGGAAAAAAAAAATTTCATGTAGACGATAAAGGTAACTTCATAGATTTTACGAATATTGAGAGATATGAAACAAAGCCAAGTGTTTTTGGTGGAAAGGAATATTTCTTCTCCTTTTATAAAAATTTAGTTTCACTTAATTTTCCTATTGATGAAATACATTCTTTTTACTTCTTTGAAATAGGCAGATGGGATATTAAAACTAAACAAGGAGTTATTATAAAACTTCCTGCTCAGAATTATTCACAGTCTATAAAAAATTTCTTAAGTAATTATGAAAAATTTGATTTTAAAAATTTTAAAACATTTGATTATAGGGTAAAAAAAGGACTTATAATAAAATGATATGTCTAAAGATTTAATCGTAGAGATAAATGATGATAGCTTTGTTTTCATTGTCGGTGAGTATGATGAGAGTCTAAATTTTAAAATTTTAAGTAAATTAAAAAAAAAAGCATCAGGTATTCAGGATGGAAAGGTAATCGATTTAGAGAAAAGTTACACTATTATTAAAAAATGTTTAGATGATCTTGAAGAAGAATTGAGCTTTGTATTCAAAAACGTAAATTTAATAATAAATTTTAACGACTATGAATGTATAAATGTTACAGGTTTCAAAAGATTAAATGGTGATCAACTTTTAAAAGATGATATTTTTTTTATATTAAATAACCTCAAAAGACAAATTTCTGAAAATGAAAATAACAAATCAATTATACATTTATTTAACACTAGATATTCTTTAGACGATAATGAATATGCCAATTTACCAATAGGTTTGTCGGGAAATTTTTATAACCATCAAATATCCTTTTTATTATCTAAAAATAAGCACTTAGAAAATATTAGATTACTAATGAACAAATGCAATCTTGTGATTAACAGAATCAATATTAAAAATTTCCTAGAAGGAATAAATATAATTAATAAAGAAAAAGAAGAAACTTTTTTTAAGATTTACATTGGTAAATCAAAAAGTTATATCCTATCCTTTTATAAATCTTCATTATGTTTTTATCAAAATTTTAATTTCGGTAGCGACATAGTAAAAAGCGATATTTCAAAGGTGTGTACTTTAAAACTATCTACAGTAGAAAATTTTTTTTCTGTTCTACATTTTATGAAAAAGGACAATTTCGATCAAGAATATTTAGATAAAAAATTTTTTATAGATGATAAGTTTAGGAAAGTAAGCCTAGAATTAATCAGAGATGTATCTAAGGCAAGAATTGAGGAAATAGTTTCTATAATTTTTTCAAAAAATATAAATCTAGAAAATATAAAAGCTGATATAAATAAAATATTTTTATTCTTTTGTGATAGAAATCTTAATAAAGATATTGAAAAATTATTTGAGGATTGTTTGATTAAATCAAATCAAGAATTGAAATTGAAAACTAACAATTTAACCCAAAATGATGACTTTCAAGAATGTATAGTGTCTGCAGAGCTTAATAAAAAGGGCTGGACAAAAGAGGCTTTGCCGGTAATACAATCGGAAAAATCATTTATTTCTCGTATTTTCTCAAGGTTTTTTGAATAGAAGATTTGTTTTTTTTTGAAACATTTGTTGTTTTAATGATGTTCAAGATCTTTTGTATAAAAATCTCCATGAATGAAATATTTCAAAAAACAATAGAAAAACCGTTTTCCTTTAGAGGTGTAGGCCTTCATTCAGGTAAAACCTCATCTGTAAAAGTTTTACCTGCCGAAGCAAATTCTGGAATAAACTTTGTAAGAGTTGACCTTGAAAAAGATAATCTAATTGCAGCTAATTTTAGAAATGTAACTTCTACACAACTTTGCACAGTTCTAAAAAACAAGAGCGGCGCGCATGTTTCAACAGTAGAGCACCTGATGGCAGCTCTTTATATAAAAGGTGTAGATAATGCGAGAATAGAAATTGATAATGCCGAAGTACCAATAATGGATGGTTCATCTAATGACTTTATAAATCTGATTAAAAAATCAGGTGTAAAAGATCAAAACATTAAAAGAAAATTTCTTAAAATTATAAAAGAAATTTCCTTCACCGATAAAGAAAAATCAATCTCAATACTTCCAAATAATTTCGGTCTAAAAGTGAAATATGAATTAAATTACAAAAACAAAGTGATTGGAAATCAAAAGAATCAGGTTGAATTTTTTAGTCAAAATTTGAGCGAAATCTATTCTTCTAGAACTTTTTGTTTATACGAGGACGTTGAAAAAATGAAAAAATTAGGATTTGCTAAAGGCGGCTCACTACAGAATGCAGTTGTCGTGAGAGATGACAAAATTTTAAATGATAAAGGGTTAAGAAATAAAAAAGAATTTGTTAATCATAAGATTTTAGATTTGTCAGGTGATTTATACTTATCCGGTTACAGAATTCTTGGCGAAATAAAAACAAAATGTGGTGGCCACTTAATAAACAACAGTTTTTTGAAAAAAATATTCTCTGACAGAAATAATTATACTATTATAAACTTTGAGAATGATGAAATAATCAAAAAAGATGTAGTATTTTCTACTAGAAAAATAGCAGTAAACGCCTAAACCCAATTAAATTTACCGAAACATTTATTTTTGATATAAATTTTTATGTTTCGGAAAATATTATTTTGTTTATTTATTTTATTGCTTTTTTTCTCTTGCTCCAAAAAAGACAAAGTTAATGTATTGGATCAAACCGTTCAAGATCAAGGAGTCGAGGTTTATAAGCAAGGAATTCAAGCAATGGAAGATGGTGACTTCTTCTACGCCTCTAAACTTTTTTCCGAAGCGGAGTCAAACTTAATGAATATTGAAATAGCGTCAAAGGCAGCAATCTTGTCAGCGTATTCTTTTTATAGAATTAATTTTTACGAAGAAAGCATCGAAGGGTTGGAAAGATTTATTTCAAGATACCCAGCTAGTGATTATTTAAGTTATGCCTATTATCTATCTGCTATGATTTCTTTCGAACAAATACCAGATGAAAAAAAAGATTTGCAGCCAACTGAAAATGCAAAAAAAAAAATAATTCAATTTATAGATATGTTTCCTGACACAGAATATGCCTTAGATTTAAAATTTAAGTTAGGTTTAGTTAATAATCAATTAGCAGCTAAAGAAATGTTTATCGCAAGATACTATATGGAGACTCAAAAATGGATTCCCGCAATAAATAGACTAAAACATATAATTGACAATTATGAAGAAACAATTTTTATTGAAGAGGCTTTACATAGACTAGTTGAAATCTATTACAAAATCGGATTAGAAAAAGAAGCAAGTGATGCAGCAAAGCTATTAGGATACAATTACAATTCTAGTCAGTGGTATGAAAAATCTTACGCAATATTGAATAAAGATTATAAAATTGAAAAAAAAAGTACAAAGGACACTGAAAAATCAAAAGAAGACGGGCTAGTTAGAAAAGTCATAAAAAGTATTTTAGGCAAATGAAAAAAAATAAGAGCAAAATTCTTGAAGACTATTCAAAAAAAGTCTCACTTTTGAAAAAATATAACAAGGAGTACTTCGATAAGGATGCCCCATCAATCACAGACTCTAAATATGACAGCTTTAAAAAAGAGATTATTGAATTAGAAAACAAATATAATTTTTTAAAGACATCTAAGTCTATTCAAAATCTCATCGGTTCAGAACCAAGTAATAAGTTTAAAAAGATCAAACATTCTAAACCAATGTTGTCTTTATCTAACGCCTTCAACCTAGAGGATATGAAAGACTTTATTAAAAAGGTAAAAAATTTTTTAAAAATTGATAGAAATAATTTTGAGTTATCTTCAGAACCCAAAATTGATGGAATATCTGCCGCCCTCACTTATAAAAATGGACGATTAATAAAAGGTTTATCCAGGGGAGATGGTTTTGTGGGTGAGGACATATTAGAAAATTTAAAAACAATCGAAACTATACCAAAAAAAATTGATGATAAAAAAGTACCGGAAATTTTGGAGGTTAGAGGAGAGGTTTATATAGGAAAAAAAGATTTTGTTAAAATAAAAGATAAATTTGCAAATCCAAGAAATGCGGCAGGAGGTTCTCTCAGACAAAAAAACCCCAAAGCTACTTCTAAAATACCTTTAAAATTTTTAGCTTATGCTTTTGGAGAATTAAAACCAATGAAATTTTTAACTCAGTCAGATTACATCTTTGAATTAAAAAAATGGGGATTTAAAACTAATCCACTTAATTGTGTTGTAAAAAATTTTGAAGAAATCCAAAATAATTATAATGATATCGAAAATAAACGATCTAATCTCGATTATGATATTGATGGTATTGTATTTAAGATAAATAATTTAAACTTACAAAAAAGGTTAGGAAGCACATCTAATTCCCCGAGATGGGCTATTGCTTACAAATTTTCATCAGAAAAAGCAGTAACCAAAATTAACAAAATTGAAATTCAAGTGGGAAGAACAGGCGCGATCACCCCAGTCGCTAAAGTTGAGCCAGTCACTGTTGGCGGAGTTGTTATTTCAAATGCTACGTTACACAATGAGGATGAAATTAAAAGGAAAGACATAAGAGTAGGAGACATTGTAAGCATTCAAAGGGCAGGCGATGTTATTCCACAAGTAGTATCTGTAGACTTTTCAAAAAGAGGTAAAAATAGCAAACCATTTGAATTTCCAGGAAAATGTTTGTGTGGAGCAATAACTGTTAAAGAAACTAACACTTCAACAAAAAAGCAAGATGCCGTGAGAAGATGTCTCAAAGGGTATGATTGTGATTTCACTGCCAGAGAAAAACTTAAACATATAGTTTCGAAAGATGCCTTTAACATTGATGGTCTTGGAAAAAAAGTTATTGATCAATTTTGGGATTTAAAGATTATTAGAGAACCTTCAGATATATTTGATTTAAAATATGAAACTATTAAAACATTAGAGGGCTGGGGAGACTTATCAATAAAAAATTTAAAAAACGCAGTAGAAAAATCGAAAAAAATCTCTTTGAGCAGGTTTATTTACTCAATAGGAATTAGACATATTGGTCAAGAAAATGCGAAAATTTTAGCATCGTATTTTTCTAATAGTAAAAATTTTTTAATTCTATTTGATAAAAAAAACATTTCTCAAACTTTGATTGATTTAGCTGACCTGGACGGAATAGGAGAAACACAAATAAAATCTATTCAAAATTTTTTATCAAATAATAAAAATAGTTTTGTAATAAAAAATCTTGTTAAATTTTTAGATATAGAAGATCATAAAGAAATAAATAAAAAAGGTAAACTTGGTAATAAAACTATTATGTTTACAGGCGGATTTAAAAAAATAAGTAGATCAGAAGCAAAATCATTAGCTGAAAATTTGGGCGGTAAGGTTCTTGGCTCTATATCAAAGAAATTGGATATTTTGGTTGTGGGCGAGTCGAAACCCACAAAAAAAAAAATTGATAAGGCCAAAGAGCTGAAAGTAAAAATTTTTTTAGAGAAAGATTGGTATAAATTTTTAGATATTTGAACAATGGCTTTTTAATTTTAAAAGCTCCTTGCTATTCATAAATTTTTTTAAATTATTATAGACTTCATTGTGATAATTATTTATCCATAACTTTTCTTTAATATTAAGCATATCTCTATCAATTAAAGATTTCTCTAGTGGTGCCATAGTTAGATTTTTAAAATAGATTTTGTTTTTTCTTTTTTTTACGTAAATTAGATTTTCTATCCTTATTCCAAATTTTCCATTTTCGTAATAGCCAGGCTCATTTGAAATTATCATACCCTCACTTAAATTTACTTTATTTTTTTTTGAAAAAGCAATCGGACCCTCATGCACGTTTAAGAAATAACCAACACCATGACCTGTACCATGAGGATAATCTAAATTAATCCTTTTAAGCGGTGCCCTCGCAGCATCATCTATATTTGATCCTATCGTATTTGATTTTAAAGTAAAATTAGTTACTGCAATATGACCTTTTAAAACTGAAGTATAAATTTTCTTAATTTTACTACTTGAGTTATCTAACGAAAGAGTTCTTGTTACATCTGTTGTGCCAAAATTATACTGACCACCAGAGTCAACTAGATAAATATCTCCATCTTTAAGGAGTTTGTTAGTTTTTTTGCTGGCCCTATAGTGAATAATTGATCCATTTGAGCGTGTTCCAGAGATTGTTGGAAAGCTTGGACCCTTAAAAAATTTACTTTTTTTTCTAAAATTAAATAATTTATTTTGAGCCTTGATTTCACAAATCTTTTTCTTTTTATAATTATCTTTTAACCAAAAAATAAATTTAGTTAACGCGACACCATCATGAATATGAGATTTAATAGAATTTTGGATCTCGGTTTTGTTTTTTTTGGATTTAAAATAGTAAATTGGATCGTTTTTCTCTATCAGTTTATTGTTTTTATTCAGCATTATTTTAAAAAAAATAGAGCAAGTATTTTTATCAATTAAGATTTTTTTTCCGGTTAAATTAATTAAAAAATTCTCTATAAATTTTATGTCTAGAAACTTAATATAACGCAATGATCTTTTTAATTTACTATCAACTTTAGCAAGATTACAAAAAAGAAAAATTCTTTTAAATTTGTCAATTATTAAATAACTGTTAGGCAAAGGAGAGTAATTCGAGTCGTTACCTCTGAGATTAGTTAACCAAGCCACGTTTTCACTTGATGTAATTAATTGAAGGTCAACTTTATTTTTACTTAAAAAATTTGATAATCTATTTATTTTAAATTTTGCACTCAAGCCAGAGTCTTTATCTAAAAGTTTATAAAATTTTTTTATTTTTATTTTTATTTTTTTCTTTTTGATTTGGTTAACTAAATCAATATTTAATGGAATCAAATCACATTTGGTTTTTTGAAAAAAATTTTTAATTGTATTTTCAGTAAATACCCTTGAATAAAAACCGATTCTAAGTTTTTTACTTTTCAAAATTGAATAAGGATATTGGTTTGGAATAGTTAAAATTTTAAAAACTCTACCACTTTGCATTTTTGCCTGAAGAGAATATCTACCATCAACAAATAAATAATTTTTTTTTTTTAAAATAAGAGCAAAGCCGTATGATCCCGAAAAATTACTTATAAAATTTAAATTATCTTTTTCTTCTGAAACATATTCATTGAAAAACTCATCATTTTTTGGGATTAGATAACCATCAATTTTATGTTTATTAAAAAGTTTTTTTAGATTACCTATTTTCGTCATTTAATTAACTTATTCTTCCTTTTAAATCTTTCCCATCCAGGACTTCTATATTCATCGTCAAACTCAATTTGAATATCCTGGTTAAAGTCAAAATCCGTATCATCTTTAAAATTCTGACTCTCATTTTTTTCAATATTTTTTTCTGGAAGTTCACCAACAAATCTAGAAGGTAAAGCGTCCACCCAGTCACCGTGGTAAACTCGTCTCATTGCAAAAGAAATAAAAGCCTCTTGTTTTGCTCTTGTAATTCCTACGTATGCGAGTCTTCTCTCTTCTTCTAAAGCAAAGTCTCCTTTTTCTTCTAGTGATTTTTGATGTGGGAAAAGTCCCTCTTCCCATCCTGGTAAAAATACAACTTCAAATTCTAAACCTTTAGCTGCATGCATTGTCATCAAATTTATTTTATCCCCCTCCCAATTTTGATCAATTGAAGTTGCCAAAGAAACATGTTCTAAAAAAGATTGTAAGTTCTCATAATCGTGCATGGCTCTTATCAGCTCTTTAATATTTTCCAACCGATTTTCATTTTCAATATCTTTTTTATTTTTTAGCATTTGAGAATATCCTGACTCATCTATAATTGTTTTTATTAAATCATAATGTTTAATTTTTTTACTATCTTCTCTCCATTTGTTTAATGAGTTTATCAATTTTTCTAGTGCTATTTTAATTTTTGGTTTGAACAATCCTTCTCTTATCATTTTTGCAATTGCATCCTCTAGACATAATTTCTCTTTATTAGAAAAAGTATAAATTTGATTTAAGGTGCTCTCTCCGATCCCCTTTTTAGGAACTCCAATAACTCTCTCTAAAGCCAGATCATCTGTCTTTTGGCTAATCACTCTTAAATAAGCGACTAAATCCTTTATTTCTGCTCTTTCGTAAAAACGCATTCCTCCAATAATTCTATAGCCTAAGCCAATTTTTAAAAATCTCTCCTCAAACTCTCGTGTTTGGTAAATTGCCCTTACTAGAATTGTTATATCGTTTAATGAAAATTTTTTTTGTAAATTATTTTCGATTATATCACTTACTCCTTCTGCCTCATCCCTACCAGTTTGATAGCAATTTAACTTCACCAGTTCACCATCATTTTTTTTTGATAATAATTTTTTCCCTATCCTACTTTTATTATTAGAAATTAAAATTGAAGCTGTATCTAAAATATTTTTTGTTGACCTATAATTTTGTTGTAACTTAAAGATTTTACAATCTTTATAAAGTTTATCAAAAGTTAAAAAATTTTTAATTTCTGCTCCCCTCCAGCTGTAAATAGATTGATCATCGTCTCCGACGCAACAAATATTATTTTTTTCATTTACTAAAAGGTTAAGCCATTTATTTTGAATGAAATTCGTGTCTTGAAATTCATCAACTAAAATATATTTAAAGTTTTTTTGATAAATTTGTCTTATGTCACTATTTTTCTCAAAAAGTTGAACGCTGTACAAAATTAAGTCTCCAAAATCCATACAGTTAAGATCTTTAATTTTTTGTTGATAGATCTTATAAATTTTGTGGACTATTTTTTCTATTGGATCAAATTTTCCTTTAACATCGTTAGGTAATTGACCTTTATTTTTCCACTTATCAATTATAGCTAAAATAAGTTGAGGTGAGTATTTTTTTGCATCTAAATTTTCTCCTTCTATAACTTTTTTGATTAATTTTTTCTGATCATCGGTATCTAATATAGTAAAATTACTTTTAAATCCTAAAGCTTCAGCATGACGCCTTAAAAATTTTACACTTATAGAGTGGAAAGTTCCTAACCAACTTACTGAGTTTTTAGCTCCTTTGAAAAAATTCATTACCCTATTTTGCATTTCTCTAGCGGCTTTATTTGTAAAAGTTACGCATAGAATTTGATTGGGCCACGCTTTCTTATTTTTTATTAAATACGCAAGCTTAGTAGTTAACACTCTAGTTTTACCTGAGCCTGCGCCCGCTACAATTAAATTTGGACCATCAGTGCTTATAACTGCTTTTTTTTGATCCTCATTTAAATTAGATAAAAAATTTTCTTCCATATTGATCACTTTAGATTGTATCTTTAAGACTTTTTACTTTGGTTTAGTCATTTTTAAAGGGTTCATAACTCTATCATAATCCCTCTCAGACAAAATTTTAGCCTTTAATACCTCCTCGCGTAAGGTCGTACCATTTTTGTGAGCTAATTTTGCGATTTTAGCAGCTTGATCGTAACCAATTTTTGGGGACAAAGCTGTAACGGTCATCAGAGAGTTATCTAAAATTTTTTTAATTTTTATTTTGTCTGCCTTCAAACCCTTTATACAATATAGAGCAAAAGCTTTAGCACTATCACCCATTATGAGAATTGATTGTAAAATATTATGAATGATCAAGGGTTTAAATACGTTTAACTCAAAATGTCCATGAGACCCTGCCATAGTGATACCATTGTGGTTTCCAATTACTTTAACACAAACCATTGTTACAGCCTCACATTGAGTGGGATTCACTTTTCCTGGCATAATAGACGAACCTGGTTCGTTCTCTGGCAAAATTAATTCACCATAACCGCCTCTAGGTCCCGATCCAAGAAATCTAATGTCGTTAGCAATTTTCATTAAACAAACCGCAGTGGTATTCATTGTGCCTGAAAAATTTACTATTGCATCATGCGCAGCTAAAGCTGCAAATTTGTTTTTAACTGGTTTAAAGGAAATTTTTGTAATTTTTGATATTTCTCTTATTATTTGTTTATCAAAATTTTTCCTTGTATTAAGCCCAGTGCCTACAGCCGTACCGCCTTGGGCTAAGTTATGAATTTCTTTTAAAGCACCTTCTATCCTTGAAATACATTGACTTAGCTGTGAATGATAACCAGAGAATTCCTGACCAAGTGTAATTGGAGTAGCATCTTGAAGGTGTGTTCTTCCAAGTTTAACAATTTTTTTAAATTGATTTGATTTTTTTTTTAATTCGTTATTTAAAAGTTTTAAGGAAGGCAATAATATTTCTTTTGTTTTCATTGCTATAGAAATATGCATCGCTGTTGGAAAAACATCGTTAGTGGACTGAGACTTATTTACATGATTATTGGGGTGTATCGGTTTTTTTGTACCCATTTTCCCTTTAAGCATCTGAATAGCTCTATTAGCAATAACCTCGTTTACGTTCATATTAGTTTGAGTTCCAGATCCAGTTTGCCATACTTTTAATGGAAAATGATCTTTTAGCTTCCCACTAATAACTTCTTGAGCAGCTTTAATAATATATTTACTTAATCTTTTGTCTAAGTCTCCATTTCTTGCATTAACGATCGCTGCAGCTTTTTTAATTATTGCTATTGACTGTATAAGCCTTGGTCTTACTAAAAAACTTCCAATATTAAAGTATTTATTTGATCTTTCCGTAGACGCTCCCCAATACTTATCACCAGGTACCTTAATTTTTCCAATGCTATCAAATTCAATTCTGTATTTCATATATGAATCAATTATATAATACACCTAAAATTTATTTATTAAACAATAATAAAGTGTTGGAGACAAAATGAGCAATTATGAAAAGGTTGGAGAGTTTATGAAAACTTTTGGTCAAGAAGTAAAGGAGAAATCAGAATTTCCATCAGCTAAAATTGTGGATCTGAGAATAGCGCTTATAGAGGAAGAATTAAATGAGCTTAAGGAAGCCATTCAATCAAAGAATTTAACCGAAGTTGCGGATGCATTAACAGATATCCTATATGTTACCTATGGAGCCGGACATGCATTTGGGATTAATTTAGACAAATGTTTTGAAGAAGTTCAAAATTCAAATATGAGCAAGTTAGATGAAAACGGAAAACCGATTTATAATAAAAGTGGAAAAGTTATGAAGGG
>CACCLK010000014.1 GCA_902546795.1 uncultured Pelagibacteraceae bacterium
AATGTTTGAGGGAATTCCTAACTATCCTGACAGTTCAAGATGGTGGCAGATAGTAGACAAATATAAAGTGAAAATATTTTATACCGCGCCTACAGCGATAAGAGCTTTGATGAAAGAAGGTGATGGACCGGTAATGAAAACTAGTAGGAAATCTTTGAAATTATTGGGAACTGTAGGAGAGCCAATTAATCCAGAAGCATGGATGTGGTACTACAAAGTTGTTGGGGACTCAAAATGTCCTATTGTAGATACTTGGTGGCAAACAGAAACTGGTGGAATATTGATTGCCCCTCAACCAGGAGCTATTGATTTGAAACCAGGTTCAGCTACAAAACCTTTCTATGGAATAAAACCAGTTATTGTCGATGAAACTGGAAAAGTTTTAAAGGGAGCGTGCAAAGGTAGGCTTTGTATTTCAGCTTCATGGCCAGGGCAGATGAGAACTGTGTATGGAAATCATCAGAGATTTATTGACACATACTTCTCTCAATTTGATGGGAAATATTTTACCGGTGACGGTTGTAGAAGAGATAAAGACGGATATTATTGGATAACTGGTCGTGTAGATGATGTAATTATAGTCTCTGGTCACAATTTAGGAACTGCAGAAATTGAAAGTGCTTTTGTTGCTCATCCAAAAGTTGCTGAAGCTGCTGTTGTTGGTTACCCTCATGATATTAAAGGGAATGGTTTATACTGTTACGTAACTTTAAATGCTGGCGAACAACCCAATGGAGATTTAGAAAGAGAGTTGAAGCTTTGGGTAAGAAAACAAATTGGTCCAATTGCAACTCCGGATCTCATACAATTCGCTCCAGGTCTACCAAAAACGAGATCTGGAAAAATTATGAGAAGAATTTTGAGAAAAATTGCTGCAAATGAACATAACGAATTAGGTGATACTACAACGTTAGCAGATCCATCAGTTGTAGAGTCATTAATTGAAAACAGGCAAAATAAAAACTAATTTTTAAATTCTTTTATATTTTTTGAAAAATCCGAAACTACTAATTTCCATTTATTTTTAATGGAGTTAAGAACTATTTCTTTATCTAAAACTTTAAGTTCATCTGCTATAGGTGACCAATTATATAAAGCTTGACCGCTATTTTTAAATGGATCATCTTTATAATAATTTAAATATTGATAATCTTTTAATCTTTCTTGAAAATTATTTTTATGTTTCATAATTATTTCGGAAGGCATTCCATTTGTTTCTTCAAAATCAAGAATTTTTTCGTATACTTCTTTAGGGTCCAGATTGTTTAAAATGTTATTTGCACTCAAATACGAAAGTGAATACAAGGTTAGATCACCAACAGCTTCGGCAAATATGTTCCATTTTGATTTGTTCACTGATGTTAAAAATATATCGTCACTAAACATCATTGTGTACTTTAAGCCCATTCTCGTTTTTAAATAACCGTACAATGTTGTTTGTGTAACAAATGCGGACCTTTCTTTAATGAAATTTTCTAGTTCTTGTAAATTTCTAATCCTATTAAATCTTTTTTGAAGTTTTTCGTAAGGAAAGACATATTCCTTAATGGCTTCAAAGACCTCTAATATCCCTTTTAAATTCAATTTCAAGTTGTATTAAAATTTCCTTTCCTTTTTCCCCTTATTTTAAAGGCTTTATAGCACTTCAAAATAGGTTTTTTAACTTTTAATTGACGTCTAGATGGGTAAGATCCCAACTAAAGTTACGTTAACGTAAATATAGGGGGAAATATGTCAAATAAAGAAAAGCATTGGGAAAAGACTAAGATGCATATGATAGTTACATTGTGTCTATGGGCTTTCTTCTCAATGGTTGTTTTCCTTTTTGGTTACGAAATCAACTCAATGAGCTTTTTGGGATATCCATTAGCTTATTATATGACTGCGCAAGGTTCACTTCTCGCATTCGTATTAATCATTTTTTGGTTTGCTAATAAGCAAGAAAAAATTGATGAAGAGTTTGGATTCGGAGAAAAGGAGGATGACTAATGTTTAAAGGTGGATTTATACAAAACCTTCCGAAGATTTATGGTCTGTACACTGGGGGCTTTCTTGTGTTCATCATTCTTATGGCGATCGCAGAGCAAGCTGGTGCTTCGGCAAAAGCAATCGGTATTATGTTTGTGGCATTTACTGTCGCGATATATGCTTTGATTGGATATTTGTCACGTACTGTTCAAGTGGACGCATATTATCTTGCTGGAAGGCAAGTCCCAACAGTGTTCAATGGAATGGCGACAGCAGCTGACTGGATGTCAGGTGCTTCGTTCGTAGCATTAGCAGGTGGTGTTTACTTTGGTGGCTATAGTTATATGGCTTTCTTAGTTGGTTGGACAGGTGGTTATGTGCTTGTATCAACATTATTAGCACCATATCTAAGAAAATTTGGATGTTACACAGTGCCAGACTTTATAGGAACAAGATACGGTGGAAACGGAGTACGTTTCTGTGCTGTGCTAGTTCTTGTATTAGCTTCTTTCACTTATGTGACAGCTCAAATTAACGCTACGGGAACTATTGCTGCTAGAGCTTTAGGTATTCCTTTTGAAGCTGGTGTATGGGTAGGTTTAGTAAGTATCTTGCTATGTTCAATGTTAGGCGGAATGAGAGCCGTTACATGGACACAAGTTGCACAATATATCGTATTGATTATTGCATACTTAATTCCGGTATTCTGGATAAGTAACAAGATTGGTGCAGGTGTATTCCCACACCTAATGTTAGGTGATGAGGTTGCAAGAATTACTGAGCTTGAAAGCCAATTCGGATTAACAAAAAACAGTGCCGCTGATGTGAAAGCAGCAGGTGTTCCTGGTGGATTAAAATCTATCGCGGTAGCACATGCTGGAGTGGGTGCAGGTGGAATGGCAGTATGGAAATACATATCGCTAGCTATCTGTATGATGGTAGGAACTGCGTCGTTACCTCATATTTTAATGAGATACTTCACAACTCCTTCTGTAAAATCAGCTAGAAAATCTGTAGCATGGTCGCTATTTTTCATTTTCTTGCTTTACTCATCAGCTCCGATGCTTGCGACTTTGTCGAAAATATCATTAATGGATCCAAATTTACCTACAGGTATAATTGGAAAATCTATTGCTGATGTACAAAGTATAGAGTGGGTCAAACAATGGTCTTCTCAAAAACAAGTATTTATAGCTGACTTTAACGGTGACGGCATTCTTCAGTTAAATGAATGGTTCATGAGAACTGGTGTGGTGGTACTTGCGACTCCTGAAGTTGCTGGATTGCCATATGTAATCTCAGGATTAGTTGCAGCTGGTGGTATGGCTGCTGCTATGTCAACTGCTGACGGATTAATCTTAGCGATAGCAAACGCGTTATCACACGACGTTTACTTTAATATGATCGATCCAAAAGCGGATGTTAGAAAAAGACTAATAGTTGCACGAGTACTTTTAGTCGTGATTGGTGCTGCAGGTGCATATATTGCATCAATGCGTATCACTAGTATCCTTGGAGCAGTTGCATGGGCATTTGACTTTGCAATGTCAGGCTTGTTCTTCCCACTTGTACTTGGAGTATGGTGGAAGAGAGCTACAAGAGAAGGGGCTATAGCAGGAATGCTAACAGGTCTCGCAGCTGGAACGGCTTATCTAATCTACGTTTACCCTAAATTCATGGGTAATCCTGCATGGTTAGGTATAGACCACTTAAGATTTGGTCTAATCGGTGCTCCAGTATGTCTAGTAGTTATGGTTGTAGTAAGTTTATTGACCAAAGCTCCTGACGCGGCTACACAGAGAATGGTAGATGAAGTTAGAGTTCCTAGCGGAAGATCTATTCTTGGTAGACAGCACTAAACTGTTAAAAAGATAATTATTTAAAAGGGGCGATTAACTCGCCCCTTTTTTTTTACCTTAATAATGATAATGTAAATTATGCCTATCTGGGTTTTAATTTTAGATTATATATTAGGAGTGGTAATGTACACTCTCATAGGAAGAGCAGCTATGAATATCTTCCAAAAAGAAGATTCTAAATTTTTCTTTATGAGAATATTTGTTAAATTTACAAATCCTGTACTGAAACTTTTTAGCAAAATTACCCCTGAATTTCTAGCTAGACCAATTGTTCCATTATATGTTGCATTTTATTTTTATCTCATCAGATTTTACTTAATGCCTTGGCTATTAGGTTATGGGTCTATGGGAATGTTATCTTTCCCTATAGACAGTGACTTCTCCAGAGAACTTTACAGATTATTTAGTCCAGACAAATAATTTTTTTGACAAGATTTTTTTTTAAAATATAAATAAATTATGTCAGAAGCTGTAAAAATATCTCCATCGATATTATCATCTAATTTTGGTAAACTTGGTGATGAAATAGTTGCCCTGGATAAAGCTGGCGCTGATTACATTCATGTTGATGTAATGGATGGTCATTTTGTGCCTAACCTTACCATTGGACCGGAGGTAATTAAAAATATTAGATCATATACAAAAAAGGTATTCGACGTTCACTTAATGATTTCTCCGGTTGATAAATATATTTCTGAATATGCTAAGGCAGGTGCTGACATAATAACTTTTCATCCAGAGGCAACAGAGAATACTCAAAAGACCATAGATTTAATTAAAAATGAGGGAAAAAAAGTTGGCATTTCATTAAAACCTAAAACTAGTATAGATGTTGTTAAAAATTTTTTAAATAAAATTGATTTAGTTTTAATTATGAGTGTAGAGCCTGGTTTTAGTGGGCAAAAATTTATGCCAGAGGTCCTTAGCAAAGTTAAAGAAATAAAAAAAATTACAAAAGAAAAAAATATTAAAATAGATATTGAAATTGATGGTGGAATTAATTTCGAGAATTGTAAAACTGCTACTGAAGCTGGAGCAAACGTGTTGGTTTCTGGTTCTACTATCTTTAAGTCTAATAATGGTAACCTTAAAAAAAATATTGAGCTATTGAGATCATCATAAAAATGTTAAGTTTAAAAAGTATTTATTATTACTTTTTGGCAGCAAAGATAAATTTAAATAATTTTTTTAAAAAAGTTTATTTTTCAACGAAAATTTATAATGATACTCTCAGAACTAAAATTCCAAATAGTTTAATATTTTTTCCAAACGCCTTCCTCCTATCGTCGCTAACAAATAATAAAAATTTTTATTTCAATATTTCAGAGGCAAACGTTGAAAACTTTTGGAGTTCTTTTAATAATTCAAAGGAAAGGGGAAGATTAAACTGTTTCTTGTGGCTAAACCTTTTAAATAGAAAAGTAGATAAAGAAATAATTAGAAAAATTATAATTCAATGGATAGAAAAAAATAACAAATATAACAGGTTTGATTGGGATAACTCGATTTTAAGTCTTAGGATTATCAGTTGGATTTTAAATTCTGAAATTATCCTTGAAAATAGTAATTTTGATTTTAGAAAAAATTTTCTAGAGTCAATAATTTCACAAGTAAATCATCTTAAAAAAAATTATAATAGTGAAAAAGATCATGTAAAAAAGATAGAAATGATCTCAGCGATCTTATTATCAGGTTTAGTTTTTAAAGATTATAAAGAAAATTTTGAATTTGGCGCAAAAGAAATTAATAAAATTATAGAGAATTTTTTTGATAATAATGGTTTTCCTCTTACGCGAAATACAGAGGACCTCTTAAGATTTATTAAATTCTTCATAATAATGAAAGAGTGTATTAAAGACGCCCAAAAAGCCCCCGTATCATCATTGGATAGCATGCTAGAAAAGAATTTAATTTGTCTCTCTTTTTGTATAACGCCGACGAATAGGCTTCCCCTTTTTAATGGATGTACTGATACAGATGTAACTGAATTTTTAAATTACCTCTCAAATTTAAATATTAAACTAAAAAAAAATACGAAAATAGAAATAGGTGAGTTTCATTTACTTAAAAATAAAAAGGATTTTATCTTTTTTGACGTCGGTTCTTCTCCAAAAAAAAATTTTTCTAGTAAATACCAATCGGGTCCACTGGCTTTTGAATATTTTAACGATAAAGACAAAATTATCACTAATTGTGGTTTTGGTATTAATATTTCCAACAAAGCTATTCTTTTAAGTAAATTAACTTCTGCTCAATCAACATTGAGTATTGGCAATACCTCAGTGGTAAAATTTGAGCGCAATCGTTTTTTAAATAAAGCTTTTGGCTATTCATGCAAAGAAGATTTTAAGATTAATGATCTGAACCAGTATTCAAATGATAGTGAGATTTACTCTTCTGCCTCTCATAATGCTTATAGGACTAAATTGGGATTTACTCATAAAAGGCAAATAAGAATTAACAAAGTAAAAGATGCGGTTTTTGGAACTGATTATTTGTTTAATAAAAAGATGTCGTCTAACACAGATTATGATATCTTTTTTCACTTAACGCCAGGTTTAGACGCAATAAAAACTCTTGGCGGAAACAGTGTGCTAATAAAAATAAGTAAAAATAAATCAATGATTTTTTTTGTTGAGAATGAAAATCTAAGCGTAGAAAAAAGTATATTTTTGGGTGGAAATAAAATACTAAATAACTTATGCATGAGAATTTCAGGCAAGATAAACGAAAAAGAAAAAATTATTAATTGGAGCTTTAGGAAAAATATTTAACCATGAATTTAAAGATTAAAAATGCTTTAATTTCTGTATCCGATAAAGAAAAATTATCTTCAATTTTAAAAGTCCTTAAGAAGCATAAAATTAATATTATTAGCTCAGGAGGAACATACAATGCTATTAGAAAACTAGGCTATAAATGTATAGAATTATCAAAGTACACTGGATTTAAGGAAATGTTAGATGGAAGAGTAAAAACATTACATCCAAAAATTCATGCAGGTATTTTACACGATAGGAAAAACAAAATTCACAAAAATGAGATGAGCAGACAGAAATTTCCAGCATTAGATTTGATTATAGTTAATTTTTACCCTTTTCAAAAAGTTGTAATTGAAACTAAAAAACCCAAAAAAATTATAGAAAACATCGACATTGGTGGACCTACATTAGTAAGAGCTGCAGCGAAAAACTTTAACAATGTTACAATTATTACAAATAAGAATGACTACCCAGATCTCATTGAAGAACTAAATAAAAATAATGGAAAAACAAGTTTAAGTTTTAGAGAGTACATGTCCTCGAAAGCATTTGGCTTAACAGCATACTATGATGCTATGATAGCGAACTGGTTTAATAAAAAACTTAATATTGAGTTTCCGGAAAGGAAAACAATATTTGGCAAACAATTTCAAAAACTGAGATATGGTGAAAACCCTCATCAAAAAAGCTCTATTTATATAAACGATTACGATGATAAAAAGCTAAAGTTCTTTCAACTACACGGTAAAGAGTTGAGCTACAATAATTATAATGATATTTTTGCATCATTAGAAATTTTACAATCAATCAAAGACAAAGCCGGAACTGTGATTGTGAAACATGCAAACCCTTGCGGAGTTTCAGAAAATAAAAAACCGTTAGAGTCTTTTAAAAATGCTTACGCAAGTGATCCAGTAAGTTCTTTTGGGGGGGTTATTGCTTGTAATTATAGAATAAACAAAAAAATTGCTATTGAAATTAATAAGAATTTTTTGGAAGTTTTATTAGCTAAAGGGTTTGACAAAAAGGCTTTGCGCATCTTGAAAAAGAAAAAAAATTTAAGAATCATTGATATTTCAAAATTCAAAATGAACAACAACACATCAGTTAAAAATTTTGATGGGTCATTTATCCTTCAAAACAAGGATCGGATAATATTAGATAAAAAAAAGCTTAAATTTGTTACAAAATTAAAACCTAACAAAAAAGAATTAGAGGAAATAGAATTTGCTTTCAATATTTGTAAATATACAAAATCCAATGCGATTGCATTGTGCAATAATTTTTCTACAATTGGAATAGGTGCTGGCCAACCAAGTAGACTAGATAGTTGTAAAATAGCAATTCAAAAGGCTAAACAATTTCAACCACGCAAAATAGTTAATTCTATTGCTGCCTCAGATGCTTTTTTTCCCTTCGCAGACGGATTAAAAATTCTAATTCACGCTGGGGTAAAAACTATTGTGCAGCCCGGTGGTTCAATAAGAGATAAAGAAATTATAAAAGAGGCAAATAAAGCAAAGATTAAAATGGTTTTTACCGGTCTTAGGCATTTTAACCATTAGCTAAACTTTATCTATTTTAGCGGCTAGTATGAAGTCACTTTCAGCTAAACCTTTTATGGCATGAGTAAAAATTTTAATTTTACAATATCCCCAACCAAATGAAATATCGGGATGGTGATTTTCTTTTTCAGCTAAAAATCCAACTTTATTTACAAAATCCTGGCTTTCTTTAAAGTTTTTAAATTTAAACTCTTTAATTAAAAAATAACTCTTATCCTCATTGCTTTTAACGTCCCACCCGTCAACTTTCTTTAGATAATTATGAATTTGACTTTTATCGAAAGGCGGAATGCCCCCCTCACATGGAATACACTTTTTTTTCGCTAAATCGCCCATAATTTCTGGAGCGGGCAAAGGGACTTGAACCCTCGACCTTCTCGTTGGCAACGAGACGCTCTACCACTGAGCTATGCCCGCTTATATTTTTAATTATTATAAGCAAATTAAATTGAATAATAAATAAAAATTTGGTTATATAAATTATGAATTCTGATAAATTACCAAAACAAATTCCAGTATTTCCTCTAAGTGGAGTAATTTACTTTCCAAAGACAAATCTACCATTAAATATTTTCGAACAGAGATATTTGGAACTTGTCAATGATTGTTACAAAAAAGACAAAATGATGGGCATGGTACAATCTAAAAAAGGTGGCTCTGAAGTCTATAAAGTTGGATGTCTTGGGAAAATAAGTGATTATCAAAAAACAAAGGATGGTCGACTACTGATAAATTTAACCGGTTTAATCAGGTTTGAAATTCAGAAAGAAATATCAAATAAAAAACTTTATAGAGAATTTGAAGTATCGTACAAAAAATTTGATCTTGATCTAAAAAACAATGAAGTAAAAAAAGAAAACTTTGAGAAAGTAGACATAAATATTTTTGTTGAAAAAACGAAAAAATTCTTTGAAAAAAACGGCTTAATACTTAATTGGAAAGAATTTGAAAAACTAAGCTACTACCAGCGAATTAATACTTTGGCGATGATTGCACCTGTATCTGATGAAGAGAAACAAAAACTATTAGAGACAATCACTTTAGAGGAAAAAACTGAAACAATTTTAAATATTATTGAATTTTACCTATATAGCAATCCAAGCAATGGTCGTGTCTTGCAGTAGTCTTTCTTTTAATTAATTAGATTTATTCATCGAGTTGAAAAAATCAGAATTATTTTTAGTGTCTTTTATTTTAGATATTAAAAATTCTATTCCATCCATAGTTCCCATGGGACTTATAATTCTTCTGAGCACATTCATTTTTGATAAGTCATCTTTAGCAAAAAGCAGCTCCTCTCGTCTTGTGCCTGATCTTGTAATATCTAGTGCAGGGTAAATTCTTTTATCTGCAACTTTCCTATCAAGAATAAGCTCGGAATTACCTGTACCCTTAAATTCTTCAAAAATTACCTCATCCATTCTGCTTCCTGTATCTATAAGAGCAGTTGAAATAATTGTTAAAGAACCTCCCTGCTCAACGTTTCTTGCAGCTCCGAAGAATCTTTTTGGTCTTTGTAATGCATTAGCGTCGACACCTCCTGTTAAAACTTTTCCAGAGCTCGGTACTACCGCGTTGTAAGCTCTTCCTAATCTTGTAATTGAGTCAAGTAATATAACAACATCTTTTTTATGCTCGACCAATCTTTTAGCTTTTTCAATTACCATTTCTGCTACTGCAACGTGTCTTGAAGCAGGTTCATCAAATGTTGATGACACCACTTCACCCTTAACAGATCTTTGCATATCCGTTACTTCCTCCGGTCTCTCATCAATTAAAAGTACCATTAGATAAATTTCAGGGTGATTAGCCGTGATTGATTGGGCAATATTTTGAAGTATCATTGTTTTGCCGGCTCTAGGTGGCGACACTATCAAAGATCTTTGTCCTTTACCTATTGGGCTGACAAGATCAATAAGTCTTGCTGTATTATCTGGTTTCTTTTCAATTTTTGAACTTTCTATTTCTAATTTTATTCTTTTATTAGGGTAAAGTGGAGTTAAATTATCAAATGCTATTTTGTTTCTTCCCTTTTCTGGTTCATCAAAATTAATTTTATTTACTTTTAAAAGTGCAAAGTATCTCTCTGCATCTTTGGGGGCTCTAACTTCACCCTCAACGGAGTCTCCAGTTCTTAGCCCGAATCTTCTTATCTGACTTGGACTTACATAAATATCGTCTGGGCCAGGCAAATAGTTTGACTCTATAGCTCTTAAAAACCCGAAACCGTCTTGAAGCACCTCTAAAACTCCAGATGCACTTATTTGTTCGTTCTTCTCTGCAAGTTTTTTTAGAATTGCAAATAATATCTCTTGTTTTCTCAGAGTACTTGGGTTTTCAATTCCAAGTTTTTCAGCTTCTGATATTAGATCAGCTGGGGTTTTCTTCTTTAAATCCTGTAATTTCATATGATGTTTGTATTGGGAAAGATATTATTAATATAGTTCGTTTATAATTTTTTTCAACCCCTATAATGGCTTCAAATAAACTAAAAAAACAATTAAAACTAATAAAATAGTGGGGATTTCGTTAAAAAATCTAAAAAATCTTGAAGAATAGGTATTGGCATCTTGTTTAAAGTGATTAAGACATTTTAGTAGAAAAAAGTGATAGATTGTTAAGGCAAACACAAGGGTAATCTTTAACAATAGCCATTTTTGAAAACCTACAAAATGAATTAGACCAATTCCCAATATCCAAGTTAAAAACATTGCTGGTGTCATTATATAAAAATAGAGCTTATGCTCCATAGTTTTAAACGTTTTAGACATATTTTCTGTTTTTTGATTTTCTGCATGATAAACAAATATCCTCGGTAAATAAAGCAATCCAGCCATCCAAGATATAACTGAGATTACATGAAGTGATTTTATAATTAAATAAGCTTCCATCAGATGTAATTTTTTACTAATTTTTCAATCATGTCTATATGGTCCTCTCGATCGTTTAGACATGGTATCAAATCAAAATTTTTTCCACCGGAATTAATGAAACTTTCTTTACCTTGAATTAAAATTTCCTCAAGAGTCTCTACACAATCTGAAGAAAAGCCTGGACACATTACTAATAAATTTTTTACTCCTTCTGATGGTAATTTTTCTAAAGTTTTATCAGTATAAGGCTGCAACCATTCATCTGGACCGAATCTCGATTGAAAAGTTACTTTAATTGGAATTTCGTTATAACTTTCGGATATTAGTCTTGTTGTCTTTTGACAATAGCATTGATAGGGATCACCTTTATCAAAATATTTTTTTGGAATACCATGATAAGATGTTAAAATTAGATCCGGTTTCCAATTTAAATTTTTGATTTTATCTTTTATTGTTTTGACTAATGCTGAAATGTAAAGAGGTTCGGACTCGTAATGTGGAATAATTTGTAAACTTGGCTGCCATCTCATTTTCATTAAAGTTCTATAAACCTCATCACATACAGTTGCAGTTGTTGCTGCCGCATATTGAGGATAAAGGGGAAGAACAATTAATTTTTCGCACCCAAGTCTTTGTAGCTTAGTTAATACTGAGTTAATACTTGGGTTTCCATACCTCATCGCATAATCAACTAATAGATTTTCTTTAGCAAGTCTATCCTTGAGTTTTTTTGATTGCATTATTGTATAATGTCTTAAGGGTGACATGTTTTTATCTTTCATCCAAATTTCTTTGTAAGCTTTTGCTGTTTTGCTAGGCCTTATGTTTAAAATTATAAGATTTAATATTATTTGCCAAATAATTGGGTTTACTTCTATAACACGCCTGTCCGACAAGAATTCTCTCAAATATTTTCTAATATCAAACCAGCTTGTAGTATCTGGAGTTCCAAGATTTATTAATACAATTCCTGTTTTTCCATATTTTACTTCTGGATGTTTTTCAGTAATCATGGTTTGTAAGACCTTACTTTTTTAATAATTTTTTCAATAATGCTTGGGTTTGTTTGTGGTAAAATTCCATGTCCTAAATTGAAGATATATGGTGTGTCTTTAAACGTAGACAAATATTTATCAACTTCATTAAGAACCCCCTTTTCATCTCCAAGTAAAATTTTTGGGTCCATTCCACCCTGAATACATACATTTTTAAGATTTTTTTTTGCCCAATCAGGACTCATCGTATAATCAATGTTTATGCCTTCGGGTTTTACAATCTTTACAAAGTCAGAGTAATTTTTTCCTATTCCTTTCGGGAAGCATATTGAGGGGACTTTGAGTTTTTTACAATAATTTACTATTTTTTTATTAGGCTCAAAACAGTAGTCGATCAACTTATTTTCCGGGATCAACCCTGCCCAAGAATCAAAAATTTGAACAATGTCAGAACCAGATCTCACTTGTTTTTCTATGTGAAAACACAAGTATTTTATTAAATCATCTATAACTTTTTTTAAATTATATTTACTTTCTATCTTATCTATGTCTTCGTTGTTTTTCTTATCTTTTTTAAGACCAAACATATAAACTAATAAAGTCCAAGGAGCTCCTACAAACGATATGAGTGATTTTTTTTTATCGAGCTTTTTTCTAGTTAAATTTAAGGATGAATAAACAGGAGAGAGTTTTTTTTCAAGAATTTCAAGATTATTAGATTTAAAAATATCCATATCAAAGGTTTTAAGACTTGGTCCCTGTCCATTAAAAAAATTTACCGTTTGTCCTAAAACATGCGGTATTAATAAAATATCTGAAAATATTATGGCTGCATCTAAATCAAATCTTTTCATAGGTTGTAAAGTTATTTCGGAACTTAAATCTTTATTTAAACATAGTTTAGTGAAATCTTTATTTAATTGTCTAATTTTTCTGAACTCAGGCAAGTACCTTCCCGCTTGTCTCATAAACCATATAGGATTATACTCTACATCTTTATTTATTAAACAATTATGAATATTACTCATCATTAATAATAATATATTTATAATTATAGTTTTTGTAATAGGTCATGTTAGTATTGAAAACTATTATTTATACAGTGTTTTAAACATTTTATTCATATAATTAATCGTGTAATCTGTAATAATTAACTTATGAACCTAAAGTTAATAACATTATCTTGGGCTATGTTGAGAAACTATTAACAGATAACAAAATGTTAAATTTATGTTAATTATTGTTAATAAATTTTTATTTAATTAAAAAAAAACTAATAAATGAACTTTTTAAAGAAGTAATTAACAAGCTTGTGAACCGAAAATATAACATATATTTAGTGAGCGACTCCACGGGTGAAACCCTCGATAGAATTTTTTTATCAATCAAATCGCAGTTTTCTAATTTTGTCTATAATAAAAAAGAGTTTTCGTTTGTAAGAACTGAACAACAAATCCTTAAAATATTATCAGATTGTCAAATAGAAAAAAACTCTATTATTTTATACACAATAGTAGAGACTAAATTGGCGAAGTTCATCTCAAGAGAGAGTGAAAAGCTAAATATTCCATGCTTCGGTATTCTAGGCAGTTTAATTTTAAATTTTTCTAAATTACTCAACCAAAAAGCCATACACAAACCAAGCGCTCAGCATGTTTTGGATGATGATTATTACAAAAGAATTGAAGCTATTCAATTTACGATGATACATGACGACGGAAAAAAAACAGATGATATTTCTCAAGCAGATATTGTTTTATTGGGTGTAAGCAGGACAAGCAAGACACCAACTTCAATATATTTATCTAATAGAGGATTTAAAACTGTAAACATACCTCTTGTTTTGAAACAGGAAATTCCAGGTGAAATTAAAAAGAAAGATTTTAAACCTTGCGTAATTGGTCTATACGCAGATCCTGAAAGACTTCATGATATAAGACGGAACCGAGTAGCAATATCTAATGAGAAAGGAACTTCTTCATATACAAATTTGGAAAACATAACCGAAGAAGTGAACAACTCCCAAAAATTATTCAAACAATTTAACTGGCCAATAATAGATGTAACTAGAAAATCAGTCGAAGAAACCGCGGCCTCTATTATCAAAATTTATGAGATAAAAAAAAATAAATGAAAATAATTTTAGCATCAAAAAGCGGTGTCCGTAAGAAAATCTTAGAACAACATAAAATAAACTGTTCTGTTATTCACTCTCAGGTCGATGAAGATCAAGCCAAAGAGTCCCTTTTAAGTGAAGGAGCTACACCCGAAATAATTTCAAAAAACCTTGCCGAGATAAAATCGATTAAGGTGAGCATGAAAAACCCTAATACTCTAGTTCTTGGCGCTGACAGTGTTGTATCTTTAAACAACCAATTAATAAATAAACCCAAAAATAGAAATGAGGCTTTTAAGATCTTAAAAATGCTAAATAATTCTGTTCATTTTTTAATTAGCTCAGTTTGTATATCAAAAAATGGTGCTATGATTTGGCATTATACAGATAAGTCTGAATTAAAAATGAAAAACCTCAAAGACACAGAAATCAAAGAATATTTATCTAAAATTAAAACCGAGACGCTTTTAGCTTATGGTGTTTATCAAATCGAGGCCGATGGATTGAGCCTATTTGAGTATATAAAGGGTGATCAAAATTCTATTATGGGTCTGCCAATTAAACAAATTATGAATTATATTAAAAACTTAAATGAAACATAATAAGTTATTTACTATAATTGGTAATCCAATTTCCCACTCGCTATCACCAACTCTACATAACTTCTGGTTTAGCAAATATAAGTTTAATTTTAAATATATGTCATCGGAGATTAATGAGAGTCAAATTAAACAAATTATAGAGAAAATTAAAAACCGTGAAATGGCTGGTGCTAATGTTACACTTCCGTTTAAACAAAAAGTAATCCCCTTTTTAGATAAAATTGTTAACGATGCAAAAGAAACAAGTTCCGTTAATACAATTTATCTTGACGAAAGTGGATCAGTTGTAGGTGACAACACAGATGTTTATGGATTACAGGCGGGATACTTAAAGGAGATTTTTATTAAGAAAAATAATAATCAAAAAGCTTTGATATTAGGCGCGGGCGGTGTTTCACCATCAATTATTTATGCCTTGAAAAAATCAAATGCATTTAACATAAGCTTATCAAACAGGACTTACGAAAAGTCCATTTTTTTAAAAAAAAAATTCCCAGAGATTTCAATAATAGATTGGTCAAAACTTAATGAAATGATAGAAAAGTTTGATATTATCATCAACGCTACAAGCCTAGGCTTAAGCAGTAAAGAAGACTTTAATTTTGATCTCAATAAGATTAGTAATTCGTCAATTTATATAGATACCATTTATAATCCTCTGGAAACTAACGCTATTAAAAAATTAAAAAAAAGGAATATAAAAACATTTAATGGTCTTAATATGTTTGTCTATCAAGGTCAAAAATCTTTCTACATTTGGACAAAACAGAACCCAGAAATTGACGAAGGCCTATTGAGCTTATTAGAAAATAAGATTAAACAATGAGAATAGGGATAACAGGAACAGTATCTGCAGGTAAAACTACGGTTTTAAAATTCCTAAAAGCAAAAAAATATCCCATTTTCAGTGCTGATGAGGAGGTCGGAAAGCTTTATAAAAACAAATCTTTCCTTAAATCGTTTTCAGCTAAGATTGGGCTCAGGTATAATAAAAATTTAAAAAAAAATATCAAAGAGTTTATTACCAAGAAAAGAATTAATCTAAAAACTCTAGAAAAACATATTCATCCAAAAGTAAGGGGTAAAATGTTAAATTTCCTTAAAAAAAAGAGAGGCAAAAAATTAATTTTTTTGGAAATCCCTCTATTGTCAGAGCGAAATCTCTTTCATTATTTTGACGAGACAATTTTTATAGGTGCTTCAAAAAAAATTAGATTAAAAAGGTTTATAAAAAAAGGAGGGAACAAAAGCCTATTTCAAGTTTTAGAAAAAAGACAGCATTCATCAAAGCAAAAAGCAAGAAGATGTGATCGTGTTATTAACAATAATAAATCTATTAAGGTTTTAAAAAAAAATTTAAATAATATATTATCAAATTATGACTGAGATTTTTTTAGACACCGAAACAACAGGTCTTTCACCTGAGAATGATAAAATTGTTGAGATAGCTTGTGTGGAAACCTCAGGTTTAATCCCAACGAAGCGAGTCTTTCATAAAATTATAAATCCAAAAAAAAAGGTTTCAGAAGAAGCCTTCAAGGTTCACGGGTTCTCTGACGATTTTTTATCAACGAAGCCGACGTTTTCACAAATTTCAGATGAATTTTTAAGTTTTATTAAGGAAAAAAAAATCATAATTCACAATGCACCCTTTGATCTAAATTTTTTAGATAATGAGTTATTAAGAATTAACAAACCTAAAATTCAAAATAATGAAATTATTGATTCCTTAGAAGTTGCTAGAAAAAAATTTCCCGGATCATCAAATTCTCTAGACTCATTATGTAAAAGATTTGGGATAAATTTATCTAAAAGAACCAAACATAACGCTCTCCTTGACTGTGAGCTTTTAAGAGAGGTGTATATTAACCTTGTAGATGCCAAAGAACCTAAATTATCTTTCTCATCTAGGGATACAGAAGTTAGAATAGATACAAGTTCAACTGCAAAAGATTATTTCAAAAAAGTAGTTGAAATTTCAGAAAAAGAGTTGTCTCTTCATAAAGATTTTTTGAAAAAAGACTTAAAGAAAAATTTTTATTGAATTTTTCTTTGATCATATAGTTTCTGAAAATCAACCTTTTCACCTATTTTAATATCTTTAAATCCTGAAGACTCAAATATTGTTAAGAAAATTTTTCTTAAATCAGCATATAATTCATTTGGAACTTCAATCAGAACTATTTTTTCAAGATTATTTTTGTCAGGCAAATTATTTTCAAATTCAATAACTGCAGCGTAAACAATTTTTGTATTTATTTTTTCTTCACTTGCTTTTATTGGTATCAGGCTCAGACTTGTATTTATCTCAATAATGGTCTCTTTAATCTGTAAACTTTTAATATCGATTTTTACATTATAGTCAGAAATTTTTTTTCCTAAGGAAAAAAAAGTTTTTGCGTCAGGGATTTTAAAGTCTATCTCTTTAATAAATTTGCTTATAATTTTATAACTCATCTTTTTTATCCTCTTTTTCGATTACTTCAGCTTCAATAATTTCATTATCATTGTTTTGTTTTTCTTTTTTCATTTTAACAAACTGATTTATAATCAATGATCTGGTTAGCGGTATAAGAAGTATAAACCCTAGAGTATCAGTTAAAAATCCTGGGAATATTAATAAGACAGCTGCAAGAGCAATCGATGCTCCAGAAACGACTTCATATATTGGCACTTTATTTTGATAAGCATTCATTAAGCCTGATCTTAAAGTGCTTAACCCTTGTTGTTTTGCAAAATAAACACCAGTAAATGCTGTTAAAAATATTAGCAATATTGTATTTATGGCACCTATTTTCGTACCAATTTTGATAAGAATGAATATTTCCGCGATTGGCACAGCTATTATAAGCAATAAAAATGAGTTCATTTGTCTGATACAAAAATATATTATTAATGTATATTTATCAAACTATGAGTAACAATTTTGGTTATATTGACATAATTCTACTAGCTATGATTGCTGGTTTTATCATTTTAAGGTTGAGAAACATCTTAGGAAGAAGAACTGGCCATGAGGAGAAAATATATTCTGACTACACAAAAAACTTTGATGAATTAACTAAAAAGAATTTTAATCCTAAAAAATCAAATCCAAATGTCCTTGAAGGAGAAGAAAAAGAAAAATTTTTAAAAGGAGCTGAAGTAGCTTACGAGACAATAATTACCTCATTCGCAAAAGGTGAGCAAAATAAATTAGATAGTCTTTTGACCAAAGATATGGCTAGAAGCTTTTCCGAAGCTATAAATCAAAGAAATAAAAATAATATTAAGTCTGAATTAACTTTCATCGGCTTTAAAGAGTCAAAGCTCGAAAAATATGAGAAGATAAAGACTGATTTTATTGCAACAGTAAAGTTTGTTTCTGAAATTATTTCAGTCAAAAAAGACAAAGATAATAAAGTTATTGAGGGGAACCCTGATAGAATCAAAACCGTAACGGATCATTGGAAATTTACCAAGAATATATTTAGTAAAAATCCTAATTGGTACTTAGCTGAAATTATCACTAAGTGAAGAAGAAAAATACAGAGGATGATTTAAAAACCTGGTCAGAATATTTAAAAGATCCCAAAGACATTTTTGACAAAGATAGATTTTCTAAAAAAATAATTTTCAAAAAAAAATTTAAATTTGATCTACACGGCTTTTCGTTAGAAGATGCCAATAAAAAAGTTAAGGAAATAATTAAAGATTGTTATAATAAAGGTATAGAAGAAATTTTACTAATTACCGGCAAGGGCAAGCATTCAAATAATAATGATGTATTCTCCTCCAAAGAGCTATCAAAATTAAGATATTCAATTCCAGATTATTTAAATAATAACATTGAGATTTCAAAATTGATTAGGACAATTAAAAAAGCTCCCGAAAAAGATGGTGGTAGTGGTGCGCTAATTATAAAATTAAAAAAGTTATAAAATAAATTTTGATAGATCTGTATCTTTTACTAAATCACCAAGGTTTTTTGTTACGAATTCTTTATCGATCACAATTTTTTCACCTGATTTATCCGATGCGTTGAAACTAATGTCATCAAGAACCTTTTCAATAATTGTATGTAATCTTCTAGCTCCAATATTTTCTACAGAGGAATTTACTTCAGTTGAAATTTTTGCAAGCATATCGATTCCATCTTCTTTAAAGTCTAAATCAACGCCTTCAGTTTTGAGTAATGCCACATATTGTTTTATTAAACTATTATCTGGTTCTTTAAGAATTTTTACAAAATCTTCCTCTTTAAGAGCGTCCAACTCAACTCTTATCGGTAGTCTTCCTTGTAATTCAGGAAGCAAGTCCGAAGGTTTAGCCAACTGGAAAGCTCCGGATGCAATGAACAATATGTGGTCTGTTTTGATTGGACCATGTTTAGTGTTTACAGTAGTGCCTTCTATCAAGGGTAATAAATCTCTTTGAACACCTTCTCTTGAAACATCACCACCAACTCTATCTCCTCTGGCTGAAACTTTATCGATCTCATCTAGGAAGACAATTCCATTTTCTTCAGTTGATTTCTTTGCTTCCTTAATGATTTTATCTTCTTCAATCATTTTATCAGATTCTTGAGCAACAAGAATATCGTGAGACTCTTTCACGGTCATTTTCTTCTTTTTTCCTTTTTTATTGCCCAATGATTTACCAAGTATGTCTCCAATATTTACCATCCCTACATTTGCGCCTGGCATACCTGGTATCTCAAAACTTTGCATCGAAGAAGGACTACCTAAAACTTCTATTTCAATTTCATTCTCGTCCAAGTCCCCGTTTCTCAATCTTTTTCTAAAACTCTCTCTAGTAGCAACGCTCGCTTTATTTCCTACCAAACAGTCCAAAACTTTTTCTTCTGCTAAAAGTTGGGCTTTAGCATTAACCTCTTTTCTTTTTTTCTCTCTCTCCATTGCTATGGCAATTTCTATAAGGTCCCTTACTATTTGTTCAACATCTCTTCCAACATACCCAACCTCAGTAAATCTTGTAGCTTCAACTTTTATAAAAGGTGCTTGTGCCAATTTTGAGAGTCTTCTTGAAATTTCTGTCTTTCCTACACCAGTTGGTCCTATCATCAAAATATTTTTTGGCAAAACTTCATCTTTCATTTCGTCTGTTAATGCTTGTCTTCTCCATCTATTTCTTAACGCGACTGCTACTGCTTTCTTAGCTTGTTTCTGTCCAATCACGTATCTATCAAGCTCAGAAACAATTTCTCTTGGAGAAAGTGCGCTGACTTTACTGTCACTTTTTTTGGTTCCTTTGATGATGTTTAAATTTCTAATTTTTTTTGAACCAGACATTTTATTTAAGTTTTTCAATTGTA
>CACCLK010000015.1 GCA_902546795.1 uncultured Pelagibacteraceae bacterium
GTTTAAGCATTACGCTGGTTTTATCTTTTAAGTCTCTTGAAACAAATACTGCATTTCCTTTAAGTGACTCATCAAATTCCTCATCAGATGGAATTATAAACTGGTCGTCCGGGTTTGAAATATCTGAAAAAATTACACTTCCAGTACTATCTATTAAATAAACATCATCCACTCGTCTAAGTAATTTTTCACTCACTACAATTCTTTTAAATCTCTCTGGATTATTATAAAAAATACTTGCAGCACGATTAATTCCTACACTCATTAAAATAACATCTGATAAAACATTCTCTTTATTTTCTATTAAGTAATTTTTTGCAACATCATATGAATTATTAACTGCTTTTGTAATTTGTTTATCAAAATAATTTTGGATCCCAAAATTAAAAATAATTAAAGAAAAAACCGCTACCAGAAGTGATGGGATAAATGTGAAAAGCGAAAATAAAGATACATATTTAATGTTTGTTTGCGAACCTGTCCTATTTTTTTTTCCTGCAAGATAGAATCTATAAATATTTTTAAAAATTAAGTAGAAAAAAATTATAAGAACAATAATATCGATTATCAAAAGTATTTGAAGATTCTTATCGTTTAATTCAATAAATCCTTCACCGATAAAGGTCAAAAATGTTATGATTCCAAGGAAAATACATAAAAATGATAATATAATTATTTGATTAAAGTCTTTTATGATTTTAAACATTTTAATTAACCATTAATTATTTATATAAATATAATATAAGTTATTACAATGAGTTTTTGTTTAATTATTCTAGCAGCTGGCAAAAGTAGTAGATTTAATTCAAATCTACCAAAAGTATATCATAAAATAGGCAATAAATCTCTTGTCGAAATTTGTATTGATAAAGCCAAAAAGATAAAAACAATCAAAAAAATCATATTGGTTTACAATAAAAAAGATAAAAAAATATTAAAAAAACTGAAATTAAAAAATATAGAATTTGTTCCTGGTGGAAAAACTAGACAAATTTCAACGCTAAATGCTTTAAGGGTTTTGAATAAAAAGAACTCATTTTCAAAAGTTCTTATTCACGATGCTGCTAGACCTAATTTTTCTTTAAAATTATTGAGAAAAATTGTGAGTGAGATGAAAAATGCAAAAGCAGTCATACCAAAACTTCAGATTCGAGATGCTGTTAAAGAAATACAAGACAGTAGTTTAAATGAATATATAATTTCCAAACAAAGGCAGAATTTATTTTTAACGCAAACACCTCAGTGCTTTATCTCTAAAGATATTTTTCGTCATCATCTTCTCAACAAAGAAAAATATAGAGATGATGATATTTCTTTATATATGAATTTAAATGGTGTTAAATTTATTGATGGTGAGAAAAACAATTTCAAAATTACTGAAAAAGATGATTTTAAAGATCTAAAAAAACTATTCCAATCCAAATATTATGTTGGCAAAGGTTTTGATGTGCATAGATTGATTCCTAATAGAAAGCTTTACTTGGGTGGAATAAAATTTAAATCAAAAGTTGGTACTTTGGGACATTCCGATGGAGACCCAGTTTTACATTCAATTATAGACGCGCTTCTTGGTGCAACAGCATCTGGTGATATTGGTAGTTTATTTTCTGATCGAAGTAAAAAATTTAAAAATATAAGATCCACAATTCTTCTAAAAAAAGTATTAGGTATTATCAAATTAAAAGGCTACTCCATTAATAATTTAGATATAAATATAATTACCCAAACACCAAAGATAAAAAAAATTAAAAATAGACTTATAAAAAATATTTGTAAACTATGTGAACTTCCAAAAGATAAAGTTAATATTAAAGGAAAAACAACGGAAAAATTAGGTTTAATTGGGAGGGAAAAGGCAATAGCTTGTGAGGTCATTTCATCGGTAATAAAATATGATTAAAATCTTTAATAATCTATTTGTAACATTTTTTTATATTGGAACTGTAAGATATGCACCAGGAACTGTAGCTTCATTAATTACTACAATATTTTTATTTAGTTCGTTTTATATTTTAAAATTATCAAATCAATTAATCTTAGTAATTTTTTTAATATTTTTAGTTTATTCCTTTATTGCGGTAAGTATTTATATTAAACATTCTGAAAATAAAGATCCAAAAGAGGTGGTTATTGATGAAGTATTAGGTCAGTCCATTCCAATTATCACATTTGAATTTTCACACCAAACAGGAAGAAACATTGAAGATGCTATTAGTTTTTATTTTCTTTTTTTTATTTTTTTTAGGTTGTATGATATTTTCAAACCCTTTCCGGCGAATTATATTGACAAAAATTTTAAGAATAGTTTTGGAGTAATTTTTGATGACCTAATTGCTGGTCTTTATGTGGTATTAACTTTTATCATTTTTATGATTATAAAATCAAAATTTTTAATATGAAGCTAGCTAAAAAAATTGTTAAATTATTAAAACAGAAAAAACTTCGATTGGGAATAGCTGAGTCTTGTACTGGCGGTATGCTATCAAGCTCAATTACATCGATAGAAGGTTCGTCGAAAATTTTTAATATTGGTTTAATAACTTATTCTAATCAATCAAAATTTAAGATCTTAAAAATTAAAAAAGATATTATATCAAAATATGGGGCTGTTAGCCCACAATGTTGCTACTCAATGGTAAATAATCTGAGCAAGATTTCTAATGCAAAATTGAATATTTCGATAACTGGTATCGCAGGTCCTAAAGGTGGAAGTAGAAAAAAACCAGTAGGTTTAGTTTATATAGGTGTTAAAAAAGGCTCAAAAATAAAAGTTTATAAAAATATTTTTAAAAAGACAAATCGTCAACAAATTCAAAGAAATGCGGTAAACAAATCATTAAAAATTATTATCGATTTGGTTTCCAGTAAGTAAAATTAGCAGTTGAGAAATCCAACTGTTAAGAAACAAAAAAATTAAAAGAATATCAATATAAAGTAACAAAACTAACGAATTAACAAATCTTCTTTTTTTTATAATTTTTAAACTGTCAGGTTTAAAATCCTCTTTTTTGTCTGACTTAAAATCATAAGAAAACATCCAATAAGTTGACGTATTCTCTTTAGGATCACCTGTCTTAAAATAAATAATATACTCTTTTAAGTATTTCCATAAAAAAAATAAGATTATCAATATTAATGATGTCGTAAACATAGTTATTTATAGATATCTATTGCGCGTTTTTCAAATGCATCTGCAATTTTTTTTAATCCCATTTCAAACGAATTTTCCATTATCTTATTTAAAATTGGATTTTTAAGTTCAAAATCAATATCAAAAATCAGTTGAGTTGAATTATTTACTTCTTTAAATGTCCATTCATTTTTTAAATGTTTAAGAGGTCCATCTAAGTTGTTTACGATAATTTTATCAAGATTTTTGTCAAAGAGCACAAAACTGGTATAAGTTTGATTTAAGAACTTCTTGCCAACTTTTAAATCAGCTTTAATTTCAATCAAGTCGTCTGTTTCTTTTTTTTCATGAATCTTTCCATCTAGGCACCATGGTACAAATTCAGGATATTTTTCTATATCAAGAACCATTTCAATTAATTGATTTTTTTTACAAGGTATAATTTTTTTTATTGATGCTGATGACATTCAAGCTGTCTGAGTCTTGCGTCCTGGAGTTTTTTAAAATCATCATCTGCGTGATAAGAGGATCTTGTTAACGGTGAGGAAGACACTAGCAGGAAACCTTTTGTTTTAGCTATATCTTTAAACTCTTTAAATTCACTTGGATGATAGTAACGACTTAGAGGATGGTGTTTTGGAGAAGGTTGTAAATACTGTCCAATAGTTATGAAATCAACTTCAGCAGATCTTAAATCGTCCATTACTTGAATTACCTCCTCTTTGCTTTCGCCCAAACCAACCATAATTCCCGATTTAGTAAAAACTTTTTTGTTAAATTTTTTTGCATTTTTTAAAAGCTCCAAAGATGAAAAATATCTAGCTCCTGGTCTAACTTTTGTATAAAGCCTTGGAACAGTCTCAATATTATGATTGAAAACATCTAGGTCAGCTTTTAAAATTTTTTTGTAAGAATTTCCTTTTCTTAAAAAATCTGGTGTCAAAACTTCTATTGATGTGGACGGATTTTTTTCCCTAGTAGCTTTAACTACTTTATAAAAATGTTCTGAGCCACCATCATCTAAATCATCTCTATCAACTGATGTAATAACAACATGCTTTAAATTTAAATTTTTTACTGCTTTAGCAATTTTAATTGGTTCGAAAATATCGAGGTTTGTTGGTTTTCCAGTCTTTACATCACAAAATGCACAAGCTCTTGTACAGGTATCTCCCATGATCATAAAAGTTGCGTGTTTTTTGCTCCAACACTCTGTAATATTTGGACAGTTAGCCTCCTGGCAAACTGTCACTAGATTATTTTGATTTACTACCTGTTTCGTCTGAAAAAAGATTTTTGAGTCTACAATCTTCGATCTAATCCACTCAGGTTTTTTCTTTATTGGATTGATAGGTTTATTAACTTTTTCTGGATGCCTTATTTTCATTAGTTTAGTTGTATTATTATTTCGTCTTTTTTTCCTAATTTAAGCTTTTCTCTCAATAAAATATCTAAAAAATCAAAATCTATATTATTAGATAGTAACGAATTTTTCTTTTCCAAGTCTTTTATTTTAATTTCCAAATCTTTCTCTTTTGTTGTTAAATTTTTTTCAATATTTTTTTTTTTTAAGTAAGATGCCAAGCCTCTTTCGCCACCAATTAAATTAGTAATAATATATATAGTCAAAAAAATATTTAATAAAATAAATTTTTTGTTTAAAATAAATTTTTTTAACTCCATGGCTAGATTCTAGCCATTTTAGCTGATTTTCCAAGTTCTTCTTCTATGCGCAATAATCTGTTGTATTTTGCTACCCTTTCAGACCTTGCCAAGGAGCCAGTTTTTATTTGAGACGACATTGTTGCCGCAGCCAAATCAGCGATAAAAGTGTCCTCAGTATCTCCAGATCTATGTGAAATAATTGTATTAAAATTTGCTTGCTTGGCCATATTTATTACTTCTAAAGTCTCACTTAAAGTTCCAATTTGATTAGGTTTAACTAAAATAGAATTTGCTGATTTTTCTTTTATACCTCTTTCTAAACGTTTTGTGTTTGT
Organism: uncultured Pelagibacteraceae bacterium; assembly: GCA_902546795.1. GTDB lineage: Bacteria > Pseudomonadota > Alphaproteobacteria > Pelagibacterales > Pelagibacteraceae > Pelagilacustribacter. The sequence continues at coordinate 5,131 of CACCLK010000015.1, forward strand.
AACAAATAAATCATCACCAACAATTTGGGTACTTTTTCCAATCTCATTAGTAATTTTTTTCCATGACTCCCAATCTTCTTCAGCAAAAGGGTCCTCTATCGATTTAATTGGGTATTTATCAATAAGTTTTTTATAATATTTTACTACTTCGGTAACAGGTAAAAAATTATTTGATTGAATAGAATACTCGCCGCTCTTATTAATCAACTCATTGGCTGCTACATCAAGACAAATAGAAATATCTTTACCTGGTTTTAAATTTGACTTTTCAATAGCGCTAACAATAACATCAAGGGCTTCCTCATTTGTGTTTATTGATGGAGCAAACCCTCCTTCGTCACCTACGTTTGTAAGCATTTTTTTTGATTTAAGTATTTTCTTTAAGTTATTTATTACAACAAAACATTTCTCTACTGCATCAGTAAAATTTATTGAGGAGTCTGGCCTAATCATAAATTCTTGTATTTTTAAATCATTATCTGCGTGAGCACCACCATTTATAATATTCATCAATGGAATTGGTAGGGAATAGTTTTTTCCTAAATTTTTAAATAGAGATTTTTTATTTAATAACGCAGAACATTTTGAATTAGCTAATGAAACTGCGAGAATAGAATTAGCACCTAAATTAATTTTATTTTTACTTCCGTCTAAGTCTATTAAAGTTTTGTCAATTTTTTTTTGATCATCAGGATGAAATCCAATTAATTTAGGGGAAATTTTATCATTAATATTTTTTACCGCATTATTTACGCTTTTTCCTAAAAATTTAATTTTATCACCGTCTCTTAGCTCATAAGCTTCAAATGCACCTGTTGAGGCTCCCGATGGTGATATTGCTGTTGCAGAAATACCGTTTTCCAAAAAAACTTCTGCCTCTACTGTCGGGTTCCCTCTACTATCAAATACTTGTCTACCTTTCACATTTTTTATTTTAGCCATTGCTTTTAACTAATTTATCAATTTCGGTTAATTTTTTTAGTAAACCTTTAATCTCTTTTATTGGAACCATGTTAGGACCATCGGATGGGGCATTGTCGGGGTCTTCGTGTGTTTCCATAAAAATTGCACCAACACCAACTGCTACAGCTGCACGAGCCAAGTAAGGGACAAACTCTCTTTGGCCACCACTTTTTTCCCCCATACCTCCCGGCTGTTGAACTGAGTGAGTCGCATCAAATACAATTGGAAAACCAAACTTAGACATTATTGGTAAAGCTCTCATATCTGATACAAGAGTGTTATAACCAAAGCTTGCTCCACGCTCCGTAATTAAAATATTTTTGTTTCCAGAGTCCTCTATTTTTTTTATTACATTAGTCATATCCCAAGGAGCTAAAAATTGACCTTTTTTTACATTTATTATTTTTCCAGTTTTTGCAGCTGCGATTAACAAATCTGTCTGTCTACATAAAAAAGCAGGTATTTGTAAAACATCCACGTGATTTGCAACAATTGAGCACTGTTCAGCTGTGTGCACATCTGTAAGCACAGGTATTCCAACTTCTTTTCTTATTTTATCAAAAATCGGAAGAGATTTATCTAATCCTATGCCTCTTTTTCCTTTTAAGCTTGTTCTATTAGCTTTGTCGTAAGAGGTTTTATAAATTAAATTTATTTGAAGTTCCTCAGTAATTTTTTTTAACTCAGTTGAGATCTTGATCGCATGTTCCTCGCTCTCAAGCTGGCAAGGCCCAGCAATCAATGTGAACGGTTTGTTGTTCGCAATCTCAAAATTAGAGCATTTTACTTTATGATTTATCATTTTCCGAATTGATTTTTGCGGCCTTTATAAATGAGGAGAATAAAGGATGTGGCACTAAAGGTCTAGATTTAAATTCAGGATGAAATTGAACACCTATGAACCAAGGATGGTCTTTTAATTCAATAATTTCCGGTAAATTATTATCTGGGGAAAGCCCTGAAAAAATCATACCTTTTGACTCAAATTCTTCTTTATAATTAATGTTAACTTCATATCTATGACGATGTCTTTCTTTTATTCTTAAAGATTTGTATATTTTGCTTATCTTTGTGTCTTTTTTAAGTCTCGCTTCGTAACTACCCAAGCGCATTGTGCCACCCAAGTTCTTCACTGTTCCCTTAATTAATTTTCCATCTTTTTTCCACTCACTTATAAGGCCAATTACTGATGCTTTGGAGGATCCAAATTCACTGGATGTAGCATTTTTAATTTTTAATTTATTTCTCGCAAACTCGATAATCGCCATCTGCATACCAAAACAAATCCCAAAAAAAGGAATTTTATTTTCCCTGGCATATTGTATAGCTGCAATTTTTCCCTCGGTACCTCTTTTTCCAAAACCACCTGGAATTAAAATACCTGATACATTTTTTAATTTTTGTCTTATGTCACTCATTTTTAGATTGTCAGACTCAATTCTTATTAAATTAACTTTTAAATTATTAGCTATACCGCCATGAGTTAATGCTTCATCTAATGATTTATAAGCATCCTTTAATTCAACATATTTTCCGATAATAGCTATATTAACTTTATTTTTTGCATTCAAAACAAGTTTTTTAATTTTATGCCAAGGCTGAAGATTTACTCTTTTTTTTGATTTAATTTTAAAGAATTTAAGCACTCGTTCATCTAATTTTTCCTTATTAAAACTAATCGGCGCTTCATAAATTGTTTTTACGTCAACTGTTTCGATAACATCGTCAATTGAAACATTACAAAATAGTGAAATCTTTTTTCTTTGGTCAAGAGGTATCGATCTTTCAGACCTGCAAATAATAATATCTGGCTGTATTCCAATACTTCTAAGTTCCTTAACAGAGTGTTGAGTAGGTTTGGTTTTAATTTCATCAGATGCTTTCATATATGGAACTAGTGTAAGATGTATAAATAAAGTATTTTTTTTTCCAATTTCGTTAGAAAATTGTCTTATTGCCTCTAAAAAAGGTAGACTCTCGATGTCACCTACTGTTCCTCCAATTTCACAGATCACAAAATCCTCTTTTAAAATATCATTTTTGATAAACTCCTTTATTCTGTTTGTAACATGGGGAATAACTTGTACTGTTTTACCTAAATATTTACCCTTACGCTCTCTTTTAATAACATCGTTATAAATTTTTCCTGTTGTAATATTGTCAGATTTTTTTGCTGAAATTCCTGAAAATCTTTCATAGTGGCCTAGATCTAGATCTGTCTCTGCCCCATCATCCGTCACATAAACTTCACCATGTTGGAACGGGCTCATTGTTCCTGGGTCAACATTTAAATAGGGATCTAATTTTCTAATTCTTACTTTGTAACCTCTAGACTGAAGAAGATAAGCTAATGATGCTGAGGATAAACCTTTGCCAAGTGAAGATACCACGCCGCCAGTTACGAAAATATATCGCGCCATGGAAGTATGTTATACTTTAAAATTGTGTTTAAAAAAAGTTTTATTTTGAAGACTCCGGTATTTGTGGGATGTCTGAACTCTCATTTTCCTCTTTTTCAAGAACTGATTGGGTTTCACGCATTTCATCTCTTGAGATCGCCACTAAAACAATACTATTTATAATAAATAAAGCTGCAATGATAGAAGTAAATTTAGTTAGGAACGTTCCTACAGTTCTTGTTGACGTGAAATTATCCTGTGAAACACCTAAGCCTAATGCACCCCCCCTCAGATCTTTGAAGCAAAATCGAAACAATGAGTATAACTGCTAAAACAATATTCAATATAATAAGTATATTTTCCATAGCCACTATCTATAGTAATTCTTTATTATATCAATAAATTTTTTTGACGATTTTGAAGCTCCACCTATTAAGAAACCATCGATTTCTTTTATCTTTTTGAATAATTTAACGCTACTTTCATCGACTGAACCGCCATATAACACCGGCGGACTTTTTTTTTTGAATATTGTTTTTAAAACTTCTTTAATAAAACCGATAGTTCGCTTCAGTTCATTTTCGGTGGGAATTTTACCTGATCCAATAGACCATATGGGTTCATATGCAACTATAATATTGTTTTTGTTAAGTTTCTTGCTTAAAACCTGAGTTAATTGTTTTTTTAGAACACTTAAGGTTTTCTTATTTTTTTTTTGCTTTTTGTTCTCTCCAATGCAAAAGACAATTTTGAAATTATTGTTTAAAGCAATTTTTATTTTTTCTTTTAACAAAGAGCTTGTTTCGCCCTCACTTCTATTATCTGAATGACCTATTAAAGTGAAAGTTGCTCCGACTTTTTTTTAGCATAAAAGGACTTATCGCAGCAGTGTTAGAAGAGAATTTATCCCTATGATAACAATTCTGAGAACCAATAGATATCTTCTTGTTCTTAAAAAATTTAGAGAAAGTCTCAATTAAAGTATAAGGTGGTGTGACAATGACTCTATATTTTTTACGGTTTTTATCTTTGCTGTGAAAAGAATTAATTTTATTGAGAATATTTATAGATTTGGGCACACCAAACATTTTCCAATTTCCAATAAAGTATCTCATTATTTGCCTTAAATATGATTATGATTTATAGATCTAATTAAATTAATAATATGCTAAGATCAATAGGAAAATATTCAAAATCGCTTCTTCTTAAAATATTTGTTGGTATAATTATACTACCATTTATTTTTTGGGGAATGGGTGACGTGTTTAGAGGAGGCAATCAAAATATAGTTGCTACAATAGACTCTACTAAAATCTCAACTCAAGAATTTATTAATTTTTTTAATAGACTTAATTTATCCGATGAAGAGAAAAAGAATATAAATAACTCAGATTTAGTTGAAAAAATTTTAAGTGAATTTATTGGTAGAAAAATTATTGAACTTGAAATTGAAAACTTAGGAATAAAATTAACCGACTCTTCTTTAAGAGATATAATTAAAAATGATGATACATTTCTAAAAGACAATAAATTTTCAAGAACAGCCTACGAAAAATTTTTGATTGAGTCAGGACTAAGTGCGCCTGATTTTGAACAGAATATAGCTGCACAAGAAAAAAAGCGACAGCTTTTGACATACTTATCAGAAGGGATATTAATACCCGACTCTTTAGTAAAAGCCGAATATCAAAAAGAAAATCAGAGCAAGAATATCGATTTTATCAACCTTGAAAATTATTACAAAGATTTTCAGCCTGAAGAAAAAGAAATTAAAGAAACATTTGAAAAAAGTAAGCAATTTTTTGTAAAAGAATTTAAGAAATTTAATTTTGTAAATCTTAAACCTAAAGATCTCGTAGGCAATGATGAGTATAATGAGAAATTTTTTGACATTATTAATCAAATAGAAAGCAGAGCACTTGACGGGGAAAGTCTTAAAGATATCTCAGTCTCATATAAACTAAGTATATCAACAACAGAAGAAATTAATAATGAAATGAAGAATAGAGATGGGGCTGAATTTAAAAAAATAAATAAAAAGTTATTTGAAAAAATTATTAATATAAATGATTTGAACAGTACTAAGTTTATTGATTACGATAATAATTATTTCCTTGTTGAATTAATATCTGTGAATACAATAAACAAAGATTTAAATGATCAAAATGTAAAAAACACAATCATAACCCAAATAAATTTTAAAAATAAAATTGAGCATAATATTAGACTAGCAAATAAAATTAAATCAGGGAATTTTGTAAAAAAAGATATGATTGATTTTGCTCAGAAAAATTCTTTGAAGATAAACAGCACAAAACTGGAGACTGACGTCAAAGATCCAGTTTTTAATAAAAAACTTAAATTAAAAATTTTTAGAACGAGTAAAAATGATGTAAACCTTGTTAATAGTAATGATTTTTCAAAAAGTTTTTTAGTCTTTACAAAAGATACACAATTCAAAAAAATAGATAAGAACTCTGATAAATACAAGGAATATAAATTAAAAGCGAAGTTAGACTTGTCAAAAGATATATACGGAACTTATGATATAAGTGTTAATAATAAATATAAAATAGAATTAAATAATAAGACAATAGAACGTATAAAAAACTCTTTTTAATGAAATTAAACATAAGTTTAAATGGTTTTAAAAAAAATCATAAAAACAACAAAGATCAAATTTTGTACTTTTCGAAAAGATGTACAAATTATAGTATAATAGAAAATCTTTTTAGATTTATACTAGCTGAAAAAAATAGTTTTATCTTTGAGTCAGTAGAAAAAGGTAAAATTAAAGGTAGATATACAATTATAGGCCTTAACCCAGATAAAATTTGGGACATTAATAAAAATATAGTAACTGTTAGCTTTAATGGAATAAAGAAAAAAATAAAAACAAATCCACTGTTTTTTTTAAATAAACTTATCTCAAAATTTAAAAAAAAATTACCAAAAAAACTACCATCTATGTCTTCCATGCTTGTTGGGTATTTTGGATACGATGCTATTAGATATATTGAAAAAATTCCGAATAATTGTGTGGACGATATCAAAATTCCTGATGTAAGGCTAATGAGACCAAAAAATTTAATAATATATGACGATTTAAAAAAAAAGATTTTTTATTTAGCTAATGTTTATGCAGAAAATAAAATTAGTGACTACGAAGGAGAATATATCAAAATAAAAAGAGAATTAGATGTATTTTCGAGTTATGAGCACTTATACTTACCAAACAAGTTTACGTATAAAAAAAATTATAATAAAATTAAATCAAATATTTCCAAAAAAAGATTTTTAAATAATGTAAAAAAAGCAAAAGAATACATTAGGAACGGTGATATTTTCCAGGTTGTTTTGAGCCAAAGATTTCAGAGAAAAATAATTAAAAAACCTATCGAAATCTATGAGTCATTAAGAATTTCAAATCCATCTCCATTTATGTTTTACTTTAATTTTGAAGATTTTAAAGTTTTAGGGAGCAGCCCAGAAATTTTAGTTAGATTAAGGAATGGTCAAGTAACAATAAGACCCATCGCTGGAACAAGACCCAGAGGAAAAGATAAAAAAGAGGATAAAAAATTTTCAATTGATTTATTGAATGATAACAAAGAGTTGGCTGAACACTTAATGCTGCTAGACTTAGGAAGAAATGATGTGGGAAAAATATCTAAAATAAATACTGTAAATGTGACTGAAAAATTTAAAGTTGAAAAATACTCTCATGTCATGCACATTGTCTCTAATGTTGTAGGTAAGTTTAATAATAAAAAATCTCTATTTGAGGCTTTGCTCTCTGGTTTTCCAGCTGGAACTGTTAGTGGCGCTCCCAAAATTAGGGCAATGGAAATTATTGATGAATTAGAAAAAAATAAAAGAAAACTTTACGCTGGAGGAATAGGATATTTTACCCCCAATAATGAATTTGATACATGTATAGCTCTGAGGACGGCGCTTATTAAAAATAAAAATTTTTATGTTCAGGCTGGGGCTGGAATTGTCGCAGATAGTATTCCTGAGAATGAGTATACCGAAACAGTCAATAAAGCGAAAGCGCTTATGAAAGCAGTAGATTAAATGAAAATCTTATTAATAGATAATTACGATAGTTTTACTTACAATTTATATCATTACATCTCTAAATTTAGGAAAAAAGTTGATGTTGTAAGAAATGATAAAATCGATGCTAGAGAAATACTTAGAAAGGGATACGATAAAATTGTTATATCTCCAGGCCCAGGAAATCCCAACCAGGCGGGGAATTGTTTAAAAATTGTTCGACAGGTACATAAAAGTATACCAATTTTGGGTGTTTGTTTAGGTCATCAAATAATTGGACAGGTTTTTGGTGGAAAAATTATTAATGCAAAAAATTTAATGCATGGAAAAACAAGTAAAATTAAACATTTTAATATAGGGTTATTTAAAAATATAAAGAATAATTTTATTGCTACGAGGTATCATAGTTTAATAGTTGATCGCAAAAAGCTCCCTGATCAATTAATAATAACAGCTGAAACAAAAAACAAAACAATTATGGGGTTGATGCATAAAGACTATAATATTCATGGCTTCCAATTTCATCCTGAGAGTATTAGTACTAAAGTCGGAATGAAATTAATTAAAAACTTTATTAACAAATAGTATGTCTAGTATCGTAGAAAATCTTAAAAAAGGTAAGAACCTTTCATTTAATGAGAGTAAACTTCTATTTAATGAATTGATGGACGGAAAATACGATGAAAGTTCAATAATTGAAATATTAGAAGCTTTTTTAAAGAAAGGGGAAACAAAAGATGAATTGGCCGGGGGTATTTTTGTCCTTAGAGATAAAGCAAATAAAGTTAAAGCAGATCAAAACACTATTGATACTTGTGGAACGGGGGGAGACGGGCAAAACTCTTTGAACATTTCTACAGCCGCAGCAATTACTTTGGCAAGTATGGGTGTAAAAGTTGCTAAACACGGAAATAAAGCTATTTCTTCGAATTGCGGTTCAGCGGATGTGCTTGAAGCTTTAAAAGTAAATATTAATTTAAAGCCTAAAGAAGTTGAGGAAAACATTAACAAATTTAATTTTGCTTTCATGTTTGCTCCAAATTATCACTCTGCTATGAAACATGTTGGGCCAGCAAGAAAAAAAATGGGAAAGAAAACGATTTTTAATTTAATTGGACCATTAAGCAGTCCTGCTCAAGTAAAAAGACAAGTAGTCGGCGTATTTGATAAAAAATGGATGAGACCATTCGCTGAAGCATTAAGAGATAACAAGGTTATTCACGCATTTATTGTTAACAGTGAAGATGGAATGGATGAAATATCGCCTTTTGCAAAAACAAATATTGTTGAATTAAAAAATGGAAATATCAAAGAATTTATAATTGACCCGAAGAGTCTTGGCGTTGAGTTCACTGATAAAGAAAATTTGAAAGGTAAAAACGCAGACTATAACTCAAAAAAAATAATTGAAATTTTTAAAGGGAAATCAAACGAATTCTCTCAATCTGTTGCACTAAATGTTGCTGCTGGGTTAATTGTTTCAGGTAAAGAAAATAATTTTAAAAAAGCTTTCGATAAAGCATCCAAACATTTAGGGTCAGGGAATGTTTTTATCTTTTTAAAAAAAATTCAATCAGCATAATGGTAAATTTTTTAGAAAAAATTGTTAAAGAAAAAAAACATTCATTAGAATTGATTAAAAAAGAAAAATCTTTAGATTATTTAGAAAAGAACATTAAGAAACATAAATTTTTTAATTTTAAAGAAAGAATTGAAAAAAATAAAGGAGTTTCATTAATATCAGAAATTAAAAAAGCTAGTCCTTCCGCAGGTACTCTAGTTAACAATTTTAATCATTTAAATATTGCAAAAACATATGTTGAAAATGGAGCTTCCTGTCTCTCTATATTGACTGAAGAAAAATTTTTTTTAGGAAAATTAGAATTTATTGAAGATGTAAAGAAAAAGTTTGAAATACCTATTTTAGCTAAGGACTTTTTTGTAGATCCTTATCAAGTTGCTTTATCAAAAAGTTATGGGTGTGATTGTATCTTAATTATAATCGCAGCAATGGATGAGGGTCAGGCTGACGAAATATACTCTGAAGCTTTAAGACACAATTTATCTGTCATAGTCGAAGTGCATGATCGAAAAGAGGCTGAAATGGCATTAAAATATAATAAGGCTTTAATAGGTATAAATAATAGAAACTTGAAAACCCTAGAGGTTTCTATAAATAATACGATATCAATTTTTGAAATTGTGAAGGCTCATAAAGGGCCCCTTCTTTCGGAGAGCGGTATAAAGGATGAAAAGGATGCTGCATATATTTATGAAAAAACCGGGATAAAAAACTTTCTTATAGGTGAATCACTTTTAAAATCTGACAAACCGACTGAATTAATGAAAAAATTTATTCAAATAACTCAATAAATTTAGGCTTTATTTAAAGTTGTAATTTGAGAAGAACTTTTATAGAACATAAATGTACGAGGTTTGTTCTATGCTTACAAAAAAACAAAAAAATTTATTAATATTCATTAATAAAAAGATAAGATCTACTGGCATTTCTCCATCATACGAAGAAATGAAGAATTCACTCAACCTTAAGTCGAAATCTGGAATTCACAGACTAATTTCTGCACTTGAAGAAAGAGGTTTTGTAAAAAGACTTGCACATAAAGCTAGGGCATTAGAGGTAGTAAAACTGCCTGAGAACGCGAGTGCCAACGATATTTTTAATTCTTTTACTCCAAGTGTTATCAAGGGTGGGCTTGAAAATAAAACTTCGAACTCCAGTAAAATATCAGTATTAGGTAGTATAGCGGCAGGAACACCGATAGATGCGATACAACAAGAAGTTGATCAAGTAACTTTGCCAGTGGAGCTTCAAAATAATGGTGAACATTTTGGATTAAAGATAAAAGGTAATTCAATGATTGACGCTGGGATCAATGACGGCGACACGGTAATAATTAAAAAATCATCAACAGCAGACAATGGTCAAATTGCAGTTGTTCTTATCGACAATCAAGAAGCAACTTTAAAAAGAATTAGAAAAAAAGGTAAAACCATCGCCTTAGAGTCTGCTAATAAAGACTTTGATACCAAGATCTATGCGGCAAATAGAATTAAAATTCAAGGAAAACTGATTTCTTTATATAGAAACTTTCACTAAAATAGTTTAATTAATATAAATGTCTTTTATTTGTAGGTTCGCGCCCTCCCCTACTGGGCCTCTTCACATTGGTGGTGTTAGAACAGCTTTATTTAACTGGCTCCTTGCAAAAAAAAATAAAGGTAAATATTTTTTAAGAATTGAAGACACTGACAAAGAAAGATCAAAAGAAGAATTCAAAAAGCAAATAATTTCATCTTTAGAATGGTTGGGAATACAACATGATGACAAGGAATATATTCAGTCCAAAAATATATCAAAACATATAAAAATTGCAGAAGAATTAATAAAAAATGGTTTTGCATACAGGTGTTATTGTACTGAGGAAGAAATTAATGAACAAAAAGAAAACTGTAAAAAAAGAGGAATCCCATATGTTTACAATCGCAAATGGAGAGACGCAAAGGATCTTAATATACCAAAAAACCTGCAACCAGTGATAAGATTCAAAAGTAAAATTTCTGGCAACACAATTATAAAAGATTTGGTTCAAGGAGAGAGAAATATCTCTAATTCTACAATTGAGGACTTCATTATTTTAAGAAAAGATAAGTCACCGACTTATCAATTATCGGCCACTGTTGATGATCACGAGATGAAAATTACACACGTAATCAGAGGCGATGATCACATGATTAATTCATTCAAACAAAAACAAATTTATGAAGCAATGGGATGGAAGGTTCCTAATTTCGCCCATATTCCTTTAATACATAGCGAAAAAGGTAAAAAGTTATCAAAAAGAGATAACGCTGCCACACTAGAGGACTATATGAAGATTGGAATTATTTCTGATGCGCTAAGAAACTATCTTTTAAGATTAGGTTGGTCATACAAAGACAAAGAGATATTTTCAAAACAAGAAAGTATTGATTTATTTGACTTAACAGGTGTCGGAAAATCACCTTCGAAACTTGATATTTCGAGAATTTACTCAATTAACGAAACATATATAAAAACTTTAGACGAAAAAGAGCTATTTGACCACTTCAAAGAGTATATTTCAAAATATAAAAAGAAATTAGAGAAGTCTAAAGAAGCTCAAGTTTTCAAATCAATCTCGTTTTTAAAAAATAAAGCAAAAACGTTAGAAGATATTTGGGAAAATTCACAATACATAATTAATGATAAAATTGATATTAGTGAGGAGAATAAGCGTCTTATCGATGATTTATCTAAAAAAATAATAATAGACTTTATTAATGAATGTGAAAAAATGAAAACTTTTAATCGAGAAGAGTTGGAGTCTTTGATAAAATCCCTAATAAACAAACATAAAACCAATTTTAAAGGTATTGGGCAACCAATTAGGGTAGGACTAACCGGATCAAAATTTGGCCCAGGTATATTTGATTTAATACTTTCTTTGGAAAAAAGTGATGTAATTCAAAGACTTAAGAAAATTATTTAAATGAGCAAAGTAATTGTTTTTTCACCAAGTGAATTTGCTTTCGGGTACTCAGGTTGTAAAAGATGTTATTATGATTTAAAAGTTAACGATCTCAAAATCCAAACTGGATTTCCTTCTATTTTCTCAAAATTAGACTCACTTCAAAAAAAATATTATCATAATAAAAAAAGTTCTGTTTTAAATTCAAATTCACTTCCTGATGGAATAATCAAGACAGATTATTCAAAATTGCAGACTTCAAAAGTCCTTACAGATAATAATGGCAGAAAGTTTCAACTAAGAGGTAAAATTGATGCATATGTCAACCACCATGATTTTTTTTCTATAATTGATTTTAAAGTCACAAACCTAAATGAAAAAAAAATTAACACTTACAAGACTCAACTTATCAGTTATGCGTTTATGTTTGAAAATCCCAATGATGAAAGATCTTTAAAACTTTTTCCTGTAAAGAAATTAGGCATATTTTGTTTTGAACCAAATGAATTAAAAGAGACAAGCAACAAACCTTCCTTTGAAATGAACACAAGATTTTTTGAGATAAAAAGAGATGATGATTTTTTTCTTAGTTTTATTACAAGTGTTCTTGATTTTTTAGAGGGAGATACACCAAATTTTTCTGAAAATTGTAGTTTATGTTTTTTAAAAAGAAATAAATTTTCTTAATGACTCCGCTGCTAGATCTGTTGGTAAGGTTTTGGTTTTAAAACTATCTAAAATTTTTTCTGTATTCTTGATTTGATTTTCAATCATGTTCTGATTTTCTATAAATTCTGATACTTTATTATATATATTTTTTGCGTTACATTTTGATTGTAGTAATTCAGGTATAATCATTCTATCAGCGGCAATATTTATGATATTAGCATATTTGATTTTCACAAGCATTTTAATTAACAAAAAATTAATCAAATTCATTTTGTATATAATTATTGAAGGAATTTTCTGATTACATATTTCAAGTGAAATTGTTCCTGATTTTGTTACCGCAAAAACAGATTTTTTTAAAATATGATTTTTAATTTTTTCATCACTTATGACATCTGCGTTTTTTAATTCGCTTTGTTTTACAA
>CACCLK010000016.1 GCA_902546795.1 uncultured Pelagibacteraceae bacterium
AAAAAAAAGTAAATTTGAACGATTTAGTTTCTAGAATGAATTTTGAGAAAAAAAAAGAGAGAAAAAATAATATAATTTTGTCTGCCGCAGCTATATCAGCAGTTGCCGTATTTGGAATAATTCTAACATTATAATTTAAATTTAATCAAACTCTTCAAACAATAATTTTATTAATTAAACGGGAAATTCTTTTTGCATCTGAAAGACTCATTTTTGTATGTATTGGTAACACGAGATATTCATTTTCGATTTTATCCATATTTTTAAATCTTTTATTTTTTACAAATTTTTTAAAGATAGAGTACCTATCATTTCTGAAATGAACTTGATTTGTTTCAACACCGTATCCTCTAAGGATCCTTTGCAAATGATCTTTCTTTTTTAAAATTATAGTAAATAACCAATTAGAGTGTTCAAAGGGTCCGTCTTTATCTACTACATGAATTTTTTTATTTTTAGACAAATCTTTTTTATAGATATTAAATATATTTCTTCTGTGTTTCCAAATTTTTTTAAATTCTTTTATTGATTCCAATAATAACGAAGCTCCTATATCTGTCATTTGATATTTATAACCAACCTCCTTGATATCATTTTCCCATGTACCACCCTGCTTTGCTAATCTATCGATTCCGAACCACCTAATCCTTCTTGCTTTTTTTAAAATTTTTTTATCTTTAAAAACAATCATTCCACCGTCTCCTGATGTAATTTGTTTAATTGCTTGAAAACTAAAGATTGTAAAATCTGAATAACTTGTAATTGATCTTTTTCTGTAAGTTGCACCAAGACTTTGAGCCGCATCCTGTATTAATTTGATTTTCTTTTTTTTTGCAATTTTATTTAATTCAATTAAATCACAGGGTAAACCACCGTAATTCACAAATACAATCGCTTTAGTTTTTTTTGTAATAAGTTTTTTCACACTTTCAATACTTATGTTTAAAGTTTTGGGATCAACATCTGCAAATTTTATCTTTGCTCCTATATATAGAAGGGGTATGTTAGTGGCTGTACATGTGAAAACTGGACAAATTACTTCATCACCTTTTTTTATTCCAGCTAAAATATATGATAAATGTAGAGCATCAGTACCCGACCCAACCGCAACCGTCGGCAAATTGTTGCCAAACTTTTTTGAAAAGATCATTTCGAGTTTATCAACAAGTGGACCTTGACCAACCCACCTCGTTGAAAAAACTCTTTTTAATGCGGAAAGGTATTTTTTTGGTATATGTGGGTAAAATTGAGTAACTGTTTTTTTACTTTCTTTAATTAAAGGATAGTCTTTGAACATAAATTTTAATTCATATATAAATTTAAAATGAAATATAGCTGGTTTAATTATAACTTAAAGAGAAATAAAGAAGCAAATAAAATCTATAAATTTCTAAAGAAAACCCAAATTAACTTTATAGAGTCTGGTGTATATAAAAATGTGAGAGATATATATGCTCTTTCGCTGTTAATCGGAAAAAGTAAAAAAAATAAAATTAAAGTTTTAGATTACGGGGGTAACTTAATGTCACATGTTAACCTTATTAATAAAATTTCCACCAAAAATATAGAGATATATGTATTTAACCCTTTTATAGAAAAAGTTCCCAATAATACTTTTTTAAAGATTAAATTTTTAAAAAATTTTAATTCTAAGGCTAATGCTAAAGCTTTTGACCTAGTGTATTTTGGCTCTGTAATACAATATCTCAATACACTGAAATATTTTTCTGGAAAAAAGGAGGTGTTAAAATCCTCAATGGTTCTCATAACCCATACTCCTATTAGCTTTGGAATAAAGAGATATTTTTTAAAACAAAAAAACGCAAAAAATTTATTCCAAAATATTTATACTTTAAAAGATATTCAAAAGGATTTACTCAAAAATAAATTCAATATTATATTTAAATCTATAAATGAAAATAAATACACTGGTTTAGCTAAAAAATACAAAGATGTTTATTCCACAAACTTACTGATGAAAAAAAAATAATGGCATTAGAGATTTTTTGCACAACTATTAAATATTATAGAATTTTAGACAAACTCCAATCATTTATAAAACCTTTAGGACTAGGTAAGGAAATTTATCCTGAAAATTGGTTTGATGAAAAAAAAGGGGATAATATTTCTGATCTTAATAAACATTATGCAGAGTTTACCGGGCTTTATTGGATATGGAAAAATAAACTACTTAACAAAAGTGATAAAGATCTGATTGGTAATTGTCATAATAGAGTCTTATGGCTCAACGACTACAGAGAAAAAAAAGTAAAATTCACATTCCAAAACTTATATGACAATTTATTAAAAGAGGACAATAACATTTTGACTGAACATGAGGTAATTCAAGTTCAGCCAATAACATTTAAAAGCAAGAACCTTATTAAAGATTTTGAAGAAGTGCATAAGTGCGACGCATTAAATAAATCTCTCGAATTTTTAGACAAAACTACATCAGATAATTTTAAAAAACATTTAAATGGAAATTTAATTTATCCTCATAATATGTTTATAACTAACAAATCTAATTTTGAAAATTATTGTAGAATGATTTTTCCATGGCTCGAGAAAATACACCATTACTGTCTAAGTAAAGATTTATATGTTGGATATAATATGAGATTACCTGCTTTTATAGCTGAAAGGTTTACCTCATTTTGGTTTTCACAATTTTCCAGTAGATCATTGCTTTCTTATGCGAGATTAGGAAAGTTTCATCTTTCGAATAAAGTTAACTCTGTTCTTAACTCTTCAAAATTACCCTTTACATATTATCAATATCCCACCATACACAAATTTTAAATGTAAAATATGAAAATTCTTTATCTAAAAACTACTGACCCAAGTTTGAAACATATAAATGATTTTTTACATGACACTCTTCTTGTCGGTCTTCGAAACAGATTTGGTGACAGTGTTATCGATTATCCTGGAGCTTGGTATATGTATAAAGACGAATGTGAAAAAAAAAGAGTAGAGCAAAAAAGTTTTTGGGGTAAAGGATTTACTTTATACAATATATTACGTGGATACGATAAAATAGATAGAGAAAATATACAGTCAAAAATAAAAAATAATTATTTTGATTATATTATTTATGGATCTATTAGGGGAAAAAATTTATTTTACGAAGATGTTTTAAAATCTAAGTCGAAAAAAGCTTTTATTGATACATCAGATGACCCAAATATAGATAATGAAAAATTAGACAAAGGTCTGTATTTTAAAAGAGAACTTTACCAAAAATATAAAAATATATTCCCAATAAATTTTGCTATCCCAGCCGAAAAAATTATTAAAAATACTAAAAATGAAACAAAATTTATTTTAAGCCCACTTATCCCTGGAAAAATTGATACTTATCAATATGACGAAGAAACAAAATATTTTGAAATGTATCAAAATAGTCTTTTTTCTTTAACATATAGAAAAACAGGATGGGACTGCTTGAGACATTATGAAATTTTAGCGTCTGGTAGTATCCCTCTTTTTTTAGACTTAGAAAAGTGCCCGGAGGATACATGCACAACTTTACCAAAAAACGACTTAAGAAAAATTTACAAAGAATTTTCTTGGTTATTAAGTTTTTATAACCCTTTTAAAGTCTTAAAAAAAAGATATCGAAACTTAAATTCTTACAAGAATTACCTAGTAAGGTTTTTTTCAAATTTACCAAGCTCAGATGAATTTTTAAAAAAATATCCAATTGTCCAAGAACATAGAAATAATTTGCTAGAATTTACTAAAAAAAATTTAACGTCAGAAATGTTGGCTGAAAATCTCGTAAATACTTTAAAAAAATATTAGATTGAAACATAAAATAAAACTATTATAAGTAAAATGCTTTCGGCGAGGTAGCTCAGTTGGTTAGAGCACAGGACTCATAAGCCTGGGGTCGGCGGTTCGACTCCGCCCCTCGCTACCAAAAATTATGAATAATCTTAGAATGTATTGTTTAACTATGAAACCAAGTCATGAGAAAATGATTTTGGAACTTGGCTATCACCCAGTTGGATTAGGAGACAAAAATTTCTCAAACAAGTTCCTTAGTGATAAAAGTGACAACAATATTTCAAAAAAAAATCCATATTATGGTGAATATACATTCCATTATTGGTTATGGAAAAATCAATTAGATAAAATGGGCAGTGAATGGATAGGTTTTTGTCAGTATAGGAAATTTTTTACAGAATATATGGTGTCTGAAAAAAATATCTCCTTCAAAAACTTGTGTGGCGCAGTTTTAAAAAATATACCTAAAGAGTTAGATAATTATGATAGCTTTATTGGTGAGCCATTTTACATAAATCAATTTAGATTTTCTAAGTTTATAAAAAGAAATTTTTATAAAATGATTTCAAATCCATCACTAATTTTTTTTAAAAATAAAAGAAATATTAAATTTCATTTTGATATGTGGCATGGTAATGGAAATTTGAATTCTGCGATAGATTTAATAGAAGGTGATGACAGAGAGGAATTTCGACATTATGTAAATTCGAAAGTTTATTTTAGTCCACATAATATGTTTATATGCAAAAAATCTACTTTAAAAAAATATTACGAGGCAGTTTTACCTTGGCTTAATAGATGTGAAGCTTTATTTGGATTTGAAGACTTAAAAGGTTATGGACTAAAAAGAATCTACGGATTTTTAGCGGAAAGATATCTTTCTTTTTGGTTTAAAAAATACACACGTTATAAAGAAATGCCAATATTTTTCAAAGACCTTTCTGATTTTAGCGAATTATAAAAATTTATAATTTTTTTTGAATTCTTCAATTGATTGTAAATTTTTATCTTTTTTTGATATTAAATGATTTCTTCCCGGCCACTTAATTTTTAAATATTTATCTTTAATATTTATTCCGTCTTCAAAGTTTGGCTTATAGTAGTTTGATAATTTGTAATATATTATATTAAGTTTATCGTAACTATAATAGCCATGTGCAAATCCCTCAGGGATATATAAACTTAAACAATTCTTTTCTGACAAAATTATTTTGAAAACTTTTCCAAAAGTTTTAGATTTTTTCCTTAAATCAATTACACAATCTAAAATTTTTCCTTTCAAAACACTTACGTACTTTGCCTGTTGAAACTTGTGCTGAAAATGAAACCCACGTAAAGAATTTTTTTTTGAGGTAGTGCAATATTCAAAAATAAAATTGTTATGACCTATTACTTTTTTATTATGAGTTTCTCTTAAACTACCCCTTTTATCAATGTTATTTTTTTGTTTAATGATTAGTAAGTCTTTAATTTTTGTTTTAATAACTCTCATTTTACAACTCTTTGTTCAATTTACCCAAGTTCATATCCATCCTTTTTGGTAGTTCATTTCTTGATGATTTCTTTTTAATTTTTTTATTATATTTTTTTGCGAAATTGTAAATTGTCTGAGATTTACCCCCAATATTGTAAACTCCTTTTTTATGTAATATTTTAACTAATTTTTTTGCAAAATCTTCATGGAAAATAAAGTTAGATTTAACGTTAGAAAAAGCGTACTTATGTAAGAACGGCTTTTCAGTCATACATGCTCTAAGTATTAATGAGTTATTATACATTTGAACCGAACATTCGGCCCCAAGTTTTGACCAGCCATAGTTATTCCAAGGCAAAACTGGATCTGTTTCTTTATATTTACCTTTTTTACCCGGATAAATATAACTTGTTGAGAAAAAAACAAGTTTAGTTTTTTTTTGTTCACACGCTTTAACGATATTCGTTGTTCCAACAATATTAAGATCAATGCTTTTAGAAATTTTTCTTTCATGCTCTACCATTGGTCGAGATAATCCAGCTAAATGTAAAAGAGCATAAGGCTTATATTTAGATATATTTTTTTTAATTGAGTTTAATGAGAGAATATTTAACTGTTTTTTACTTTTTAAAATAAACTTGTATCTACTTTTTATATTTACCAGATACATTGCGAACCTACCTTCTCCACCTGTTACTAATATTTTTTTCATCAATTTTTGTAAATAAGTGACCTTAGATACTTCGAATAGTCGCAATTCCCGTAAAATGCTAAACTTTTTACAATATCAACTTTTTTAATCCACTTGTTGTTTAACGATATTTCTTCCAGGCATGCAATTTTAAGCCCCTGCCTATTTTCAATAGTAGAAACATAATTTGAAGTGCTGTAAAAATCATTAATATTTCCTGTATCTAGCCATGTACCACCTCTGCCAATATATTCAGCTTTAAGTTTCTTTTTAGATTTGTATTTGTTTAAAAGATCAACTATTTCTAATTCGTTTCTTTTTGATGGTTTTAGTTTTTTACTATATTCGCAGACATTTTTATCGAAAAAATAAAGACCAGTTACAGCTAAATTTGAAAAATATTTTTTTGGTTTTTCTACAATTTTCACAATTTTGTTTTTTGAAATTTTGGCTATGCCATATTGAGAAGGATTTTTTACTGGATGCAGAAAGACTTTTGCTCCAACTTTTAATTTAACACATTGTCTGAGTTTTTTTGTTAAACTTTGGCTGTAAAAAAAATTATCACCCAAGATTAAAGCTATATTTTCGCCATTAATAAATTTTTCACCAATTATGAAAGCTTCTGGCAACCCACCCGGAAAAATTTGTTCTTTATAGGAAAGATTTATACCTAAATTATTTTTCTCCGGTAATATTTTTCTAAATTGGTTTAGTTGCCCTTTATTAACTATTATTAGTATATTTTTTATACCTGCTAACATTAGAACAGATAAAGGATAATAAATTAAGGGTTTATCATACACAGGTAGCAACTGCTTATTAACTGCTTTAGTTAAAGGACTCATTCTTGTACCAAGCCCACCTGCTAAAATTATACCTTTTTTTATCATATTTTTAATCCTATCCTTTTTTCGTAATATTTTTTGGATATAGATTTTAAAAATTTTTTGTTATTAATGTACCACTCAACCGTCATCTTTAAACCTTTATCCAAATTTGTTTCGGGTCTCCAGCCAAGTTTTTTAATTTTTTTACTATTAAGCGCATATCTAAAATCATGACCGGGTCTATCTTTTACAAATTTAATCTTAGTTTTTTTTCCTATCTTAATTTTTTTGTTTTTAATAATTTTTAATAATTTTTTAACTATCTCAATATTTTTTAAGTTTTTTCCAGATCCTATATTATAACTTTGCCCAGCTTTACCTTTTAAATATAACTTAAATAAGGCTTTACAATGATCAACTACATAAATCCACTCTCTACTATTCAAACCCTTAGCATAAATTGGTAACTCTTTATTATTTATAATGTTTGAAATCATTTTAGGTATCAATTTTTCTGGAAATTGATAAGGACCATAATTATTACAGCAATTAGAAATAATTGCGTTAAGTTTGTAAGTTCTTACATAAGATTTTACTAAGTGGTCCGCACTTGCTTTTGATGCTGAGTAAGGTGAGCTAGGACTGAAAGCATCTTGCTCCAAAGATCTTTTATGTTTTATATCACCGTACACTTCGTCAGTTGATATATGAATAAGTTTTATATTTTTTTTCTTTCTTTTAAAAAATCTTAACAATTCAAGTATATTGAAAACCCCTAAAATATTTGAATGAATAAAAGAGTCAGGCGAATCAATAGATCTATCCACATGTGTTTCAGCAGCTAAGTTAAAAATTACTTTTGGATTATATTTATAAATAATTCGAATAAGTTTTTTTTTATCATTTATATCGATTTTGAAAAATTTATAATTTTTACTTCTTATTTTTGATTTATTTGATGAGTATGTTAATTTATCAATATTGATTACAAAGAAGTTTTTTTTTAAAAGGTAATTGACTAAATTGCTGCCAATAAACCCAGAGCCTCCAGTAACTAAGATTTTTTTCATATATTTAAGAATAATAAGTTTATTGTTATAAATTAATAAAAGAATTATTGTATAAAATCAAATAATAACGATTTATGAAAATACAGGATATTACAGTTGTTATCACCTCTTTTAGGAGTAAACAAAAAATATTTAAGTGCTTAGATAGTATAGCAGATGGTGTCAAAATCGTTGTAATTGAAAACTCCAATGACGCGGATTTAAAAAAGGAGATTGAGGCAAAATACTCAAGTCTTGAGTGTTTTTTATCTAACGAAAACTTAGGATATGCAAAAGGTAATAACTTAGCTTTATCAAAAGTAAAAACAAAGTATGCATTAATTTTGAATCCAGACGCGAGACTCGAAAAAGATGCATTGAAAAATTTTTTAAAAAGTGCACAAGAAGTAAAAAATTTTGCAATAATTGCCCCCAAAATTCAAACAGCAGATGATCTGGCGGAAAAAGATCAAGTGAAAAGAAAGTTAATAGAAGTTAAAAATGTAAAAGGTTTTGCTATGTTTTTAAATTTAGAAGAATTTAAAGATATTGGTTTTTTCGACAGTAATTTCTTTATTTATTTCGAAGAAATAGATTTATGTAGAAGATTATTAAAAAATAAAAAAAAAATATTTTTAGATTCTTCTGTTCGAATAAATCATGATGGTGGCAGTTCACATGATGAAAATATAAATTTTGAAATGGAGTTATCAAGAAATTGGCATTGGATGTGGTCATCTTTCTATTTTTATAGAAAACATAATAACTACGTTTATGCCTTTTTAAAGATGAGTAGAAAATTCTTTTCAGCAATATTTAAATCTTTATTTTTTTTAGCAGTTTATAATAAGAAGAAGAGTTTAGTTTACTTTCTAAGATTTTCAGGTATTCTAAATTCGATGTTACTTAAAAGCTCTTGGTATAGACCTAAAATTTTTTAAAGTTGATTTATTTCGTTTTAATATATAAATAGATTTTAGTGATAAATAATCAAAATAAAATTTTAGTTACTGGTGCTGCCGGTTTTTTAGGTTCCCACCTGGCTGAGAAACTATCTAATTTAGGTCACGAGGTAATTGGAATTGATAATATGTTAGGTGGATATGAAGACAATGTACCTAAAAATATTCAATTTCATAATGTTGACTGTTGTGATCTAGAAAAAGTCAAAAAGCTAATGAAAGGTGTAAAAGTTGTTTATCATTGTGCAGCAACTGCTCATGAAGGCCTTTCAGTTTTTTCTCCATTTGAAATAACTAAAAATAATTATTTAGCATCTGTTTCAATTTTTACAGCAGCTGCAAATGAAAAAGTAAAAAGAATAATTTATTGTTCATCGATGGCTAGATATGGCTCTCAAAAAACACCTTTTAATGAGAAAATGGAACCAAAACCAGTTGACCCTTACGCAATCTCAAAAGTTGCATCTGAAGAAGTTCTTAAAAATTTATGTGAGATAAATGATATAGAATGGGTTATAGCTGTCCCTCATAATATTATTGGTCCTAAACAAAAATATGATGACCCTTATAGAAATGTTGTATCTATAATGTTAAATAGAATGTTACAAGGCAAAGCTCCAATTATATATGGAGACGGTAAACAAACCCGATGTTTTTCCTACATTGATGATTGTTTGAGTTGTCTGTTACCAATGATGGATCAAAAAAATTTAAACAAAGAAATCATAAATATAGGTCCAGACGAAGAATTTGTGACAATTAATAAAGTTGCTGAAATTTGTTCAAATACCACAGGATTAAATTTAAAGCCGATTTATAAAAAAGATAGACCAAGAGAGGTAAAGCATGCGATTTGTTCATCGGACAAAGCTAGAAAACTTCTTAGTTATAAAACATCAACTAGCTTGGAAGATGGGATTAAAAAAACATTTCATTATATTAAGAAGCGAGGAGTTAGACCTTTTGATTATCATATTAATATCGAAATTAAAAATGAACAAACCCCAGAAACTTGGTTAAAAAAAGAAATCTGATTTAGTGTCCTGGAAACTCTATAATACTTTGTGTGAAATACTTCTTTTTCTTGAGCAAAGACGTGCCCGGTAAGTCAAAAAGATTTATAACAAAAATAAAACCAGAAACCGATCCCCCAGAAATTTCAATTAGTTTTGCTGCTGCCTCGGCAGTCCCTCCTGTAGCAATTAGATCGTCAATAATTAAGATTTTTTCACCCCTATTAATGGAGTCTTTATGAACCTCAATTGTTGCTTCTCCGTACTCGAGCTGAAAATCTATCGAGTGTCTGTCGGCCGGTAATTTATTTTTTTTTCTTAAAAGTATTAAAGGTTTTTTACAAATAAAGGATACTGCGGACGCAAAAACAAAACCTCTAGATTCTATCGCTGATATTTTGTCAAAATCAAGTTTTTTTGAAATATCCACTATTTTATTTATTGTAAAGTTAAAAGCCTCAGGATTTTTGATAAGAGTTGTAATATCTCGAAATAATATTCCCTTTTTTGGATAGTCTTTTATTGATCTTATGTATTTTTTTAAATCCATATTTAACTTCAATATCTAACAAAAAAAGGCTAGATTTTAAATAATGAAAAAAAGAATTCTTGGGATAATTGGTGGAAGTGGCCTTTATCAAATAGAGGGTTTGGAAAATATTAAGTGGAAAAAGGTAAGTACATCTTGGGGAGAACCCTCAGATAGAATTTTATCAGCAACATTAAATAAGAAAGAGGTTTATTTTATACCAAGACACAAAAGAGGACATAGAATAAGTCCATCAAATATTAATTTTAGAGCTAATATTGAAGCATTAAAAAAAATGGGTGTTACAGATATAGTATCTGTTTCTGCGGTTGGATCTCTTCAAGAATATTTAACACCAGGTTCATTTGTTGTAGTTGATCAATTTATTGACCGAACCTTTGCAAGAATTAAAACTTTTTTTGACAAAGAAATAGTTGCTCATGTTTCAATGGCCAAACCAACTAGTCCTGCTTTAATGAAATGCTGCGAGTCTGCTTTAGTGAAATGTCAAATACCGCATCAAATAGGAGGGACATACTTAGTTATGGAGGGACCTCAATTTTCAAGTTTAGCGGAGTCAAAAATGTATAGAACTTGGAAAGCTGATGTAATCGGCATGACAAACATGCCGGAGGCAAAATTGGCTAGAGAAGCAGAAATTAGATATTGTACTGTTGCAATGGTAACGGACTTTGATTGTTGGCACCCAGATCATGATGTAGTTGATGTTCCAACAGTTATAAAAACTTTACAGCAAAACGCTTCAAATGCTCAAAATATGATTATTGAAATAATAAAAACTTTCGAGTCATTTAATACAAAAGGAGACCCCGCTAACGAATGTTTAGATACTGCAATAATTACACCAAAAAAATTTCAAACCAAAAGCACTGTTAAAAAGTTAAAACATATCGCAGGTAGAGTTTTAAAAAAATGAAAATTGAAGGTAAGAATTACCGAACAATTTGGTTTGAAAAAAGTGAAGTTAAAATTATTGATCAAACAAAACTTCCTCATAAATTTGTAATAAAAAGTTTGAAAAATATAAAAGATGCAATAAATGCTATTAAAACTATGGAGGTAAGAGGTGCGCCTCTTATTGGAGCCACAGCAGCTTATGGATTGGTTTTATCTATAATAGAAAAAAATGATTTATCCTTTTTAAAAAAATCGAGTGAAGACTTAATAGCCTCAAGACCTACAGCAATAAATTTGAAATGGGCAGTAGATCGTATGATGAAAAAATTGTTAGGAGTTAATAGTAACGACATTTTAAAAATAGCTATGGATGAGGCAAAATCAATAACTGAGGAAGATGTAGAGTTTTGTAAACATATAGGAATTAATGGGCTTAAAATTATTGAGGAAATCTCAAAAAAGAAAAAAGATGTAGTAAATATTCTAACTCATTGTAACGCAGGGTGGTTAGCCACAATAGACTGGGGTACAGCAACTTCTCCAATTTATCAAGCTCATCAAAAAGGAGTAAAGGTACATGTTTGGGTAGATGAGACGAGACCGAGAAATCAAGGAGCTAATTTAACTTCTTATGAGCTAAATGAGGAAAAAATTCCTAATACTATTATTACAGATAATACTGGAGGAATTTTGATGCAAAGAGGAAAGATCGATATGTGTATCGTAGGTACTGATAGGACTTTATCAAATGGAGATGTGTGTAATAAGATAGGCACTTATTTAAAAGCTTTGTCTGCTAAAGACAATAACATTCCTTTTTATGTTGCATTACCAAGCTCAACAATCGATTGGAATATTAAAGATCACAAACAAATACCTATTGAAGAGAGAAACCCTGAAGAATTATCACATTTAGAAGGAGTTGATGAAAATAATAACATTAAAAGAATAAGAATTTACCCACAGAAAAGCAAGTCACTTAACCTAGCCTTTGATGTAACGCCTGCTAAATTAGTCACGGGATTAATTACAGAAAAAGGTATTTGTGAAGCTTCAGAGCAAGGGCTAAAAGGATTATTTAAGTGAAGAAACTTAAAACAGAAGTAATCAAATATTCAAAAAAATTAAATGCTACCAATCTATCAGCCTTGAGATCTGGAAATATCTCAGTAAGAGTTAGAGATAAAGGAGTAGAAGGATTTTATATCACTCCCTCTGGAAGAAGGTATTCATCTCTCAAGCCCAGAGATATTGTGTTTGTTTCACTAAAAGGCGTTTATGATAAAAAAAAAGGAAAACCATCATCAGAATGGAGATTTCATCAAGATATTTATGTGAATAAAAAAGAGGCAAAAGCGATAGTTCATGCACACTCCACTTGCGCTACCGCAGTTTCCACTCATCAAAAAAATATCCCAGCTTTTCACTACATGGTTGCAGTTGCCGGAGGGGAAGACATTAAATGCAGCAAATACGCAACTTTTGGAACTAAAGTTCTTTCAAGAAATATTATTAGAGCTTTGATTAATAGAAAAGCATGTTTGATTGCTAATCACGGCCAGGTTGCTTTTAGTGAAAATTTAGAGAAGGCTTTTGAACTAGCTCAGGAAATAGAAAATATTTGCCATCAATATATAAATGCCCTAAGAATCGGAATACCTAAGATTCTTTCAAAAAAAGAAATGAAAATTGTTTTAGGTAAATTTAAAAATTATAAAAGAGGGTAGTTTATAATGATTAAAGTAGGTGAGCATATAACTATTGATTTTCTTGGTGTTACAAAAGATTATTCACCCGAATTCTATGAAAAAGTAATTTATAAAATCGCGAAGGCTGCTAAAGTCGAAATTTTAAATGTAGCTTCACATAGATTTAAACCGCAAGGCTTTACTTTGGTTGCTCTACTTTCCGAAAGCCATTTTAGCTTTCATACATTTCCTGAAAGAGGAGTAATAAGCTTCGATTTTTTTACTTGTGGCAAAGTAAACCCAAAAGTTGCTTTAAAAATTTTAAGAAAAGAAATAGATCATAAAAGAGTCGTTACTAATGCTTTTGATAGAAGTAGTCAGGGACTGTATGATGATATTTACAGCACTCCAGGTCAAAAGAAATTTTATGTAGTTAAAGATGTTTTAGAAAAATTTACCTCAAAAGTAGGTCAATTTGTTGAAGTTATGGACTTGGAAGAGTTTGGTCATGCTCTTTTCATAGATCATGAAATACAGGTAGCAGAAAAAGATGAAAAAATTTATAGCTCAAATTTTTTTAAGTCTAGTTTTGATTTAAGCAAAAAAAATAATAACGTAGCTATCATAGGCGGTGGCGACGGTGGTGTAGCCAGAGCCTGTTTAGAAAATAATTCTAATTATATAGATTGGTTTGAACTTGATCCGGAAATAGTTGAGGCATGCTATCGACACTTACCGAAAGTATGCTCAAAAGTAAAAAAAAGCAATAAGATTAAAACTTTTTGGGGAGATGCATTTAAAAGCATAAAAGAAATCGAAGACTCAAAATATGATAAAATTTTTGTAGATCTAAACGACGATCAATATTGTATCGACCTAGCAAAAAAAAACATGAATGGTTTAAAGAGGATTTTGAAAAAAGGCGGTGTTATCACAGCTCAAGTTGGTAGTAATGACAAAAAGCCCAAACAGGTAGATAATTGGTGTAAAGTTTTAGAAAAAAGCTTTGGAAACGTTAGATTATCTGGTGCATATATCCCAAGTTTTGACTGTAATTGGAATTTTGCTTCATCTATAATGAAGTAATGTTTCGTGCATCTTGCGTTCAACTCCGATCAAACAATAATATTAAATACAATCTCAAAAGAACAGAAAAATTAATTAAAAAAGCAGTCAAACAAAAAACTGATTTTATCATCACCCCGGAAGTATCATCACAAATTTCATTAAATAAAAAAGAACTATTAAAAAGTTGTACTTCAATGGACAAAGATATTTTCCTTAAAGGTATAAAAAAAATCTCTAAAAAATATAAAAAATGGATATTAATTGGTTCATTAATAATCAAAATCTCAAAGAGTAAGTTGGTAAATAGATCTATCTTAGTAGATAAAAACGGAAAAATAAGAACTTATTACGATAAAATTCATATGTTTGATGTAATTCTTAGCAAAAAAGAAAAATATTTTGAGTCTAAAAATTTTTATCCAGGGAAAAAGATTAAAACTTTTAATCTTCCATGGGGGAAAATTGGCTTTAGCAT
Source organism: uncultured Pelagibacteraceae bacterium (assembly GCA_902546795.1). Classification (GTDB taxonomy): domain Bacteria; phylum Pseudomonadota; class Alphaproteobacteria; order Pelagibacterales; family Pelagibacteraceae; genus Pelagilacustribacter. The sequence goes on from CACCLK010000016.1 coordinate 14,490, forward strand.
TTGCTATGATTTGAGATTTCCAAACCATTTTAGAAAGTTATCAAAAGCCGGATCAATTTTTTTATCAGTTCCTTCAGCTTTTACAGAAACAACAGGAAAAAAACATTGGCATTCACTATTAAAAGCAAGAGCAATCGAAAACTTTTGCTACGTATTTGCACCTGCTCAAGGAGGAAAACATTATAACGGTAGAAAAACTTTTGGTCATTCTCTAATTGTCTCTCCTGATGGTCATATTATGAAAGAACTTAAAAAATC
>CACCLK010000017.1 GCA_902546795.1 uncultured Pelagibacteraceae bacterium
ATAAAAGATATTGGGAACGATAATCTCGATTTAAATTACTCATTTTTAAGTAAAACTTTCTCTTCTCTATCAAAAATTCAAAAAGATAAAATACTTCAAATTTTGAAGAATACCGCTTCTTTGGAAAAAGTTGGCTAATTGGCTCCTCGGGCAGGACTCGAACCTGCGACCAATTGATTAACAGTCAACTGCTCTACCAACTGAGCTACCGAGGAATGAAATTCAACATACTTTTTTTAATTATATAAAACAACTATTTTTTTGGAGGCCACGCCCAGAATCGAACTGGGATACAAGGATTTGCAATCCTCTGCGTAACCATTCCGCCACGTGGCCAAGTATAGACAAATCATCAAACGATTCTTATATCTAGTCTATTTTTATTTTCATCAAATAAATATATCTTATTCTTTGGTAAGTAAATTGTAATATTTTTGTCTGTAATATTTTTAGTGCTTTTTACTCTAATTTCCTTACCATTTAAATTACCATATATAATTTTTTCAGATCCTAAATTTTCTACTAGATCAATGTTAAGTTTTGTGAATATTTCACTTTTTTTATCTAAAGATACGTCCTCAGGTCTGAATCCTATATAAATGTCATTATTAAACTCTATGTTTTCAAATCGAGTCTTAATACCAAACAACTTAATTGTATTACGATCAATTATATCACTTGATGAAACTTTTAAAATATTCATTTTCGGATTTCCAATAAACTCTGCAACAAAAATGTTTTGGGGATTATTATAAATTTCATCAGGACTTCCATATTGCTCAATATTCCCTTTATTCATGATCACAATTTTATCAGCTAAAGTCATAGCTTCGACCTGATCATGAGTTACATAAATAATATTACTTTTTAATTTTTTGTGTAATTTTGAAATTTCAACTCTCATTTCTGACCTAAGCGCTGCATCAAGATTAGATAAAGGTTCATCAAATAAAAATAGTTTTGGGTTTCTTGTAATAGCTCGTCCAATAGCAACTCTTTGTCTTTGCCCGCCAGATAGTTGAACAGGTTTTCTGTCTAAAAGATCCTCAATTTTGAGTATTTTTGAAACTTCGGTTACTTTTTTTTTTATTTCGCTCTTCGATATTTTTTCTGTTAAAAGCCCAAAAGAGATGTTTTGATATACATTCATATGTGGATATAAAGCGTAAGATTGGAAAACCATTGAAATTTTTCTTTTAGAAGGCAAAAGATCATTTATTAATTTATTGTCTAGAAGTATCTTTCCATTATCTATTTTTTCCAAACCAGCTATCATCCTTAACAAGGTAGATTTCCCGCACCCAGAAGGCCCTAACAAAACTAGCAATTTACCCTTTTCAACCATGAGGTTAAATTTTCTAATAACGGTATTGCTATCGTAAGATTTTTCTATATCTATGAATTCTAAAAACGCCATTTTATCTTAATATCTTTTTTTACAAACCTAGTATGCATTTTAATCATACTTGTTTTACAAATACTTTGAGTAAACTTAAATCATTATTTAATTAATTAATAGGAGGAAAAATGAGAAAAATAATTTCATTCATTTTCACTTTTACATTTATAGCTACAAACTGTTATTCTGATATAACTTTTTGGACGACAGAAGTTCAACCAGCAAGAATGGAAAAACAAATGGATATGGCTAAGTCTTTCGAGGCTAAGACCGGTATTAAAGTTGAAGTAATACCTGTAGAGGAAAAAGATTTAGGTTCAAGAGCAACAGCAGCAGCAGCAGCAGGTAACTTACCTGACGTAATTTATCACACCTTGCAATACGTTTTACCTTGGGCTGAGGCAGGTATACTTGATGTAAACGCGAACAATGATGTTGTAAAATCATTAGGTAAAAAAACTTTTGCACCTGGAGCATTAAACATGGCAAAGAAGGGTGGAAAAATTGCAGCTGTTCCAGTTGACGGTTGGACACAGATGGTTGTTTACAGAAAAGATTTATTCCAACAAGCAGGTCTAGAGCCACCAACAAGTTATGAGAATATCACAAAGGCCGTGAAAGTTTTATCTGGTGGAGATATGTTTGGTTTTGTCGCCGCAACTAAAACTGATGAGAACTTTATGAGCCAAGTTCTTGAACATGTCCTTTTAGCAAACGGTGTGAATTTCGTTAAAAAAGGTGGAACAAAAAAACAGGGCAAAGCTTTGAAAAATTCATTAGAATTTTATAAAGTAATAGCTAAAGCTAGCCCACCAGGAGAATTATTCTGGAAACAATCTAGAGAGTTATATTTTGCTGGAAAAACTCCTATGATAATTTGGTCACCTTTTATTATGGATGAATTAGCTGGACTGAGAGACTCGGCGCCGCCTACAATTAATAGCGATCCAACATCACCTGAACTTGCTTCAAAAACTGGTTTCATAACAAATTTCAGTGGACCAAATAACAAAAAAGGTGCCGCTTGGGCAGATGTTAGATATTTTGGTATTACAGCTGATGCAGATACTGATGAAGCTAAAAAGTTTGTTGAGTATTCTATGGACGAAGGTTACACAAGCACGTTAGCAATCGCACCAGAGGGTAAATTTCCAGTAAGAAGAGGAAATTCTTCAGATCCTGCTGCGTTTACAAAAGCTTGGAGTAAATTACCAGTTGGTGTAGATAGAAAAAAACCATTAACCGAACTTTATTCACCTGATGTAATAAATAACATTGTTGCAGGATTAGACACCGCCAATAGATGGGGTGTAAAAGAAGGTGAACTTTCAAGAGCATCAAAAATAATCAATGCTCAATTCTTGAATAGAATTACAAGAGAATACATTGATGACCAAATAACTGTTGATGAAGCGGTTAAAAAAATAAACGCAGAATTAGCAAAATTCTAGCAAATTTATTTCTTAAAAGCGGATAATAGGTTATTATCCGCTTTTAAATGAGCTCCACATTATCAAAAATAGAAAAAAGGACCGCATATACACTTCTTTTACCTGCTGTATGTCTGGTATTTGCAATAATTTTATTTCCAATTTTTGCAAACGTCTGGATAAGTTTCAAAGAAGTTGGGCTTAAAGATATAAGAATTCCTGAGCCTAGGGCAAAAAAAATTATAAAAAATATACAAGATAGCAATTCTGAATTAAAAATTATCTATAAATTAAGAAATAGTTCTTTAATCCAAGATATTAGAGAAGTTAGATTTTCAGATAAATTACCAAAAAATATTGAACCAGTTAATTTGGATAAAAGATGTGAATTTAAGTCACAAAAAGTTAAATGTTTTTTTGGAAATTGGGAGGCAGGCTATCGTGAAAATTTCGAAATTTCTGTAAAAGATGTGAATAACAATGCTATTAACAGTAAATACATTAAATCTAATAAGCCAGATTTGAATGGAAAATCAAATAATATTTTATTGACTACAGATTTTACTCTCAAAAATTTCAAAAACGTTTTTATTAATAACAATTTTTTTGAGCTTTTAATGACGACTTTTTACTTTACTTTTTTTGGAACACTTGGAGCTATTTTACTTGGCATATTCGCTGCTCAACTTGTAAATCAAAAATTTAATGGAAGAACTTTTATGCGAAGCATACTTCTTTTTCCCTATGTAGGACCTGTGGTTGCTTTGGCTTATACCTGGACTTTACTCTTAGATCCTAATAGCGGCACAATAAATTCTCTTCTAGTTAATTATGGAGTAATCGAAAAACCTATAAATTTACTCGGACAAAAGTATTTGATTATTAATATTTTAGGATTTGAGTTGAAACTTAGATTGGCATTAACGACAGTAATATTTTTTGAGATCTGGCGATATTTTCCTTTAGCTTTTTTATTTATATTAGCTAGACTACAAGCTATTCCAAAGGATCTCTATGAGGCTGCAGATGTAGATGGCGCTGGGCCATTTAGAAAATTCTTTTATATTACTCTTCCACAAATTACAGCGATTTTATCAATATTATTTATGATTAGATTTATTTGGAACTTTAATAAATTTGAAGATATTTTTTTACTAACAGGTGGTGCTTCGGGTACTTTAACGTTACCAATAAGTGTTTATCAACAAGGATTCGCAGTATCAAATATTGGCATGGGCTCAGCAGTTTCAATAGTAATCGTATTATTATTAATAACTTTTATGATTATTTATTTCAAATTAATTGGAAAAAAGGCAAATGAAATTTAAATCTTTAATAATAACTTTACTTGCATCATCAATTTTTCTTACAATAATAATTTGTATATGGAAAATATTAGCAACTTTGCAAGGTTTAAGTTTCACAAATCTTAACTTTAATCTAAATTTATTATTATCACTTGGATTAGTTATAACTTGTGTATCTATTGGAAAAAAGTTTAATCATAACTTAAAAATTTTTATATTATCCTTATCATTTACAATTTTATATACATTTTTAAATGAAAACTCCCCTCTGTGGTTTTCACTGGGTATTTTTTTTCTAATTTTATTTTTTACAAATAAATTAAAAAAATATGATTTAAAATATTTAAATCAAGATTTTATATCTGAAAAAATTGTGTTCGAGTTTTTATCTTTATTTGCAATAGTATTTTTTGCATTAGTTGTATTGTTTCCATTTTACATAATGTTTGTTACTAGCTTTAAAACGCAAACAGCTTTATTAATCAATCCGATTGATCTAAGTATTGATTTTTCAAAAAATATTTTTGAGATATTCAAATCTTACTTCGTCATTTTCAAAACATATGATTTTGGTAGATATATTCTTACAAGTTCGTATGTATCAGTTGGAACTGTTTTAATAACCTTATTATTTGCTATCCCTGCAGCGTACGCTGTTGCAAGATTAAATTTCTTTGGTAAGACCTTTCTTTCAACATCAATATTAATAATTTATATGTTTCCAGCAATAGTATTAGTAATTCCTTTATACACTGTTTTTAGTCAACTAGGTTTGAGGAATTCTGTGGAAGGCTTACTAATAGTTTACACAGCAACCACTTTACCAGTAGCCATCTATATGCTTCAGGGATACTTTAAAAGCATACCTAAAGAAATTGAAGAGGCGGGACTCATTGATGGACAAAACTGGTTTGGAATAATTCTAAAAATAATTATTCCTCTTAGTTTACCTGCTATTGCTTCAGTTTCTTTATATGTGTTTATGATAGCTTGGAATGAATTTCTTTTTTCATTAATGTTTTTAGATAATCCAAAAGTATTCACTCTTTCTAGAGCTATAAACCATTTAACAGGTGACGCAGAAACACCAAGGCAGTATTTAATGGCTGGATCAGTGATAGTTACTTTACCAATACTTTTGATTTTTATTTATTTTGAGAAATATTTAGTAAGCGGCTTAACAGCTGGAAGTGTAAAAGGTTAATGAAAAGTAAAATTAAAATTGCAAAAAAAACGTTAATAAATAATAGAAGATCCAAATATACTCTTCCCACTAATACTAAACTTTATCCCGCTCAGTGGAACTGGGATTCAGCTTTTATTGCATTAGGATATTCAAATTTTAATTTAAATTATGCTTTTAAAGAAATTGAAACTTTACTCTCAGGACAATGGGAAGATGGAATGATACCACATATTTTATTTCATATAAAAGATATGAATTATACACCAAACTATAAAGCTTGGAGTTGTGGTAAAAAAATTTCTTCATCTGGAATAACTCAACCACCAATACTGGCAAGCGTTTTAAAATTAATTATTGAGAGACAAAAATTTTCAAAAAAAGAGACCAAAAAGTATTATCCTTTAATTTTTAAGATTAAAAAATGTTTAGAGTGGTTCATTAAATATAGAGACCCTAAACTTACTGGATTAATTTCTATTCTTCATCCGTGGGAAAGTGGTTATGACAATTCCCCGTTATGGGATAAGCCAATGAGTAGAATCAAAATTGACACGAATCTTAGCTACAAGAGAAAAGATAATAAAATTGTTAAAGCAAGTCAAAGACCTTTAAAAATCGACTACGATAGATATGTTACAATTAAGAATCATTTAAGAAAGATGAAGTATGATCCTAAAAAACTATACTACAAATCAAAATTTAATGTTGTAGATGTAGGATTTAATTCACTATTCTTAAAAGCTCTCAAAGATTTAGATTTTTTACTTGATTATATTAATGTAAAGAATTCTTTTTTAAAAAAATATATTCTTCTTAATGAAAAAAAACTTATTAAATTATTTAATTCTAAGAAGATGACATTTAAAAATAAAGATCTAAAAAATAATTCTTTTACAGAAATACCATCGATCACTAATTTTTTCATGCTATTTTCTGATTTGACAAACAGATCAATTAATAAAAGTTTAATAAAAAGTTTAAAAAAATATTGTAAAAATGAAAGATATTTGTTTCCTTCTATAAGCCCAAGCCATAAATCATTTGAAGAAAAAAGGTATTGGAGAGGTCCAGTATGGGTAAATTGTAATTGGATTATCTATCAAGGTTTAAAAAATAAAGATAAAAAGTTTGCAGAAATTATAAGAAAAAAGACCATAAATTTAGTCGAAAAAAAAAATTTTAGGGAATATTATAGTTCTAAGTCAGGTTTAGGAATGGGTGCTAAAAATTTTTCTTGGTCTGCTGCTCTATATCTTGATTTTATACTTAATAGATAATGAAATCTGATATATATCTTTAAATATCAAAAAAATATGGAATTTAAAAAATACAATCACACTAAAGAAGAGAAAAAAATCTCAAATTTTTGGATTAAAAAAGGGCTATTTAAACCAAAAAAAAATAAGTCAAATAAAAAATTTTCTATAGTGATTCCACCTCCTAATGTAACCGGAAAATTACATATGGGCCATGCCTTAAACAATAGTCTTCAAGACGTACTAATAAGATTTAATAGGATGAAGGGCCTTGAAACTCTATGGCAACCAGGGACAGACCATGCTGGAATTGCAACACAAGCAGTTGTTGAAAATAACCTACTAAAAGAGGGAATTAAAAAAAATGACCTAGGTAGAGAAAAATTTATAAAAAAAGTTTGGGATTGGAAGGAAGAGTCTGGTGGAATAATTTTAGATCAACTTAAAAAACTAGGCTGTTCGTGTGATTGGTCAAGAACCAGGTTTACGATGGATAGAGATTTGTCTAAAGCAGTTACTAAGGTTTTTGTAGATCTTTACAATAATAAGTTAATCTATAAGGATAAAAAATTAGTCAATTGGGATACAAAACTACAAACTGCTATTTCCGATTTAGAAGTGATCCAAAAGGATGTTCAATCTCAATTATATTATATTAATTATTCAATCGAAAATTCCGATCAAAAAATCACTATTGCAACTACAAGACCGGAAACCATGATGGGAGACACTGCAGTTGCTGTTAATCCTAAGGATGAGAGATATAAAAATTTAATCGGAAAAAAGGTTCAAGTCCCAATAGTTAATAGAACAATAAAAATAATTTCTGATCACTATGCTGATCCAGAACAAGGTTCAGGTGTTGTTAAAATTACCCCAGCACATGATTTTAACGACTATGAAGTCGGTAAGAGAAATAAATTAGAAATAATAAATATTTTTGAAAAAAATGGTAAAATAAATATGAATGGAATAAAGGAATTTCATGGCCTAGATAGATTTGAAGCAAGAAAACTTTTGATAAAAAAACTAAAGGAAAAAGGGCGCCTTGTAAAAATTGAAAATATCAAAAATAAAGTTCCATATGGAGATAGATCAAACACTATTATAGAACCTCTTTTAACAGAGCAATGGTTTGTAGACGCAAAAAAATTATCAAAAAAACCAATCAAGATAGTCAAAGAAGGAAAAACCTCTTTTTTTCCAAACAATTGGTCAAAAACATTTTTTCAATGGATGAATCAGATTGAGCCTTGGTGTATATCACGGCAAATTTGGTGGGGTCATAGAATACCTGCTTGGTATGACGACAATGGTAACATTTACGTAGCCGAAAATGAAAAGGGTGCAGTATCACTGGCTAAAAAGAAAAATAAGAATAAACAACTTAAATTAAGACAAGAAACTGATGTTTTGGACACATGGTTTTCATCAGCACTATGGCCCTTCGCAACACTTGGATGGCCAAACAAAACTAAAGAACTTGATAAATTTTACCCGACTTCAGTTCTTGTGACAGGTTTCGATATTATCTTCTTCTGGGTAGCAAGAATGTTAATGATGGGAAATTATTTTAAAAACAAAACTCCATTCCATAAAGTTTACGTCCATGCCTTGGTAAGAGATGAAAAGGGTCAAAAAATGTCAAAGTCGAAAGGGAACGTTATTGACCCATTAGACTTAATCAAACAATATGGGGCTGATAGTTTAAGATTTACATTAATCTCAATGGCTTCTCCAGGAAGAGATGTAAAATTATCAAAGGATAGAGTTACAGGAAATAGAAACTTTATTACTAAAATTTGGAGTGCAAATAATTTTTTAAAAATAAATAATTGTAAATATGAAAAAAAAATTAATCTAAGCTCGATAAAACTTCCAATTAATCAATGGATATTTTGTGAATTTATAAAAACACAAAATTTAGTCACTAAAAGCATCGAGAATTTCAGGTTTGATGAAGCAGCTAAACATGCTTATCAATTCGTTTGGCATTACTATTGTGATTGGTACTTAGAGTTTTTAAAACCTATTTTTAATTCAAAAAATAAAAATGAAATTAATGAAGCTAAAGTTTTCTCTTCATTTATGATGGCTAACATTCTAAAAATTCTTCACCCATTTATACCCTTTTTCACAGAGAATTTATGGTCTTTAAATGCCTATAAAAAAATTTTTAATGATTTTTTAATCTCTTCTAGTTGGCCAAATTATAAAAAAATGAGTCAATTTAGTAAAAGCCAAAATAATATAAACGATTTAATTGAGTTAATTTCTAATATTAGATCAACTAAAGCCGAGTTAAAAATTACCCCAAAATTATATTGTGACATATATTTTGAGGAAAAATCAGGAAAATTAAACAAATTGGTAAATGCAAATATAAATTTGATAAAACAGGTCGGCAGAGTGAACAATATACTTGAGTCTAAATTGAGAGATAAAAACTCGCTTGATATCTTGGTTCTTAAGGAAAAACTTTCCCTAAAATTTAACGAAGATGTAAATTTAGCCTCTCAAAAGGAAAGAATTTTAGAAAAAATAGAATTAATTAATAAAAAGATTGCCGTTTTAAATAACAAGCTAAAAAACAAGGCTTATGTAATAAATGCACCAAAAGAAATTGTACAAAATGACAAAAATTTAGTGGAAGAATTAACTATTGAAGATACTAAATTAAGAAGTATTGTAGAGAGTATAAATTAAAAATGTCTAAAATTGATAAAAAAAAACTACCAAGTCGTCATACGTCATTAGGACCGGATAGAGCCCCTCATAGATCTTTTTATTATGCAATGGGTGAGACTGAACAAGATGTGGCGAAACCATTTGTGGGCGTAGTATCAACCTGGAACGAAGCTGCACCGTGCAATACTGCTTTAATGCGACAAGCCCAATCAGTTAAAAAGGGAGTTAAACAATATGGCGGAACACCAAGAGAATTCTGCACAATAACTGTAACTGACGGTATTGCCATGGGTCACGAAGGAATGAAATCATCTCTAATTTCAAGAGAGGTGATAGCAGACTCAGCAGAATTAACTGTTAGAGGCCATTGTTATGATGCTTTAGTGGGAATAGCAGGATGTGATAAATCACTGCCTGGATTAATGATGTCCATGCTGAGATTAAATGTTCCAAGCGTCTTTATTTATGGTGGTTCAATTTTGCCAGGGAAATTTAAAGGAAAAGACGTAACAGTCGTTGATGTTTTTGAGGCTGTTGGAAAACACTCTTCAGGATCAATGTCAGCAGAAGAATTAAGAGAATTAGAGCTTGTTGCTTGCCCGAGCGCAGGTGCGTGTGGTGGACAGTTCACAGCAAATACTATGGCCTGTGTTTCCGAGGCAATTGGTTTGGCTTTGCCTTATTCAGCCGGCACACCAGCACCCTATGAGGAACGAGATAAATATGCCTTTGAAAGCGGTAAAACAGTAATGAATTTATTAGAAAAAAATATTAAGCCTAGAGATATAGTCACCAAAAAATCTTTGGAGAACGCTGCTACGATAGTTGCAGCTACTGGTGGATCTACTAATGCAGCTCTTCATCTACCAGCTTTAGCTAATGAGATAGGTGTAAAGTTTGATCTTATGGATGTTGCAAAAATATTTAAGAAAACACCTTACCTTGCAGATTTAAAGCCTGGAGGAAAGTATGTTGCAAAAGACATGTGGGAAGCTGGCGGTGTTCCAATGTTATTAAAAACTTTATATGAAGGGGGTTTTATTCATGGCGACTGCATGACAGTGACTGGAAGAAAAATGAAAGAAAATTTAAAAGATATAACTTTTAACCCAAATCAAAAAGTTTTGAGGGAGTACAATAACCCTTTATCACCAGATGGTGGAGTTGTTGGATTAAAAGGTAACTTAGCTCCAGAGGGAGCCATTGTAAAAATTGCTGGTTTAAAAAAATTACAATTCACTGGAAGGGCAAGATGTTTTGATAACGAAGAAGAAGCCATGAAAGCTGTACAAACAAAAAGATATAATGATGGAGACGTAATTATAATAAGATACGAAGGGCCTAAAGGAGGACCTGGTATGAGAGAAATGCTGTCAACCACTGGAGCTATATACGGTCAAGGTAAAGGAGAAAAAGTTGCACTAATAACTGACGGAAGATTTTCAGGAGCCACAAGAGGTTTTTGCGTTGGACACGTAGGACCGGAGGCTGCTTTAGGCGGCCCTATCGCTTTATTAAAAAATGGAGATATTATTGATATCGATGCAAAAAAAGGAACTATAAATGTCAGGCTAAAGAAATCTGAGCTTAATCTAAGAAAAAAAAAATGGCGGGCTAAAAAAAATCAATTTGGCTCAGGGACTCTTTGGAAATACGCTCAAACAGTTGGTCCTGCCTATCTTGGCGCACCAACTCATCCAGGTAAAAAAAAAGAAGTAAAAGAATATTCCAAAATTTAATGAAAATAAGACCAGTGATTTTATGTGGGGGTGCTGGAACGAGATTGTGGCATAACTCTAAACTAATGCAAGCCAAACAATTTATCGATTTCGGAGGATGGACTTTACTTGGAAAAACTCTAGAAAGAATAAAAGACCCTGCATTTGACTATCCGATTATAAGCACTAATTCTTTATATTTAAAAGAAGTAATTAAACATCTTAAAGTATATAAAATAAAAAAATATAAAATTATATTAGAACCTCAGAAAAGAAATACCGCGCCAGCAATATTAGCCGCTTCACTTGATCACAATATTCAAGAAAATCAGCCAATAATATTTTTATCATCTGATCACTTAATTGAAAATAAAAAAAAATTTATTGATCAAATAAAAAAAAACAAAAAAAAACTAACAAATAAGAATATTTTCATTTTTGGAATTAAACCAAGTTTTCCTTCTAATCAATTTGGTTATTTTCTGTCAAAAAGAATCAACAATATCGACAAAGTAAAAAATTTTATAGAAAAACCAAATATGATAAAAGCCAAAAAAATAATTAAGCAGGGGGCCTTTTGGAACTCAGGAATGTTTCTTTTAAGAAAGGACTCAATAATCAATAATTTCAAAAAATTTGAAAAAAAAATTTACCAAAATACACTACATGCCTTTAAAAAAGCTAAAGTTAAAAAGAATATTTGTTTTTTAAATAAAAAAGCATTTGCAAAGAATCCAATTAAATCCTTCGATCATGCGATTTTAGAAAAAACAAAAGATATTTATGCAATAAAATTGAAAATTAAATGGTCAGATCTAGGTAGCTGGAGAGAAATCCTACTCATGTTTAATAATAATAAGTCAAAATACTTTAAAAAGAAAAATACTTTTTATAGACCATGGGGTAAATATACAAATTTATTTAAAGGAAATAAATTTTTAATAAAAGAATTGTATATTAAAAAAAATGGCATTCTTAGTTTACAAAAACATTTTCACAGATCAGAACATTGGGTTGTAACACAAGGTATTGCAAAAATAACATTAAATAAAAAAAAATTTTCAAAAAAACCTTATGAAACTATTTTTATCCCTCAAGGATCAATTCATAGAATACAAAACCAAAATCAAAAGCCAGTAAAAATTTTAGAAGCACAACTTGGCTCAATTTTGAAAGAAAGTGATATTGTTCGTTTCGAAGACGTTTATGGAAGAGTTAATTAATTTCTAACTCAATAGGTGTGTGATCAGAGGGTTTATTTTTTGCCCTAGGTTTTTTGTTTATCTTAATTGATGAAATATTTCCAATTAAATTATTTGTTAATAGAAAGTGATCAATTCTCATTCCATAATTTTTTTGCCACGATCCTGCAAAATAATCCCAAAAAGTATA
>CACCLK010000018.1 GCA_902546795.1 uncultured Pelagibacteraceae bacterium
CGGTCTGTCAATAGCTTTTAAATCTGGGGCAATAACTGGTCTACTTGTTGCGGGATTAGCTTTATTAGCTATCTCACTATATTACATAATATTATTGAATTTAAAAATTGACTCTAGAGAAATTATTAATGCACTTGTTGCTTTAGGTTTTGGCGCTTCGCTTATATCAATTTTTGCAAGACTTGGCGGAGGAATATTTACAAAAGGGGCTGATGTTGGTGCCGATTTAGTTGGAAAAGTTGAGGCAGGGATACCAGAGGATGATCCAAGAAATCCTGCGGTTATTGCTGACAATGTGGGTGATAACGTAGGTGACTGCGCTGGGATGGCAGCAGATTTATTTGAAACTTATGCCGTTACAATTGTAGCAACTATGGTTTTATCATCAATCTTTTTTGCAAATGATTTTAATATGATGGTTTATCCATTAGCTATCGGCGGATCATGTATAATCACATCAATTATAGGCACTTGGTTTGTAAGATTGGGTAAAAGCAAAAATATAATGGGAGCATTATATAAAGGTTTTATTGCAACGGCGATTTTATCATTATTAATTCTTTATCCAATTACACAATCAACTATTGGTTTTGAAAAACCTTATACTATTAATGATCTTAGATTTAACGGTTTTGATTTGTATATATGTGCTGTGACTGGTTTAGTGATAACAGGACTGATAATTTGGATAACAGAATATTATACTGGCACAAATTTTAGGCCAGTAAAAAGTGTTGCGAGGTCATCTACGACAGGGCACGGAACAAATGTTATTCAAGGATTGGCAATATCGATGGAAGCAACTGCGCTTCCAGCCATTATTATTGTAATTGGAATTTTATTTACAAATAATTTAGCAGGACTTTACGGTATTGCGATTGCTGTTACATCGATGTTAGCTTTAACTGGAATGGTTGTTGCTCTTGATGCATACGGACCTGTTACTGACAATGCTGGTGGTATAGCTGAAATGTCGAAGCTACCCAAAAATGTAAGAAAAACGACTGATGCTTTGGACGCAGTTGGAAACACAACCAAAGCAGTTACCAAAGGATATGCCATAGGTTCAGCTGGACTTGGAGCTTTAGTTTTGTTCGCAGCTTATACAGAAGATATTAAATATTATTCTAATGACAGCACATCGTCTTTAAGTGGTCTCGTCGTAAATTTTGATTTATCAAATCCATACGTTGTCACGGGATTATTGATCGGTGGTCTTTTACCTTATTTATTTGGCTCGATGGGTATGCAAGCAGTAGGTAGAGCAGGTGGTGCCGTAGTCATTGAAGTTAGAAGACAATTCAAAAAAATTCCAGGGATTATGAAAGGAAAAAGGAAACCAGATTATGGAAGATTAGTAGATTTACTTACTAAAGCAGCCATTAAAGAAATGGTAATACCGTCAATGCTGCCAGTTCTCTCTCCAATAGTTTTGTATATAATAATTCTTATTATTGGAGGCAAAGAAGCCGCTTTATCAGCACTTGGTGCAATGTTATTAGGAGTAATTGTGACTGGATTATTTGTTGCAATCTCGATGACAGCAGGTGGTGGAGCCTGGGACAATGCAAAAAAATATATTGAAGATGGAAATTTTGGAGGCAAAGGATCAGAAGCTCACAAAGCTGCTGTAACAGGAGATACAGTCGGCGACCCATACAAAGATACTGCGGGACCAGCTGTTAACCCAATGATAAAGATAACAAACATTGTAGCACTTTTACTTTTATCTGTTATTGCGCACTAAAATTTTCTTTTTCCGTACATTTTTTGTCTAATACTGCCTAAAAATCTGTTAACAAAACTTCTTTTAACTTTAATATTTTCAGTATTTTCTTTGGCAAATCTTAATTTTTTCATATCTTCTTTAGTTTTAATATCTTTTTTTTCCAGTATTCCGGCACTATTAAAACTTAAAACCAATACATTATTTTCTTTAAGTATATTTTGACCTAATTTGTGCATTTTTCCCTTTTGAAGAGTTCTTTCAAAATAGTACCATGTATTACTATCATTCAAAGATTTTGCATGAGGGAACCCCATTAATTTTCGGGCATCATTTAAGTTCGTTTTATTAACCTCTAAAATTTTATATCTATTCTCTAAGTAGTTTATTCCATGTGTTTTAGTAGTCCTTTTAACCTGACAATTTTGTAATAAAATTAAAGATAATATGATAATAATACTTTTTATATGTTTAGTTTTTATCATAAAAATTATAATAAACTTTATACCAATTTTGTCGAATTATCACGACAAAATTTTTTTTACCAAAATTTCAATCTTAAAGACAGGTTAGAAACTAGAGTAATGCTTATTTTTCTTCACTTATCAATAGTTCTTATAGTATTAAAAAATAAATTTGGCGATAAAGATAAAGAGCAGAAAATATATGATAATGTTTTTCAAAATATAGAGTATCATTTTAGAGAGCTTGGACACGGAGATGTTTCTGTTAATAATAAAATGAAGCAACTTAATAGAATTTTTTATGACATATTGTTAAAAATAGGAGCTATTGAGAATAAAAAATTTAAAGCCCAGCAGTCAATTATGAACAAATATTTTAAAGAACACACAACTAATGAATTAAACAGTTTAGAAATGTGTATTTATGCTGAATCTTTTTACAATTTTTGCTTTGATTTAGACATTAAAGATATTATAAGTGGCAATATAAACTTTAAATATTATGGCAGTACCAAAACGTAAAACAACGGTTTCCAAAAGAAACAAAAGAAGATCTCATCATAAAGTCTCAAATACTAATGTAATTGAGGACAAAAAGAGCGGTGAATATAAACTCTCTCACCACATCGATTTGAAATCAGGCTATTATAACGGAAAAAAAATTTTAGATATTTAATTTTATGTCAAAAGAAATTGTCACTATTGCAATAGATGCAATGGGAGGTGAAAATTCTCCACAGAAAACAATCGAAGGTCTAAGTATATTTCTTCAAAAAAATAAAAATCAAAACGATTTTTTTTTTAATTTGTATGGGGATGAAGAAAAAATTTCCAAAGAGTTAGATAAGCAATCAATAAAAAGTAAAAATTTAAAAATATATCACACTAAAAGCATTGTCTCTGATGAAGAGTCGCCAATCACAGCAGTCAAAAATTCAAAAGACAGTAGCATGTGGCATACAATAAACTCGCAAATTATTCACAATTCAGATATTTCAATTTCTGCTGGTAACACCGGTGTTTTATTTGTTATTTCAAGAATGATTTTAAAAACTATGAAACAAATTAATAAACCAGCATTAGCAGGTTTATGGCCAAATAAATCCGGGACAAACGTAGTTCTTGATTTAGGAGCTAATATAGAATGCAATGAGAACAACCTTGTTGACTTTGCTGAAATGGGTTCGGCTTTATATAAATCTCTATTTCAAGACAAGAAACCAAAAGTTTCTATTTTAAATATTGGATCGGAGGAAATTAAAGGCACAGAGACAATTAAAAAAGCTCATAGTTTATTAAAAGAGATTGCAAAGAAAGGGGACTTTGAATTCAACGGCTACATCGAGGGTAACAAAATTCCTGATGGAAGTTCTAATGTAATTGTAACTGATGGATTTACTGGTAATGTTGCGTTAAAAACAGCAGAGGGTACTGCTAAATTTCTCACAGACACCCTAAAAAATATTGTATCTGAAAATATTATCTCTAAACTACTGATATCATTCTCATATTTTAGTTTAAAAAAATTTAAAGCTAAACTTGACCCTAGAAAATTTAATGGTGCAATTTTTCTTGGTTTAAATGGACCAGTTGTTAAAAGCCATGGTTCGACAGACTCTTTGGGTTTTTATCATGCCATAGATTTATGTTATAAGATTATTAAGGGAAATTTAATGAAAGAGATTAAAGTTAATCTAAGTCATTTAGATGAAAAATAATCTAACGAAAAAAGAAATATCACAGACTTTATACGAAAAATTTGGAATTTCACTATCATTCTCTCAATCTTTTTTTGATGATTTTATTTTCTTTTTAAGTGAAATTTTAAAAAATGAAAAAAAATTTAATCTTAAAAACTTTGGGTCTTTTAAAATCATTCAAAAAAAAGAAAGGGTGGGTAGAAATCCGATAGACAAAAAGGAACACATAATAAAAGCTAGAAAGGTAATTGTTTTTAAAATTTCAAATAAATTAAAAAAAGAAATAAATAATGAGTAATCTTTTAAAAATGAGCAAACAAAAACTAATTAATATTTCAGCTTTAGCAAAAGAGATTCATTTAATTGATAAAAAAGGAAATCCTTTAACTCACGTTATCCGTTTTTGGGAAAGCAAGTTTACCCACCTTAAACCGATTAAATTTTCAGGTAATAGAAGGTATTATTCAAAAAAAATAATTAATAGATATAAATTTGTTAAATATCTTTTAAAAGAGAAAGGAATGACCATAGATGGGGCAAAAAAAATATTAAAAAAAAACCTTAATTCACTTGACGATAACCATTCAACCATTATAAAAAATGAGTACATTAAAAAAATTTTAAAACAAAAAGCAAATTTATTATTGAAAAAAATACAGAGCATCAAAGATGGCAAAAAAAACTCATATTAAAGTAAGAATGGTTCCAGAGAATAAACCAGATAGCGCCTTCATTTACTATGCAAAGAAACCTACGAAAGGCGAAAAAGCAAAAAATAAACTTAAACTAAAAAAATATAATCCAAATACAAAAAAACATGAATTTTTTGTTGAGAAAAAACTTCCGCCTCACAGTAAATAATTATTTTTTTTTAAAATTTCTATATTCGTAATCGATGTAAGCATTGATCATGGATTTCCAAATTTTAATGGTTATCCTTGGATCAATTTTTTTTCTAATAGATCTTTTTTTTATTCCTGATAAAATTTCTTTAATTCTTTTTTGGTCAACAATATCCTTTTTGAATTTTTTATTTATTAAGACTTGATTTACTAAGTGAGTTCTTTTCTTAATAAGATCTAAAAATTTGTTATCTAATTTGTCTAATTTTTTTCTAATATTTAATAAATTGGATTTAGTCATAGCGACATTTATTGCATATGCTTTTTATATTTAAAATAATATATTAAAACAATGTTGATACATAGACAAAAACATTTAAATTTATTTAAATATTGGCTAATTACTTCAATTTCTTTAGTTGTAATTATGATATTGGTTGGAGGATTAACTAGACTAACAAATTCAGGCTTATCAATTACTGAATGGGAAGTATTTAAGGGTGTTTTGCCTCCTCTAAATTCAAATCAGTGGGAAATATATTTTAATAAGTATAAAGAAATTCCACAGTTTTATCTATTGTTTCCCCAAATGAGCTTGGATGAATTTAAGTATATCTTTTATTGGGAGTATTTCCACAGACTTCTTGGAAGATTAATAGCGTTATTTTTTTTAATTCCGCTAATTTATTTTACTTTTAAAAAAATTGTGAATTTGAAAATTTTAATAAATCTATATGCAATTTTTTTACTAATATGTTTGCAAGGTTTTATGGGTTGGTACATGGTAAAAAGTGGTTTAGCGGATGACGTGACCGTAAGTCATTATCGATTATCCGCTCATCTCTTGTTAGCTTTTGTTATTATCTCATATATGTTTTGGATTTTTTTAAATACCTTTAGTAAGAAATATAAATTTTTTTATTTCTTTGATAAACAAACATCATTCGTAGATTTTTTTTTAATTTTAATTCTAATTCAAATTTTCTTAGGTGCTTTAGTATCTGGTTTAGATGCAGGAAAGATTTACCAAACTTGGCCGTTAATGAATTATACATACTTCCCAAGTGACCTAGTATTTAATGATCTGTTTGACTTTAATAATCAAAGCTCAGTTCAATTTATTCATAGAAACTCTGCATATTTTATTGCGGTATATACATTATTCTTGGGATATAAGATCTTAAATTTAGGAAATAAAATTTATTTAAAAAATTTTTATTTAGTTGCTTTTTTAATATTTTTACAAATTGCTTTAGGCGTGCTCACTTTAATAACTAATTTGAATACTTATTTGGCATCATTACATCAAATAACTAGTTTATTATTATTCTTTAGCGTAATTCACTTACGTTTTAAAATGACATAAATATTATTGGATTATATTGCGAAATATAGTTTTTTTTAAATTGACTTTATTAACTATTAACTGTAATTATCGCCATACTTAAAATGACACCCTTTACTAAAAAAAAAGATATTAAAAATGACTGGTATTTGATCAACGCTGAAAATGTTGTTGTAGGAAGACTTGCCGCATATATTTCATTGGTGTTAAGAGGAAAAAATAAACCAAAATTCAACAATCATATTGATAATGGTGATTTTGTAATAGTTACGAATGTAGATAAAATTAAATTCACTGGCAAAAAAGAAACTAATAAAAATTATTATAAACACACTAATCACCCTGGCGGATTAAAAATTACTACACCACAGAAAATTTCAGAAAAAAATAAAAGGGGCGACTTGTTAAAATTAGCGGTAAAAAGAATGTTGCCCGGTGGTCCTCTAGCGAAAAAACAGCTTACCAAGTTAAAAGTTTATTATGGTGATAAGCATCCGCATGAAATGCAAAAACCAAAAATTATAGATTTCATTAAATTAAATAAAAAGAATTTAAGTAAGTAAATATGGAAAATATTTCTACAGTAAGTAATAAAATTAAGCTGGATTTTAAAGATAGCAAGTATGCTACCGGGAGAAGAAAAAGTTCAGTTGCAAAAGTTTGGGTTAAAAAGGGCTCTGGTAATATTTTTGTAAACGGAAAAAAAATGAAAGATTATTTTAAAAGACCTGTGCACCAGATTATTGTTACAAGACCTCTTGAAATTTCAAACGTCTCAACCTCCTTTGACGTAAAATGTAATGTCAAAGGTGGCGGTTTATCTGGACAAGCAGGCGCAATTATCCTTGGTATCTCACGTGCTTTGATAAGTCATGATCAATCTTTAAAAAAGAGTCTTAAAAAAGATAAGTTGACCACAAGAGACTCTAGAAGCGTTGAAAGGAAGAAATACGGTCATAGAAAAGCAAGAAGAAGCTTTCAGTTTTCTAAAAGATAAACCAATTAGTTTTTATATTTTAACCTTCAGTGATATAACTAACTCATGTCGAAAAACAGAATAAATGTAGCTATTGCAGGTGCAACAGGATTTGTAGGTCTTGATCTTGTTTTCCTGCTTTCAAAACATCCTAACATAAATATAGAATATTTATGTTCTCAATCTTATATCGGAAAAAAAATCAATAAATTTGACAGTAGAATTAAAAAAAAATTACCAATTTTATCGGATATAAAAAAAGTAAATTGGAATAAAGTTGATGTACTGTTTATGTCACTCCCAAATGGAAAAGCTCAAATACTTACAAAAAAACTTTTTTATAAATTTAAACATTTAAGATTTATTGATCTTTCCGCTGATTTTAGAATTCAAAGCTCTTTATTATATAAGAAGTGGTATAATTTAAATCATTATGCGAAGGATTTAATTAATAAAACTCTATACTCAATATCAGAGTTCAGTAAAAAAAAAATAAAAAATTACAGAATAATCTCAAATCCGGGATGTTATCCGACATCTATTCAGCTTGCCGTCAATCCGCTCTTAAAAATGATTAAGGGTAATATTATTATAGATTCTAAGTCTGGTTATTCTGGTGCCGGAAAGAATTTTAGAAAGAAATTTCCCTATAAAAATTTTTTTTCTTCAACATACGCATATAGCGTTACAAAACACAGGCATATGGCTGAGATTGACCAATCATTTAAATCGTTAAGTTCTAAAAATATGAATTATATTTTTAATCCTCAAATAATTCCAACTTTTAGAGGAATTTTATCATGCATTTATTTAGAGCCAAAAAAGAAATATTCGGCAAGAATAATTCTTAACAAATTAAAAAAAATACATTCACATAATCCATTCGTCAAAATTTTAAAGCTTAATCAAAATTTAGGAACCAATAATGTAATCAATACAAATAATTGTGAAATATCTGTATGTCAAACTAGAGACAAAAATAAGATTATTATCATTTCAGCCTTGGATAATCTTGTTAAAGGTGCTGCTGGACAAGCAATACAAAATATGAACTTGATGTTTAATTTAAGTGAAACTAAAGGATTAAAATGAAATTTTTAGTAATTTTATTAGCACTATTTCTAACAGCATGCTCAACACAGAAAAAAGTTTTTATTTGTGGAGATCATGAATGTATAAATAAAGATGAAGCCAGGATGTATTTTGAAAAAAACCTATCTATTGAAGTAAAGATAATTGAAAATAAAAAAGAAGAATTTTTTAATTTAGTTAAATTAAACGATAAAAAAAGTTCAAAAGAAAGCAAAAAAAATATAAAAATATTAAAAAGTAAAAGAAATAAGCAAATAAGAAAATTGTCTAATAAAGAAATTTTAAAGAAAAAAGAAGAAATTAAGAATAATAAAAAGGCACACAATAAAGAAAAAAAAGTCAAAAAAATTGTTAAAAAAGAAACAAAGTCAAAAATAAATGAAAACACTCAGAAAAAAAAAATTAAAAAAAAAGAAAAAACTAGGAATATTGAATTAACGGAATATAAAAATATTTGTACGATTTTAAATAAATGTGATATCGAAGAGATAGCTCATTTACTTATAAAAGAAGGAAATATAAAAGATTATCCAGAGTTGAACGCAAGATAGATTATGAAAAAAAACTTTAATATTGCAATAATTGGACTTGGAAACATTGGTGCATATCTTTTAAATTACTTGCAAAAAAACAACAAAAATTTATCAAAAAAAAGTAAAGTAAATTCTAAAATATTATTTGTTAGCGCAAAGAATATTAAAAAAAAAAGAAAAATAAATCTTAAAAATGTTAAATGGTTGAAAGACTGCATGAAAGCAACGTACGATCCAAATGTTAATATAATTATAGAACTTATTGGAGGTTCAGACGGGGTAGCTAAAAAACTTGTTTTCGAAGCCTTAAAAAATAAAAAACACGTGATTACAGCAAACAAAGCTCTTATTGCAAAATATGGTGATGAACTATCCAAAATTGCTGAAAAAAATAAAGTTAATCTAGAATTTGAAGCTGCAGTTTGTGGAGGGTTGCCGGTTATAAGATCTGTAAAAGAAAGTTTAGTAGCTAATAAAATAAACAAATTTTATGGAATTTTTAATGGAACTTCCAACTATATTCTTTCATCAATGAGCTCCGATAATATAAATTTTAATGAAAGTTTAAACAAAGCAAAATCTTTAGGGTATGCAGAGTCTAATCCAATCTCTGACCTTAACGGTGAAGATGTGAGCTCAAAGGTAAAGATTCTTTCGTCTTTGTGCTTTAATTCTTACTTAAATCATAAAGTTCATGTTGAGGGAATAAAAAATATAGATAAGCAAGATATAGTGAATGCAAGCAACTTAGGCTACAGTATAAAATTATTAGGAACTTCATATTTAGAAAGCAATAGAATTTGTCAGAAAGTTCATCCAGTATTAATCAAAAAAAAATCATATATTGCTGGCATAAATGGTGTTTTAAATGCTGTTGTCATTGAGGGAAGGCCAGTCGGTCAAAGTATTATACAAGGTGAGGGAGCAGGTCCAGAAGCAACCACTTCAGCAATAGTTTCGGATCTCACATCGATATACAGGGGAAATATAAAATATCCATTTGGAGTTTCTAATAGAGATAGAAAAAGTTTAAAAAATTATAATTTGGATAGCTTATTTTTTTCAGCATATATGAGATTTGAAGTAAAAGATAAAAAAGGTGTGTTAAGCAATGTAACTAAAACTTTTTCAATAAATAAAGTTTCAATAAAAAGATTAATACAAAATCCTTACAAAAACAAAAAAAA
>CACCLK010000019.1 GCA_902546795.1 uncultured Pelagibacteraceae bacterium
AAAAATGATGAAAAAAATAGAGCTTTATGCATTTGATAATAAAACGAAATCAATCAATGCACATATACCTGAAAAAATAAAAATATTTATAGAAACAAATCTATCAAAAGAAATTGAGTATTTTCAAAAGAAATACTCTTTCAAGATCAACCTAATGCCAAATCAGCATTTTCTAGTTCCAGAGTACAAGATTGAACTTTTAAATAAAAGTAAAAAACCAATCAAAATTATAGAGAATATAAATAAAATTAAACTCACTAAAGCTTTTGAGACAAAGTCAACTTCTAAATCCACAAAGAAAACAGATAAAAAAGTTAAAACAAAATCTTTATCAAAAAAATCTAAAACTGCTAGAACTTTATGGACAAGAAGAAAAGCAAGTTAAATTAATCCTGCTAAAGGAGAGCTTGGATTTCCTAAAAAATTTTTTTTCATCCTTCCTGCAAGGAAAGCTTCTCTTCCAGAAATAACTGCGTTTTTAAAAGAACGAGCCATTAATATTGGATTCTTTGCTTTTGCAATCGCGCTATTAATTAAAACACCATCACACCCTAATTCCATCGCAATAGTTGCATCTGAAGCTGTTCCAATACCTGCATCAATAATTACTGGGACTTTAGAATTTTTGATTATTATTGAAATGTTAATTTTATTTTGAATTCCTAATCCAGATCCGATAGGAGAAGCTAATGGCATAATTGCAGACGCACCTACGTCCTCAAGTTTTTTTGCTTGTATTGGGTCATCTGAGCAATAAACAAGTACTCTGAAACCTTCCTCAACAAGAACTTTTGTTGATTTTATGGTTTCAATCATATCAGGAAATAAATTTCGTTTATTTGCTAATACTTCGAGTTTAACTGTTTTCCATCCTCCCATTTCTCTGGCTAACCTAAGAGTTCTCAATGCATCCTCTGAATTAAAACAACCTGCTGTATTTGGTAAATAGTTTATTTTTTTTGGATCAACGTAATCCATTAGTGTTGGTTTTTTTTTATCTAAAATGTTTACTCTTCTGACTGCGACAGTGACCATGTCTGCTCCTGACTCTTTTATAGCTTTTGATGCTTCTAAAAAATTTCTATATTTCCCGGTCCCAACTATTAATCTTGATTTTAATTTTAAGTTAGCTAATTTAAAAGTATCTTTTTTTTTCAATTTATCCCCCGCCTATAAAATGAACTATCTCAACTTTATCTTTGTTTTTCAAAAAAGTTTTTTTAAACTTTGATTTAGGCAAAATACTACCATTAAGCTCAATTGCAATTCTGTTTTCATTGAGTTTATGCTTGCTTAACAATTGCTTTATTGTCAGCTTTTGAACTATTTTGAAATTTCTACCATTCAATTGTATTTTTGCCATAATTAAGTTATTAAATAATTTAACGAAATAATGAACAAAAAAGTCATAATAATCAATGGGCCAAATCTTAATCTTTTAGGTGAGAGAGAAAAAGACAAATATGGTGTTAAAACTTTGAAAGATATTGAAATCTCATGTAAGAAGTTTGGTGATCAAATCGGTTTAACAGTAAGTTTTTTTCAATCAAATATTGAAGGTGAAATAGTTGAACAGATACAAAAATCCAGAAATAATCAACAGGGACTAATTATAAACGCTGGTGGATACACGCACACTTCTGTTGCTATTCATGATGCTTTAAAAGTTCTTAACATACCTATAATTGAATTACATATTACGAATATTTACAATCGTGAAGAATTCAGGCATAAATCCCTTATAAGCAAAACCGCAAATGGTATAATTTGCGGATTTGGTGCTGAGGGATATATTATGTCATTAAATGCAATTAAAAATTTAAAAAGATGAAGATTGATAAGAAGCTTATAAGTGAGTTAGTTGACCATTTGAACAACTTTAAGCTTACAGAACTAGAATATCAGGATGGTGATAAAAAAATAAAAGTTTCTAAAGCCTCCAAGGGAATTATAGAGCATAAAAGCTCCGGTAATGTTGTATCAGCAAATAAGTCAGTTCTCAAAGCAAGTGATGACTCAGATGGTGTAAGAATTAAATCTCCAATTATAGGTACAGCTTATCTAGCGCCTGAACCGGGCGCAAAAAAGTTTGTAGAAGTTGGTGATAAAATTAAAAAAGGTCAAACAGTTATGATCGTTGAAGCGATGAAAACAATGAATCATATACCTTCCACCACTGATGGAACAGTAAAAAAAATAATGGTCAACGATGGTCAACCAGTTGAATTTGGTCAGACTTTAATTGTTCTTAAATAAAATTATATAAAATGTTTAAAAAAGTTTTGATTGCTAATAGAGGTGAAATAGCTGTAAGAGTAATCAGGGCTTGTAAAGAATGGGGAATCCAGACTGTAGCTGTCCACTCCGACGTTGACTCTGAAGCAATGCATGTAAGATTAGCTGACGAGAGTGTTTGTATAGGTTCTCATCAACCTCAAAATAGTTATTTAAACATTTCCTCAATTATGTCCGCTGTTGATTTAACAGGTGCAGAAGCTATTCACCCAGGATACGGTTTCTTATCTGAAAATTCAAAATTTGCAGATGTTGTTAATAAGCATGGAATTAAGTTTATCGGTCCAAGTGCAGAGATAATAGCAAAAATGGGTGATAAAATTGAGGCGAAACGAATAGCCAAAGATTATGGGTTACCCATTATAGAGGGATCAGATGGTGGAGTAAAGAATCTCGATGAAGCGAAAAAAATCTCAAAGAAAATTGGGTATCCAATTTTGATTAAAGCTGCAGGAGGTGGCGGGGGAAAAGGTATGAAAATTGTTGAAAAAGAGACAGACCTAGAAAGTTTGTTTCTGCTTGCAAAAAGTGAAGCAAAAAAATTTTTTAATAATGATGAATTATATATCGAGAAATATTTTAAAAATCCAAGACATATAGAGGTACAAATTATGTCGGGTTCAAACAGGACAGTACACTTAGGTGAAAGAGATTGCTCTGTTCAAAGAAGACATCAAAAATTAATTGAAGAAACCCCAAGCCCAGTTTTAACCGAAGAGCAAAGAATTGATTTATTAAATAAAACAGTGAAGATGGTTGAAAAATTAGGTTATGAAGGAGCAGGAACAGTTGAATTTATTTTTGAAAATGGAAAATTTTATTTTTTGGAAATGAACACGAGAGTTCAGGTTGAACATCCTGTAACTGAGGTTCAAACTGGGATTGATATTGTAAAAGAGCAATTATGGATTGCTTTTTCAGGTAATACAGCTTTAAAACAAAGTGACATTAATCCTAGAGGGCATTCAATAGAATGTAGAATTAATGCAGAAAATCCAGCGCTTAATTTTCAACCAAGTCCAGGTCTGATTAGTGTTTGCCATCAACCATCGGGATTTAGGACTAGAGTGGATGGCTCAATTTTTCAAGGTTGTAAAGTTACACCTTATTACGACAGTCTAATAGCAAAAGTAATATGTAAGGGCAGAAATAGGACTGAAGCAATTCAAAGAACTTTGAGATCATTAGATGAATTTGTAATAGAGGGAATTGACACAACGATTGACCTTCACAAGAAAATTTTAAAGCATGAAAAATTTACAAGCTCTAATTTCGATACAAATTGGCTTGCAAATGAAAAGGTTTACTAAACTGCTTCACAACCAACTAACCATAAATCGTAAATAGCATGATCGATAGGTGTAATTGACGGATCAGATAAAAATGTCCAACCGTTGAAAATAAAAACTTGCTCACTCTGGTTTTGTGAAATATCCTTAACTTGTATGTATGCAGCATGATCAATGCTGTTGTTTCTCTCTATTTTTCCACACTTAAGCGCTTTAATCTCAAGAACACCGTATTTTTTGGTCTCTCCTATTTTAATATTTATTAAAGAAGTTTTTGCAGTTATCTTATCAAGACCCATAACCTTAACAACTGAAATAGATTGGTTTAAGGGTTTTTCTTTTTTTTCTTTTAATTTACTTTTTGTTACATCATTACTATCTAATGTTTCGACCTCCTCAAAACTCGGTTCTAGCTCTTCTAAATTAATTAATGGTGATGTAACGATTTGATCCTCGGTGTGAGCATAATTGGAATTAAAAAGAATTAATATTAAAATAAATGTCCTAATCTTTCCAAGACTCATATTTTTTAAAATTTATATTTTTTTTAATCTTATTTGGCTTATAAGCATTTTTAGTGCCAGTTTGATTTTCTGAGTGCTCTTTTTGCCAAAAATATTTTTTTTCGTTTTCATTGGGTATATCATTTACCATATAATGTATCCACATATACCAATCAGTTGTTATTTTCGTTGCTTCAATATTTTTTGAATAAATTACCCATCTTTCGCCTTTTTTGCTTTTATAATATTTATTACCAAAGCTATCTTTTCCGACAAATTTTCCAAAAAAAATTGTTTTTAGAAAAGTTCCGAATGTTTGTCTGTTCCACCATGTAAAAATTTGTTTTATCATTTTAAATCCACACACTTAAAAGGTGTATATAATCTCATAGACACCAAAGATAAATTATATATATCATTAATAAGGATTCCATTAAATATGAAAAAATTTATCGTAGAAACATATTATACATGCACTTTTAAAACGATCCATGAGCTCGATGAATTAAATGAGAACGAGCTAAATAAAATTGATAATAAAACTGATGGGCAGGTGGAGGTTATTGAGGTTAAACTAAATAACAGGAAAACGAAAAAAATTGGTTCAGATAATAAGATAGAAAATAGGAAGAAAAGCAAAAAAGATGAGATGATTCTAAATAATGTAAACGAGAAAATTTCTTCAGAAAATACTTTAGAAAAAGCTATAATTGAAAAAACTAAAAAAATATCAAATCAAACAGGTCAGAGATTTAAAATGCCAGATAGGAGAAAGGGGTATATACAAAAAGCCTCGATAGGTGAACATAAAGTTTATTTGCATACAGGTGAGTATAATGATGGAAGAATAGGTGAAATTTTTATAGACACCAACAAAGAGGGAGAGTTAGTTAAAGCCCTGATGAATAATTTTGCAATAGCAATCTCTCTTGGTTTGCAATATGGCGTCCCACTCGAAGAATACGTGGATGCCTTCATAGATACTAAATTTGAACCATCAGGTAAGGTTGATGGCAATGATCGAATTCTTAGTGCAACATCCATACTTGATTACGTTTTCAGAGAATTAGCAATCTCTTACTTAGGTAAAGAGAACTTAGCGCATACACCTTCAATTAAAAATTCAAAAGAGCAGGATGATGTCGGTGAAGATAAGTTTCTAAAAATAGTAAAAAATATCACTTCAAAAGGTTTCGTTAGAAGCAACTATGAGGAAAAGTTGGTAGATCTAAGCGATATAAGAATAAATCTTAAATCAAAAAATTAACTTTTTTTACGATCAATCTTTATACTTAACTCTTTTAATTGTTTTTCTGACGCCTCTGATGGTGCACCCATCATTAAATCTTCAGCATTTTGATTTAAAGGGAATAAAGTAACTTCTCTAATATTTTTTTCATCTGCAAGTAACATTATTATTCTGTCAATTCCTGGGGCCATCCCACCATGCGGTGGAGAACCATAGGATAAAGCATTTATCATTCCTGGAAAACTTTTTTTTACCATTTCTTTTGAATATCCTACTTTACCAAAAACCTTAAATAAAAATTCTGGCAAATGGTTTCTTATTGCACCAGAAGATAGCTCATAGCCGTTACAAACAAGATCGTATTGAAATGCTAAAATTTTAAGCGGATCTTTTTTATCAAAATCCTTTATGTTATCTTGCGGCATTGAAAATGGATTGTGACTAAAATCAATCTTTTTTTCTTTTTCATCAAATTGATACATAGGAAAATCAGTTATCCAACAGAAAACAAACTTATTTTTGTCAATAATTTTTAGTTCTTCTGCAATTTTTTGTCTTGCAAGACCAGCAAATTTTTGAGCCTCGATTAATTTATTACAAACAAAAAAAATAGAATCTTTTTCTGTTAGATTACATTTTTTAATTAATGAAAGTATAGCTTTTTCAGAAAAAAATTTTGCAATTGGCCCTTTAGCATTTATTTTACTATTTTTCTTTTCAAAAGAAATATAAGCCATGCCGTTAGCACCTTCAGAAATAGCCCAGTTATTTAAACCATCAAAAAAACTTCTCGGCTTTGAATTTGTATTATGAACAGGAATTCCTTTAACAACCTCCCCGCTTTTAATCTTTTCTTTGAATATTTTAAATGTAACTTCATTTGTTTTGAAAAGATCAGATAGATCAGTAATTTCAATTGGATTTCTTAAGTCAGGTTTGTCAGTCCCATATTTTTCCATAGCCTCTGCGTATGGTATTCTTTTAAAAGGATGTTTATTAACAATCTTTCCATTCCCAAATTTTGAAAATAAATCGTAAAAAATTGGTTCAACAATCTTAAAGACATCCTCTTGCTCGACAAAAGACATTTCCATATCTAATTGATAGTGCTCACCGGGACTTCTATCTGCTCTACCATCCTCATCTCTAAAACAAGGAGCTATCTGAAAATATTTATCAAATCCTGCAACCATAATCATTTGTTTAAATTGTTGCGGGGCCTGTGGTAAAGCATAAAATTTTCCTTTATGGGTTCTACTTGGAACTAAAAAATCCCTCGCCCCCTCTGGACTGGATGCAGTTAATATAGGGGTTTGAAACTCTAAAAAATTGTTTTTTATCATTTTATTTCTTAGATAACTTATTACACTCGATCTTAATTTAATTTTTTCATGCATTTCTTTACGACGTAGATCTATAAATCTATATTTAAGTCGAATTTCTTCTGGGTATTCTTGATCTCCAAAAACAGGAAGAGGAAGTTCATTCGAATTTGATAAAACTACCACCTCATTAATTTTTATCTCGATCAAACCCGTAGTTAATTCTTTATTTTCTGTTTCTTTAGACCTTTTTAATACTTTTCCTGATACAAGGATTACAGACTCAGGTTTCAATTTTTCTATATTTTTAAAATCTTTATGATTACTCTCAATTACACATTGCGTGATACCAAAATGATCTCTTAAATCAATAAATAATAAATTTCCGTGATCACGTTTTCTATGAAGCCATCCTGAAAGTTTTACGTTTTCGCCAATGTTTTTTTCTCTTAGCTCAGCACAGTTATGAGTTCTATATTTATTCATTGTTAATTACTTTTTTTATTAAATTAATATTTATTGATTTTCCAGAAGATAAAGACAAATTATCAATATCTTTGACAAATTTAATTGCTTTTTCATAGGATCTATCGATATTTTTAATAATATATTCTAAGTTTTTGCTCGAAACTTCGACCTGTTTATCAGAGAAATGTTTGGAGATAACAACTTTTAAAAGTTCATCTGTAGGTAACTCTATTCCTAGACCTATAAAACTATCTAATCTAGATTTTAAGTCAGTAAGTTTTATAGGTAAGTTTTTGATTGGATCTTTTGTTGTAATTACAAGATAAGTATTAAATTGTTTTGACTGGTTTATAATAGAAAATAATAATCCTTCATCTATATTTGATTTATAATCATCAATAATAATACATTTAAATTTTTCTAATTTTGAAAGCATGCTCTCATTACAATGGGATGCAAGGGTATATATTGAGCTAATTTTTTTTTTAATAATGTTGCATAAGTGTGTTTTGCCGCAACCATTAGGACCATATATATTAATCCACTTATCAGGCCAGTCAGGATAACTCTCTATTAATTTGTATGCCTCAAAGTTATTAGAGGAAACATAAAAATTTTTTTGAAAATAACTTGTTTTAAATGGAAATTTAAAGACTAACTGACTCATTAGCTTATTGATATACTCCAAGAGTCATTGACTATCTTGATCTTTGCGCCCATTTGTTTTAATTTTTCATAAAAGTTGTCGAGCTTGCCGTAAAATTTAATTTTTACTTTCGCATACTCATTATTAAATTCTCTAACGTAAAAATTATCAACAATATCAATTTTTTCAAAAATATTTTGCAATTTAAATAAATCATCTTTTTTTTCAATATTAAGTTTAATATTTAAAAAAGTTGGAGTTCTGACATCAATTATATTTTGAGACTTGATAACATCTTCTATTTCATTTTTTGAAAATTTAATAACAGCCTCTAAGTCATTTTGAGTCTCAGACTTATCAACTTTAAAATTTTTTATAATTTTTTTGTTAGATGTTTGAATTTTAAGAAAAATTTTAAAAAAATTCTCCTCTTGATTTATAACCAAAAAAACTAAATTATTATTATTGTAATCAGATAAAATGTCAGAAATTTCCAAATTTTCTAAATTATCTTTTAATAAATTTATTTTTTGAATTATGTCTAAGTTTTCGATAGGCAATAGATATTCGATGATTTCATTTTTATTTGTAGTTTCTTCAGAGTCTCTGTTCCAATTTTTAAAAAAATAATTATCGTTAAAAACAAAAATTTTATCTTCTTTTATCTTTATTGGAAGTATAACAACCTCCACATTGGATAAATCACTGTAGGTTAAGTTTTTAAGAAAAAAGAAGTTATTTATTTTTTTTCTATCAAAAAATAAATTAACGAGTACTTTTTTTTTACTAGGTGATTGCTGCGGATTGACGATTTGATAATGTGAAATTAATTCTTTTATTTCTATAA
>CACCLK010000020.1 GCA_902546795.1 uncultured Pelagibacteraceae bacterium
TACTCAAAACTGTTTTAAGAAAAGAATTTGTTTTAGACCAATATAATATAAGTATTAAACTAGTTATGACCATTGCTGGTTTAAAAATTAAATATTGAGGATAGGTTCTTGAAGCCCTACTAATTGATAAGCTTCCATCTAAATAAGGTATAGTGAAATTAGAGCGACCAATAAAATCTACTGCAAAGATTGTTCCATCAAACAGTGAGTAATTAACTGAAATAAATAAACAAAGATTAATAGATATTAATGGAATTAAAAATATAAATAAGCTCAATCTGAGAATTTGATTGATTTCTCCCATATTACTTTAATTTAATTATTTTCTTTTATTTCTTTTTCTAGCTCTTCTTTTTTTTGAGCCAATTTTACGTCTACCTCTGTGTTTTTTCGGGTAACCCATATTTCTGCCTCCTTTTTCATATTCAAATGTTTAAAATTTATATAAGGTTGAATTATACTCTTTTTATGAAAAAGTCCATAAACACATTTCTGAAACACCCTACAAAAGACAATGCAAACAGATCTGCAAATCCACCGGTTACTCGGGCGTCAACAATTTTGTTCAACACTATGCAAGAAATGTACCAGCATGAATTAAAAATTAAAAAACATAAAAAGGTAAGTCACTATACTTATGGCAGATATGGAAGTACAACAACAATTGAGCTTGAAAATATTCTTAAGGAACTAGAGCAAGCTTATCATGTTTTTTTAACTGGCACAGGTTTTGGGGGTATCGCTCTTGCGTTGATGTCTTTGTGTAGACCTGGTGATGAAATTTTAGTTTCTGATAATGTTTATGGCCCTACTAAAGAAATTTCTCAAGAACTTATGAGGGAATTTGAAGTAAACGCTAAATTTTATAATCCAGAGTCATTCGAAGATTTAAAAGAAAAAATCTCAAAAAAAACAAAAATGATACTAGTCGAAAATCCTGGAAGCAACACTTTTGAATTTCAAGATTTATCTAAAATTGTATCATTGGCTAAGAGAAAAAAAATCTACACATTGTTAGATAATACTTGGGGAACACCTTTATATCTCAAACCTTTGAAGTTAGGATTTGATATGTCCTTTTGCTCAGCAACAAAATATTTTTCAGGTCACTCAGATGCTATGGGTGGATCGTTAGCAGTTAATAAAAAGGTTTTTAGTAAAATAATGTTTTTTTACAAATTATCTGGTTATAGAATGTCGGCAGATGAAGCGTATTTAATTATTAGAGGCCTAAGGACTTTAGACACTAGACTAAAGCAACATTTCGAAAATACAAAAATTGTTATAAATTTTTTAAAAAAACAAAAAAAAATTAAAGAAATTCTTTACCCTTACAATCCATCAACCAAAAATTACAAACTTTGGAAAAAATATTACTCTGGTGCAACTGGCCTCTTTTCAATTGTTATTAAGAGTAAAAAAAAATCATCAGTTGTGAAATTTGTAAACTCTCTTGAATTATTCGGTATAGGTTATAGTTGGGGTGGATTCGAAAGTTTAGCGATTCTTCAAGATCTTAAAAGTCCCAAGAAAGACCAATATATAAAAGGACGCAGGTATTATAGGTTTAAAAATGATGAATATATTGTAAGATTGCATATAGGTTTAGAGGAACCTAAAGACCTAATAAATGATTTAAAACAAGGACTGAGAAAAATTAAATAGTGAATAAATTTTTTCCTAATAAAACTGCTTTGTACGCTTTACTATCCTCATGTTTTGTTGTTTGCGCAACAATGGGAGTCAGACAAACTTTCGGATTATATTCTAGTGAGTTTGAAATATCAGGTGGTGCATCTAATACAGAATTTGGGCTTGCTGTAGCAGTCCATGCTATCTTTTGGGGAATTTTTACCCCTATTTTTGGAAGATTATCAGACAAGTTAGGTGGTTATGTAGTAATTATTCCTGCTCTGATTTTTTATTCTATATCGATGTTTTTAATGGGGAATAACTTTATATCTGGAATATGGTTACAAGTAAATCTAGGTTTATTTGTTGGTATAGGTCTCGCAGGAGCTGCAGGAACTATTTTGACACCAATGGTTTCAAAACATTTTCCTAACGAAAACAGAAGTAAAGCTGCAGGTATAGTAACCGCTTGCGGTGGTTTAGGCATGTTCATCTTTCCAATATTGGCAAGTATTTTTAAAAATATATCGTCATGGCAAATGTCATTTATTTTATTTTCGATAATATTAATTTTAATGGTCATACCTGGTTTCTTTGTAAAATTGCCTGAGACACAAATTTCTACAACAAATTCTAATATTGATCAGCGAAGTTTAAAAGATGTTTTAAAGGAGTCATTTGCTCATAAAGGTTTTAGACTATTAGTTTTAGGTTTTTTTGTTTGCGGATTTCAAATCACCCTGATTGCAACACATGTGCCTAGGTATGTTCAGGACATAGGACTAGCAGATTGGACAGGTATGGCGATATTAGCACTTATTGGTTTTTTTAATATTATTGGCACTCTTATTATGGGTTATTTAGGGGATAAATACAGCAAAAAGATTCTTTTAAGTGGCTTATATTTTTTAAGGGGAATTACTTTAATATTATTCATTTTTTTACCAGCTTCTAATTTATCAGCAGTTTTATTTGGTACATCTTTTGGATTGCTTTGGCTTGCAACAGTCCCTGCAACTAACGGAATTGTAGCTCAAATATTCGGTACAAAAAATTTAACACTTTTATTTGGAATAGTTTTCTTGAATCATCAATTTGGATCTTTTCTTGGGGCTTATCTTGGAGGGTATTTTTATGATAAATTCGGGAGTTTTGATTACGCCTGGTATTTAGCGATTGTACTCTCATTCATAGCAACAGCACTTCATTTACCAATAGACGAGAGGCCTATTCAGAAAAGTCAGGCAACTACTTGAGGTTGTAATTTGAGTCTGTTTTAGAATCAAAAGTGAATCAAAACGAGAACATCGGCAATTATAAAGCTTGAAACTGTGGATAAATAAGAGTTTGATTAGAGTCTTAAAATTTAATATTTTTAATTAACAAAGGAGCAAAATGTTTTCAAAAAAACTTAACGAAAAACTCGATCAGTATCACTTACTAAAGCACCCATTTTACATTTCATGGAATGAAGGAAAACTAAATAGGGAAATTATCAAAGACTATGCTGAGCAGTATTATCAACATGTAAAAGCTTTTCCAAGATATATAAGCGCAACACATTCTCTTTGCGAGGATATTGAAAGAAGAAAAATTTTGTTAGAAAATTTGCAAGACGAGGAAAATCCTGAAGCAGATCATCCAAAATTATGGAAAAATTTCGCTTTAGCAATGGGAGCAGATAAAAACAATATTGAAAACGTTGAAAGAGAATGGTTTACAAACGACATGATTGAAAACTTTTTTCACTACGCAAGATCTTCTTATGCTGAAGGACTTGGATCTTTATACACTTATGAAAGACAAATCCCAGAAATAGCTGAAACTAAAATCCGAGGACTTAAAAAGTTTTATGGAGTTAATTCAAAAGAGGGCTTAGAATTTTTTGAGGCTCATAAGGCTGCAGATGTAGTTCACAGAAAAGAATGTGAAAAGCTCCTTGATAATCTAACTGTAG
The DNA here is from genome assembly GCA_902546795.1 of uncultured Pelagibacteraceae bacterium. Classification (GTDB taxonomy): domain Bacteria; phylum Pseudomonadota; class Alphaproteobacteria; order Pelagibacterales; family Pelagibacteraceae; genus Pelagilacustribacter. Next base: position 3,590 of record CACCLK010000020.1, read on the forward strand.
ATGAAAAAGAGAAAGCAGAGAAAGCAGCAATGTTTACTGCAAGATATTTATGGAATTTTCTTAGTGGGATGACTAAGAAACATAATATTCAAGCCGCTGCTTAAATTCTTTCATTCAACTAATTGACAAATACGTATTAGAGGAATACGTATAACCATCACGTATGGAAATTTATCTTCCGATAATTCAGGTAAAAATCGATATTTTATTTATTTTATTTATCAGTTTTGGTGTAGGGGTTTTGTCTGGACTTTTTGGTATTGGGGGAGGGTTTCTGATGACCCCTTTTTTGATTTTTTTAGGGATCCCGCCGATTTATGCAGTCCCTAATGAGGTAAATAATATTTTAGCAACGTCTGTTTCTGGATCACTAACTCACTGGTTTAAAAATACCTTAGATTACAAAATGGGATTTATGATTATCATCGGAGGTTTGATTGGAACAATGTTGGGTATAACAACTTTCACTTTTTTTAATGAAATCGGTAAGCTTAGTTTAATCATTTCTTTATCTTATATGTATTTATTAGCAATAATTGGAACCCTGATGTTATTACAAGGAGCAAGTGAAATTGAGAGAGCAAGAAAAAAAATAACTTTAAAACAAAAACTTCATACCCATTATTGGATTCATGGTTTACCATTTAAATTAAGATTTCCTAAATCAAGACTTTATGAAAGTATATTCACTCCAATAATTCTAGGTATCATTGTGGGATTCGTTGCTGCTTTGATGGGAGTAGGGGGAGCATTTTTACTTGTGCCCGCAATGATTTATTTAATTGGTATGCCAATAAAATTGATACCGGGAACATCATTATTTGTTACAATATTTATTAGTGCAATTGTAACCGTCTTACACGCTTTCAGCTATGGATCTATTGATCTTGTTCTTGTTATTGCACTTGTAATTGGTTCAATCATTGGAGTTCAAATAGGTCAGAAAGTTGGACAGTATTTAGATAGCTCACACTTAAAAACATTATTTGCCATGTTACTATGTGCTGTAGCCGTTGCAATTGCTTACGATACTTTTTTTAAAGATGAAAATTTAAACAACATTGCAACTGAAAAAGTAGATTTCGAAAAATTAAATTTTTTCTCACAATTTATTGTAAAGTTTTCAAATGAAAGTCCCCTATTATACGGATCTTTTGCAATTATTCTTGCGATTGTAATGGGTATATTAGGCGCTACAATTCGTCAACTATTTACAAAATATAAAGATAAATTTATTATAAAAAGATCTGGTAATTAAAAATTATGAGTAGCAATAAAAGTTTTGGTATTTTATTTTCTATAGTCTTTTTAATAATTGGTCTTTGGCCATTAAAAAACAATCAGGATCCGAACTTAATTTTAATAGGTATTTCAGCTATCTTTTTAACTTTGGGAGTTTTCAATTCAAAAATTTTAACCCCTTTTAATAAAGCCTGGATTAAGTTGGGCGAACTTTTGGGAAAGATAATTGCACCTATAATCATGGGAGCGATTTATTTCTTTATACTAACACCTATTAGTCTACTAGTTAGATTGTTTGGAAAAGATTTGCTGAATTTAAAAAGAAATAAAGATCAGACATATTGGATTAAAAGAGACAAAGATATCGGAACAATGGATAAACAATTTTAATGTTAAGTTTTTTTAAAGAGTTTTGGGAGTTTTTAATGATCAGAAAAAAATATTGGCTACTTCCTATAATTCTCGTACTTGCTTTATTTGGAGTTTTGATTGTTTTGAGCCAAGGTTCTGCTGTGGCTCCTTTCATTTATACAATATTCTAATGGCAACTGTTCTTGGTATTTCAGCTTTTTATCATGATAGTGCAGTCGCTCTAATCAAAGATGGAGAAATAATAGCTGCCGCACAAGAGGAGAGATTTTCAAGAAAAAAACATGATGCCGGCTTTCCAAAAAAGGCATTAGGTTATGTGCTTAAAGAGAATAACATTAAATTAAACGATATCGATAATATTGTATTTTTTGAAAAGCCCTTTTTAAAATTTGAAAGACTCTTAGAAACCTACTTGGCGTTCGCCCCAAAAGGTTTCAAATCTTTTTCTTTAGCTATGCCAATATGGTTGCGGGAAAAATTATTTCAAAAAAAATTTCTTTTCGATTTATTAAGAAATCAAGATGAAAATTTTAAAGATATAAATAAAATTAAATTTTCTGAGCATCATTTTAGCCATGCTGCATCAGCTTTTTTTCCATCTCCTTTTAAAGAAGCAATAATAATGACTCTTGATGGAGTAGGTGAGTGGGCAACAACAACAATAGCGATAGGATCTGAAAATAAAATTAAAATGCTAAAAGAAATTCGTTTTCCTCACTCATTAGGGTTACTTTATTCGGCATTTACTTATTACCTAGGTTTTAAAGTAAATAGCGGTGAGTATAAAGTTATGGGCTTAGCTCCCTATGGAAAACCTATCTATAAAGAAAAAATCTTTAAAAATCTTATTGATGTTAAAAAAGATGGCTCTTTTAAATTAGATATGAATTATTTTAACTACGCTACTGGATTGACAATGACGAATAATAATTTTTCAAAATTATTTGGTCAACCAGTAAGAAAACCAGAAAAAGATTTATTGACCCAATTTCACATGGATATGGCTGCTTCAATTCAGGTGGTTATAGAGGAAATAATTTTAAAACTTACAAAAAGTATTGCGGAGGAATATAAGTTAAAAAATTTATGCCTCGCAGGCGGGGTAGCGCTGAACTGTGTAGCAAATGGAAAAATATTGGTCAAAAACCACTTTGATAATATTTGGATTCAGCCAGCTGCAGGAGACGCAGGGGGATCACTTGGTGCTGCTTTAGGTTACTGGTTTCAAGAGTTAGGAAATCAAAGATCAGTAGAACCAAGTGATAGCATGAAAGGCTCATATTTAGGACCTAAATTTGATAATGGAGAAATAGAAAATAGTTTAAAAAAACTAAACGCAAATTATCAAAAATATAATGATGATGAGGTAACGAAGATTATAGCAGAGTCTATAGCTGATCAGAAAACTATTGGTTGGTTTCAAGGTAGGATGGAATTTGGACCCAGAGCATTAGGTGCAAGATCTATTCTAGCTGATCCAAGGTCAGAAGAAATGCAAAAAGAACTAAATATAAAAATCAAATTTAGAGAAAGTTTTAGACCTTTCGCACCTTCAATTCTAAGTGACCAAGTTGGAAAATGGTTTGAAACGGATAAAAAAAGTCCCTACATGTTGTTAGTCTCTAATGTAAAAAAAAGTTTGAGAATTCCAATGACAAGAGAGCAAGAAGATCTTTTTGGAATTGAAAAACTTAATGTAAAAAGGTCGACAATACCTGCAGTAACACACGTGGATTATTCAGCTAGAATACAAACTGTTCACCAGAGCACAAACCCTAAATATTACAATCTAATAAAAAAGTTTTTTGAACTGACAGGTTGTCCAGTGATAGTAAATACATCTTTTAATATAAGGGGCGAACCAATAGTTTGTTCAATCGACGATGCTTTTAGATGCTTTATGGGAACAAATTTAGATGTTTTAGTTTGTGAGAATTTTATAATGTTTAAGAAAGACCAAAATAAAGACTTAATTAAAGATTATAAAAAAGATTTTGAGCTAGACTAAAAAACAATAGCTCTTACTAATCCAAAAATTGATACTATAATTAAAAAATATAAAATATATTTTTTGTAACTTTCATTACTGCTTTCTTTAAAAAGTTTTGTCCCAAGCATTACCCCAACAGGAATAATTAAAAATGGTGGAATAGATCTATAAAATACCTTTATATTAATAAGATCATTTAAGTATCCTAAAAATAAAGCGTAAGCATCAGTAAAGAAAAATAGTGCAGCTAACGACGCTCTTATTACGGCTGGTTCAGCGGCGATGATAAGTAAATACAATGCAATTGGTAATCCAGCTAAAGTCCCAAAACCATTTACTGTTCCAGCAATACCGCCAACAAAAAATTTAGAAATATTATGATTTAATTTTTCATTTTTATATCCTCTTAACAAAAGATAAGCAAATGTAAGAACAGTAATCGATATTATTAAATGCATAATATTAGGATCGAGATTAGCTAA
>CACCLK010000021.1 GCA_902546795.1 uncultured Pelagibacteraceae bacterium
ATTTTTTTTTAGATTAAAGTTTTTCTTTTTTGCCTTACCCCAAATCTCAATACAAATGCTTTTAGGTTCGTATCTCTTGAAATCTAGAGATTTGAGAACGTCAAAATCTTTTCCTTCAGCATCAATTGATAAAAAATCAATTTTTTTATTTTTATATTTCGTGCTATCTAAAATACTATCTAATCGATTGGATTTTATTTTTTTGGTTTTTTTTAAATCCTTTTTTTTAATTAATGAAGTATAACCACTTAAGGGTTTGTCATAAAAATAATTTACGTAACCTTTACTTAAAGAGACAGCAGAATTTATGTTTAAATCTTCTCTCCTCACATAATCAAAGATTTTAATAGAAACCTCATTTATATCTATATTTACTCCTCGCCAATTATTCTCATATAGTAAATGACAATTATTTATTCTTAAAGGATGGTGACACCCAACATCCACATAAAATTTGCCTTTTTTAATTTTTTTAAGAATAAATTTATCCTCACCGGAGTCCGCATAAGTATCTCGCTTTATATAATACTTATTTTTTATATAAAGATTGTGAAGAATGTAAATAAACGAGAAATACTTTATTAAAAATTCTTTAAACATTTTCAACAATCTATTAATAGAACTTCGAAAAGATTGCAATCTATCTTAGTGAGTTGAATTTTTTTAAAATCCCATGTTAGACCAATTATCCTTTTTTTTAAATCTTTTAAGCTCCTCTTTTGAGGTAGGTCTAATCAAATAAAAAATAATAAATACCAAAACAATTAAAATGATTAAAAATTCCATACTAAAATTTAATTTAATTTTTGATTTAAATTAATGCGTCTATTTTGCATACGGGGCGCTTCTGCGCCCCATATCTCAATCAATTTATATTTGACTAGGTCTCTTTTTTAAATGTCCTAGAATTTTTCCAGAGTTTTTTCCTGACTTAACTAAATACCCGCTCGTACCGTTAGCATTAGTTTTTACAGTTTTTTGACCTCTGAAAATTAATTGGTTTTGCCTAGCATTTTTTGAGCCTCGGCTAAACCAACTAAGAACTCTTTGCATTCTTTTCATACTAGCTCCAAGTTTGTTTTTCCAAAACTCGCTTTTAACCGATGCGATATCGGCCTCTTTTTCACCATGAGATATGGTTAAAAGAATCTAACTTTAATTATGTTTGATGTAAATAGCTTTTCTACTGAGTTTGAGTTTTTTTTGAAGACTTGAGTTTAATTGTGTTAAAAGAAAAGATTATTTTAAATAATAATATGAAAAAAATTGCAATAACTGGAGGTTCGGGTTTTTTTGGTGAGTATTTAATAAACTTCATGCTCTCAAAAAATATTGAATGTTTATCTATTGATATCAATTCACCAGAAAAAAAAAATAACAAATTTTCCTTTGAAAAAATAGATGTATGTGATCAAGAAAAGCTATCAAATAGTTTAAACAATATTGATGCAATATTTCATTGTGTCGCGAACGTTCCACTTGCAAAAAATAAAAAGCTTTTTGAGCGAACAAATATTTTAGGAACAAAATCTATATTAGATGCTAGTTTAAGAAAAAAAATAAAAAAAGTAATTATTCTTTCTTCAAGCGCTGTATACGGTATTCCAAAAAAAAATCCTGTTAATGAGCAAAGTGAAACAATACCTAAAGAGGATTACGGAAAAACTAAACTTGCAGCGGAACAAGTATGTTTTGATCAAAAGTACAAAGACTTAGATATTACAATAATTCGCCCAAGAACGATCATGGGACATGGACGTTTGGGTATATTTGAAATTCTGTTTGACTGGGTTAGCAAAGGTTACAATATCCCGGTTTTAAATAATGGAAAAAATATTTATCAGTTTATTCACGCAAAAGATTTAGCTAAAGCGTGTTTTATTTCCTCAAAATTAAAGGGTATAAATTTGATTAATTGTGGATCTGAAAAATATTCGAGTATGTATGAGACATTAAATAATTTATGTAATCATGCAGACACTGGATCAAAAATTAAATCTTTACCCTTAGGTCTGATAGAGCCTATTATGAATATATCCTCTTTCTTAAAGCTTTCACCTCTCGCCCCTTATCATTCACTAATGTATGGCAGATCACTTTATTTTGATAATAAAAAAATTAGTGCGTTAGGTTGGACATCTGAGTACTCTAACGATCAAATGTTTCGAGAGAGTTATGACTGGTATTTGGCTAATAAAGAAAATATTAGCTTATCAAATCAAAAAAGCGCTCACAAAAACAAGGTACAACAAAAAATGTTAAAATTACTTCGATACTTTTTATAAAAATGAAAATAATAATTAAAAATCTCTATTACTTTATTAATGACATTACAAAACTAATAGTTGAAAAAGAGGGAATTAATGACTTCAGTAAATTAAACAGAAGGCAGATTTTTGCACATTTTTTAAAGAGTCAGCAGTTAATTAAAATTTTTTTTCTTGTTCATTTGTTATTACTTAATATTTCCTCCTTTTTTTTAGGTTTAAAGACACTCAAAAGTCTCTCTTTTTCGAAAAAAGAAAAATTATATAAACTATTTGAAAAGTATAATTTAATAAAATTTAGAAAAATTATTGAGTTGATCTCAGCTCTCATTTTCTTAATTAAATATAATAATGAAAAATTAACTAATCAAAAAAAAAGCTCTCTTTTTCAAAATAAAAATTATTATGATAACATTGTAATAGGCTCTGGTCCGGGTGGAGCTGTTACAGCAAATAATTTATTAAAAAATAAGTTACAAACTTTATTAATTGAGCAGGGTTATAAAACTTCCATTCCTAAAACTAAACATCCTGCAACAGAATTTTATCATAAATGGAAATACTCTGGATTATCCGGGGCCATAGGAAAATATGATTTACAATTTGCATCTGCTGAATGTTACGGAGGAGGAAGTGAAATTAACAGTGGTCTATATCATGAAATTGACGATCTATTCATAAAAAAATTAATTAATAAAAATAATGTAAGAAATTTAACAATATCTGAGAATGAATGGAAATCAATTACCTCATCAGACAATTATGAGGAGTTAAATCAGAGAGACAAAAATCTAACTAATTATTTCACGCAAGGCTCTAAAGCTTTGGGATGGAAATATGAAAGTATAAAAAAATTTTTCAAAAGCAACGGCAGCGCAGTCAAACAATCAATGACATCTACTCTTTTGAAAGAAGCTGAAAAATCTGGTTTAGAATTGTTATTAGGTCATAAGGTAAAAAAAATTTCAAAAGATAATGACAAATGGACAATTACCTTCTCTAAAAGCTCTAAAGAGATATCTTGCAAAAACCTATTTTTATGTTGTGGAACTCCTTATACTTTAAATCTATTAAAAAAAAGTGGAATAATACCCTGGTCATATAATGATAATTTTCATTTTCATCCAATGATCAAAATTGTTGCAAAGTTTCCATCCAAGGTAAATCATAAAATAAATGAAAATGTAATATCTTCCCAAATAACTGAATTTTATCCAAACTATCTTTTTGGAAATGCCGCTAGTGATATTCAATTTTTAAAGATTAGTGCAATAGGAAATAGAACATTTAGTAAAGATGTAGATAAAAATTCTGAACACATGGCCATTTTACATTCAACATTTACTAATGGAAAATGTAATTTTGTTAAAATCCCATTTCTAGAAGAACCAATAATAATTTTTAAAATCAATCAACAGGAAGCGCAAATGGTGAGAGAGGGTTTACTTAATCTAATCAAATTTGCATTCAAATCAGGTGCTGAATATATTTATATTTTAGATGATTCAAAGACTAGATTGGAAAATTTTGATGAAGCAAAAATTAAAAATATTTTAGAAAATATTAAGTTGAGTTTTTCAGCAGTTCACTTACTTGGAGGAATAAATTTTGGTGAAAAAAAAGAAAATTTATTTGACTCATATGGAGAATGTAAAATTGATAAATATAAGAATCTATTCATAAATGACTCATCACTTATTTCTGAAAATTTACTTAAAAATCCTCAAGGTGCAATTATGAGTATAGCCAAAAGAAATATTAATCATTTTATAAAGGAAAATAAAAATGATAAATGAATTAAAACATTTAAGACTTAGCCATACTTTTAAAAATTTTTTAATTTTAGCTCCAATTTTAGGATCGCAAGGCTTAGCAAGTGAATTTAATTATCTCTTATTTTTTAATGGATTAATTTCTTTTTCTTTTCTGACACTTAGTTGCTATTTAATAAACGATTATACTGATAAAAAAACTGATAAAAAAAATATTTTAAAAAAGAAAAAATCTCTAGCTTTAGGTAAGAGAAAAGTTTTTTCAATTCTTGGTTTTTTAATACTTTTATTTGTTATACATGGTTTTTATTTTTCAATTTTAAACAATATATTTCTCTTTTGTTATTTTTTAAATTTTCTTCTTTATAATTTTTACCTTAAAAAATTTAAGATTATTGATTTATTAATGCTGAATAACTTTTATATAATTAGAATTCTATATGGGGCAAAGTTATTTGTTATCGATATAACATTTGGTTTTATAATATTCTTTTATTTTTTATTCTTAGGTTTATCAACTGCAAAACGTTCAATACAAGTTTCATCAAATAAACTTAAAATGAATAATCTTATTTCTCCCTATTATGTTGGAGATTTGAAGATTTTAAAAAAAAGTATTTTATTTTCTTTTTTAATTACTCTTATAATTCTGGCTCTTTTCATCTTAAATATTCAAAATATTATCACTCTTGAAGATACAATTTTTTTGCCGTCATTTTTAAATTTTACGGAAATTTTAATTTTATTCAGTTGTTATACTATTTGGGTAATTCGGTGTTATTATCTAATAAATATAAATAAAATTAAAATTGATATTTATAAATATTTTATTGAGGATAAATTTAGTTATTTTTTAATATTTATATTTCTTTTAATTTTTATTTCATAATGTATGAGCAAAATTAATTCTATTTTTGTTTATGGAACTCTACAAATTGGCAAACAACATGAGAATATTTTAAAAGACTTGGACGGAAATTGGCAAAAAGGATATGTTTATGGTAAATTAACTAATACAAGTAATAATTCTGATTATGGCTATCCTTGTCTAGAATTAGATAAAAAAGGTGAAAAGATACACGGCATGATCTTCAGTTCAAAAAATTTAGAAAAAAAAATCAGAGAAATCGATGAGTTTGAAGGTAAAAATTATCAGAGAGTAGTTGCAGAAATACATTCAAATAATGGCTCAAAAATTCAAGCTTATCTATACGAGAAGAAAAAATAAAAAATTAAGATCTACCAGCGTCATAATAATCATTTTAAAAATTATATAAAATTGTATTATCAATTATGTCATTTGAGTTACCAAAATTAGATTATTTAAAAACTGCTTTAGCTCCAATAATGTCTGAAGAAACTCTTGATCTTCATCATGGAAAACATCATCAGACCTATATAACAAATCTAAATAATTTAATAAAAGAGACTGAAATGTCTAAAATGTCTTTAGAGGAAATTATTATTCACTCATCAAAAGATAAATCTAAAGTTGGAATTTTTAATAATGCTAGTCAACATTGGAATCATATACTGTTCTGGAAATGTATGAAACCAGGAGGTGGGGGCAAAATGCCAGAAAAATTAAAAAAAAGAATTGAAGCAGATTTCGGAAGCTCAGATGAGTTTAAAAAACAGTTTATACAAGCAGGTACTACACAGTTCGGATCAGGATGGTGTTGGTTATCAATTAACAATGGTAGATTGGTAATAAGCAAAACATCAAATGCTGAGAATACATTAATTCAAAACATGAAACCTATTTTAGGTTGTGATGTATGGGAACATTCTTATTACATAGATTATAAAAATAAAAGACCAGAGTATTTAAAAAATTTTTACGAAAAATTAATCAATTGGGAGTTTGTTGAGTCTCAACTAGACTAAAATGGGCTTTCTATCATCAGGTGCAGAACTTTTTTAGGTAATTTAACAATAATTTGAATTTAAACTTATAAAGCCAATTTAAATTTCAAGTTAATTACGAATGATTTTGTGCTAGTATTGGGATCTATGGACCTAATAGTTTTTGCCTTGGTTTCAGTTATTTTAGCAACCGGAGTTTTCAATACTGCACCTAAAGATATCGAGGGAAATAAAAAAACAGAGATTGTAGTAAAGGAGCCTTCAAAGGCGCAACCAACTGAAGTAGAAGCTAAAGCAGCAGCGGAAGCAAAAGCTCAAGCAGAAGCAAAAGCTCAAGCAGAAGCAGAAGCTAAAGCAGCAGCGGAAGCAAAAGCTCAAGCAGAAGCAGAAGCTAAAGCAGCAGCGGAAGCAAAAGCTCAAGCAGAAGCAGAAGCAAAGGAAGAAAGCAATGAAATAGAGAGCTCAAAAGACTCGGAAATAAATTATTTGAGGTTAGCTCTATATATATTTGGCGCAATACTAGTTATTTCGACAGGCGCATACTTTTATTTTAGACAACGAGATAATTCATCATCTAGAAGCGAAACCAGAACACCTGATAGTTCAAGAAGAGATTTTAGAAAAGAGGTAGTAGTTGAACGTCAAGAAGAACAACCAACCGAAGAGGAAGTAAAATCTGAACCTCAAGAAGAAAAGCCAGCCGAGGAGGAAGTAAAATCTGAACCTCAAGAAGAACAGCCACCAGAAGATGAAAAAAAATGAAAAACTGGTAGCAATCATGGTTCTGGGTTTGTTGTTTAATGTATGAATTGTTTGCAAATCTTACTTTAATTACACATTTAATTTTTGTCCTATTTGTTGTTTTTGGGGGACTGATTTTTTTTATTTTTCCAAAAATCATTTATACACACCTCCCAGCATTATTATGGGGAATTTACATAGAACTAACTAACTCTGTTTGCCCATTAACTTATCTGGAAAATTGGTTTTTGTATAAAGGTGAGCTATCAACTTATTCTAATGATTTTATCAATAACTATCTTTTTCCAATAATTTATCCTGAGGGCTTAACTGCTGAAATTCAAATTTATCTTGGCATATCGCTGATAGTTATTAATATTTTAATTTACGGATTAATTTATAAAAATTTTAAGAGAAACTAAGGGGCGTTCTGTTGCCAGGTGCCCCAAACCCCGTTACTTAATTAACTAAGTTAATTAAGCTGCAAGTGCAAATTTTTGATTTGCATTTATAAATTAGCCCGTTACGTCGGAACTATCTCGAACGAAAGAACAGCCTTTAGACACCCGTCGATCCTAATTCACCCCCGTAAGTTGTAAATGGTGGAGGTGGTGGGTACTGCCCCCACGTCCGTGATGTTTATTACGAAATTCGTTTATCGTCATAGTTGGAAAACCAACGCTATTAATATAAAACTCTTTTGTAGAGATTCAATAAATTTATTCAAAAATGAAACTTACAAATGAACAAAAGCAAGAGATTGCAGATCAACAAGCCCAGAAAAATCAAACTAAAAGAGTTACTTCTCCAGAATTAGAAAAAATTCTATACGAAGCACTCCCAGTTTTAGACCATGGCTTTG
>CACCLK010000022.1 GCA_902546795.1 uncultured Pelagibacteraceae bacterium
AGGTAAAAATGATAAAATTTTAGCTGACAAAGGTGCTGTCGATAATATGAGAAGTGAGATCAATAAAATAGATATTGATGGCACTATAGTGATTGGAGAAGGTGAAATGGATGAAGCACCTATGCTATATGTAGGTGAGAAAGTTGGTACAAAAAAAGGTCCATCAGTAGATATAGCTGTTGACCCATTAGAAGGAACAAAATTTGTTGCAAAAGGATTACCAAACTCATTTTCAATGCTTGCGATTTCAAATAGCGGATGCATGTTCTCTGCTCCAGACACTTATATGGATAAAATTGCAATAGGGAATGATTTACCAAAAAATTTACTTGACCTAGATAATTCAGTTGAAAAAAATATTGATTTATTAGCAAAAGCAAAAAACAAAAGACCTGATCAAATCGTCGCTTGCATTTTAGATAGACCCAGACACAAAAAAATTATTTCATCTTTAAAAAATCTAAATGTAAAAATTAAATTTATAACCGACGGTGATGTTTCAGCTGCTCTTGCAGTTGTTGATAAAAAATCTCCAATTGATATCTATCTAGGCATAGGTGGTGGCCCAGAAGGAGTTCTTGCAGCTGCTGGTTTAAGTTGCTTAGGTGGACAAATGCAGACAAGATTGTTTCTAGATGAAGAAACTGAAATTAAAGCAGAAAATCACGGTATTAAAGACATAAAAAAAAAATATAATATAGACGAATTAATAAAGGGAGATGTAATGTTCGTTGCGACAGCAATAACGGATGGGGATATTACACCCGGAATTCAAAACAAAGCAAAAAGTTTTATTGCTTCTACATATGCTCTTCATAAAGATTCAAAAACTGAAAAAAAAGTAAGTAATCATCATAATAAATGAGTTTAATCTCTGTCACAGGTAAAGAGTGGATATTAAAAAAATTTGACAACAATAATCTAAACTATCTAAAAGATAACTTTTTTTTAGATGAGTTTACATCAAAAATTCTTGCTATTAGAAAGATTAATAAAGATCAAATAAGTCAATTTTTAAACCCAACAATTAAAAATTCACTCCCAAGTCCAGCTATTTTAAAAGATATGAATAAAGCTATAAATAGGGTTTATGAATTAATCAAAAAAAAACAAACAATAGCTATTCTAGGTGATTACGACGTTGATGGTGCATCATCTACTGCAATTTTAGGTAATTATTTTAAGTTAATAAATATTCCATTTATCATACATATACCAGACAGAAAAAAAGAAGGTTACGGACCTTCAAAAGAAAATTTTAAATCATTTATCGATAGCAACGCTAAGCTTATCATAACGGTCGATTGTGGTACGTTATCATTTGAACCGATAGATTATGCAAGTAGCAATAAAATTGACGTTATAGTAATTGATCATCATCAAAGCGAGGTAAAGCTTCCTGACGCGTATTCAATCATAAATCCAAATAGAGTAGATGATGAGTCTAATCTTAATTATTTGTGTGCTGCTGGTGTATGTTTTATGTTTTTAGTTGGATTAAATAAAAAACTTCGAGAAGAGAATTGGTTTGAGAGTGAAAAGATTAAGGAACCTAATTTGATAGATTTTTTAGATTTAGTTTCACTTGGTACGATTTGTGATGTCGTGCCTTTAGTAGGTCTTAATAGAGCGATCGTAAAACAAGGTTTAAAAGTAATAAAATCCAAAAAAAATTTGGGTATCAAAACTCTGATTGATTTATGTAATATTGAAAATAATTTAAATACATATCACTTAGGTTATATTATTGGGCCAAGAATTAATGCTGGAGGACGTGTTGGTAAAAGTTCACATGGTGCAAACCTACTTCTAAATGTCGATAGTAAACAAGCATTTAAACTAGCATCCGATCTTGAAAATTTTAATAAAGAGAGAAAATTGATTGAAGAAAATTTGCTTAAAGAAATTTTATTAAATATTAAAAAAGAAACAAAGGACCCTGTTATAATTTTGAGTGGAGAAAAATGGCATGAGGGTGTAATAGGAATAATCGCTGCAAGAATAAAAGATAAGTATAATAAGCCAACTATAATAATTTCATTTCAAGATGATATTGGTAAGGCATCTTGTAGGTCAATAACAGGATTTGATATAGGCGCTGCAATTATTTCTGCTGCTCAAAAAGAACTAATAATTAAAGGAGGTGGTCACAAAATGGCAGGAGGTTTTACAATAAACAGATCAAAACTAAATGAATTTAAAAAATTTATAATAAACAAAAATAAAAATATAAGTTTAAATAACAAAAGATATTACCTTGACTCAATAATATCCCCTTCAGCATTAAGCTTAAATTTTTTTGAAAAAATTGAAAAATTATCACCTTTTGGTCCAGGAAATCCTGAACCAAAATTTCAAATAGAAAATTTAAAAATTTTAAATTCAAAAATTGTAGGGCGGAATCATGTTAAATCTATCTTATTAGGAAAAGATGGGACAAAAATATCAACAATAGCATTTAACTCAGTAGACAACGAAATTGGCCAACATCTACTAAAAACCAGCATTAATACCTTTAGTATAGTCGGAAAATTGACTTTAAATGAGTGGAAGGGAAAAAAAAATGTAGAGTTTATTATCGATGATATTTCTGTTAATAAGAGTGAAAAAAATACGGTCCCATCGTCTATCGGTTAGGACACATGGTTTTCATCCATGAAAGAGGGGTTCGATTCCCCTTGGGACCGCCAAATTATGAAAAAAGTTGCAATAATTGAAAACATTCACAGTGATGGTCTAGATTTGCTAAAGAATACCCCTGGATATGAATATGAAATTATCGATGATACCTCAGAAAAAAATCTAATTAACAAATTACCAAATTTTGATGCCTGCACATTAAGAGTAAGTAAACTAAACTCAAATATTTTAAGTAAATGTAAAAATCTAAAAGTAATTTCAAGACATGGGGTTGGTTATGATAATGTTGATCTGGGATATATTAAAAAAAACAACATTGCTCTTCTAATAACAGCAACAGCAAATGCATCTGCTGTAGCAGAACATGTTATTTCTATGATCTTAACTATTTGTAAATCTTTATCCTTATATAATAAGGAGGTAAGAGATGGTAATTTTAAAAAAAATTCCAATAAAATCAAAACGATAGAGCTTTTAAATAAAACAATATTAATCGCCGGTTTTGGTAGAATAGGAAAGTCTTTAGCAAAAATGTGTTCAGGCTTCAATATGATAATTAAAGTCTATGATCCATTTGTGAGTAAGGATACAGTAAATTTACATAATTGCGCTAAAGTTGACTCACTTGATGACTCACTAAGAGAATGTGATTTTTTATCTGTACATATGCCACTAAATTCTAAAACCAAAAATTTAATAAATTTCCAAAATTTAAAAAAAATGAAAAAAACTTCTATTATAATAAATACTGCGCGAGGGGGAATAATTAATGAATTGGATCTACATAAAGCATTGAATGAAAATATAATATTTGGGGCTGGTCTAGATGTTTTTGAAAATGAACCAATCCAAAAAGATAATCCATTATTAAAAAATGATCGAGTTATATTAAGTCCTCATATAGCAACAAACACTGATGAATGTTTGTCTAGAATGAGCATAGAGACAACAAAAAATATTATTGATTTTTTTGAAAATAAAATAGATAAATCGATGATAGTTAAAATATGATCGAATTTAGAAAAAAACTAAAAAATTTCGGTTCACTTGAAGCTTTAGTTTTAAGTTCACTAGCTTATGTTGTAATTATGTTAATCTGGACTGCTTCTACAAGATCGGCGGTTGTACAAAAGGCTAATGATATAAAAGCAAACCATAAATTAGTTGTGGAGTTCATCAACAATCAAGTTAATAAATGTAGTTCAAATGAAAAAGGTACTACTTCATGGGGTGACAATTGTAATTCAGCTTGGATCTCTTCAAAAATTGTTGAACATATTTTAAATAACATAAAACTTAATAATCCTTACAATATTGACAAACCCTTAATACAAACATCACAAGATCCTCGAATTCAAGCAGAAGGGAAGGCTGGTCAGTCGACAGATAAAGGTATTATCTTTGTCTCAGAAAGTAATTTTCAGTCTGAAGCTGGATCTGAGTGGGTGATTGGAACATGTATTAAATCACCTTGCGTAGCTGCAGGTAATAACGAGCTTGTGTCAGCTTATCGTTAACTAATTATATTCAATCCACATTCTTTAGCAGTTTTGCTTAAATAGTTATAACCAATTTTAGCGTATTCAAATGGATTTGCTTTTGCGGGATCTTGTTCAGCTTCAACTACTAGCCAACCATTATAATCTTTACTTTTTAATAGAGTTAAGAAAGGTTTATAATCAATACATCCGTCTCCCGGGACAGTAAAAGCCCCATCAAGAAAAGCTTGTCGAAAGGTGCTATCATTTTTTAATGATTTATCTAAAATATTTTTACGAATATCTTTGCAATGAACATGGATTATTCTCTCAATAAAATCTTCTGTTATTTTAATAGAGTTTCCTCCAGCAAATAACATGTGACCAGTATCAATTAATAATTTCACGCTATCATTGGTACTTTCTATTAATCTTCTTGTCTCTGCTTCAGTTTCAATAACTGTTC
>CACCLK010000023.1 GCA_902546795.1 uncultured Pelagibacteraceae bacterium
CACTTCTTTAATAATAGCTTCGACACTACTTTCGTTAAGTTTTTCACCTGTAATATCCTCAATTATCTTTGAGGCTAAGTTTTTAGATATTAAATTAATCTTTTCAACAGACTCCTTCTTGAGTTTTACTATTTCTTTCTGAGACCTTTCTAATTCATTTTCAATTTCTTTATCAATTTGTGATTTTTTCATTTGAATTTGTTTATCTAGATTTTTTTTAGAGTCTATCAAAATTTTTAAAACGTCTTTTTTTGCTTTCTCCATTAAGACTAAATATTCTTTACTTTTCATTTCAGCCTCTTCTTTAAATTTGGAAGCTTGAGATAAATCTTCTTTTATTCTTTTTTCTCTATCATCTAAATTGTCTTTTATTTTTGGTATAAAGAATTTAGATATTGATAAATAAAGAACTGTAAAAACTACTATTAGCCAAAAAGTTTGAGAAGCCCAATACTCCGGATTTAGCTGAGGCATGCCAGCCTCAGCTGCAATTGCATTTTCTCCAATAGCCCAAAAGGCAATAAAGTTATAAAATATCCTCATATTTTATTTTTTTAAAATGCAAATAAAATAATTAAAGCAATAACTAATCCGAATAGTCCTGTTGCTTCTGCTAAAGCAAATCCTAATAATAGATTAGGAAATTGTTTTTGCGCTGCAGATGGATTTCTCATAGCGCCAGATAGGTAATTTCCGAAAATAATACCTATACCAACGCCGGCACCTGCTAAAGCGATTGCAGCTAATCCTGCTCCAATCATTTTTGCTGCTTCTAACTCCATTTGTCCTCCTTTTTTGTTAATGGTGTAAATTTAATGCATCATTCAAATAAATGCAGGTTAATATTGCAAAAACGTAGGCCTGTAAAAATGCAACTAAGATTTCTAAGCCAGTCAATGCTACTGAAAAACTAAGCGGTAACCACCCACCTAATAATCCTAAACTAATTACAAATCCTCCAAAAACCTTCAACATTGTATGACCCGCCATCATATTTGCGAAAAGTCTTACTGATAAACTTACAGGTCTACTTAAATAGGAAATAATTTCAATAATTGTAATCAAAGGCAAAAGTACAACCGGAACTCCTTTGGGAACAAAGATTGATAAATATTTGAAACCGTGTTTTAAAAAACCAATTACTGTAACTGCTATGAAAATAAATAAAGCTAGAACCATTGTAACTATAATGTGACTTGTAACTGTGAATGAGTAGGGCACCATTCCAATCATGTTGCACATTAAAACAAATACAAATAAACTAAAAATAAATGGAAAATAGGGCTTTGCTTTTGAGCCGGCAGTATCACTTATCATCTTTGCAACAAAGTTATAAAGAATCTCAGAAAGAAGTTGTAATTTGTTTGGTATAATTTTTTTATCTTTAGTGCTCAAGTATAAAAATAATAAAATTGTTGTAACCGTGATAAGCATAAATAAACTAGCATTAGTGAAAGATAAATCTACGCCACCTAACTTTATCTCCGGGCCAATTTTATTTACATTAAATTGGCTCATTGGGTTTGCTGCCATAAAAATTCCTAATCTCTTTTTTGCATAGTTTTAGCCGATCTAATTACGTTTAACATTCCGGCTGCAGAACCTATAAAAAAGAATATTATTATTAACCAGGGTTTAGTACCAAACCAATTATCTAAAATAAACCCAATAATTGTCCCAACAGCTACTGCAGCGACTAGTTCTGTGCCTAGTTTGAATGCACTACCCAAATAGCTTGATTTATTGTCATTATTTGATCGGGCATTGTTTGCAAGCTTATCTTTTTCAATTTTTAAGCGAGTTTTAAAATCTTTTTGCGGCATGCTTTAAGCAACCATCTCCTCAGCTTTTTGTAAATCTACTGCAACTAATTGGCTTACACCTTTCTCTGCCATCGTTACTCCATAAAGTCTATGCATTTTTGACATCGTCAAAGCATGATGGGTAATAATTACAAATCTTGTTTTGGTAATTTTTGTTAGTTCGTCAAGTAAATTGCAAAATCTTGTTACATTTGCATCATCTAACGGAGCATCAACTTCATCAAGCACACATATAGGAGAAGGATTAACTAAAAAAACAGCAAAAATTAATGACAAAGCGGTCAATGCTTGTTCACCACCTGATAATAAAGTTATTGACTGTAATCTTTTGCCAGGGGGAGAAACAAACATTTCAAGACCAGCTTCAAGTGGATCATCTGAGTCAACCAATTCTAATTTTGCACTTCCACCGTTAAAAAGTTTAGTGTAAACCTCATTAAATTTTCTATTAATTTTAGTAAATGCCTCTAAAAGTCTTTCTCTTCCTTTCTGATTTAATTCATCAATACTTGATCTTAATTTTACAATTGCTGAGTAAAGATCGGCCCTATCATCTTCCATTTTTTTTATCTCTTCTTGAAATTTTTTTGTCTCCACATCTGCTCTTAAGTTGACTGAACCAAGGTTTTCTCTTTGTTTTTTTGCCTCTTCTACTTTCTGTGATTGTTGATCTAAGTCTGGATATTGATCTTCCGAAAGCTGGTTTAAATCTGATGAGCCTAAAAGGGCACTGTCATTATTGATGTTAAGCTCGCTTTTTATTGAATAAAATAAATCAGTTTTTCTACTTTCTATACCCTCGATAGTAGCCTCATTTCTTGCCTTTGACTCTCTTATGTTGGACAGTTTCTCC
>CACCLK010000024.1 GCA_902546795.1 uncultured Pelagibacteraceae bacterium
CTTAAATAGATGAAAAAAATATATAATAGTTATCTTAAAAGCGGTGTTAATATCTCTGCTGCAAATAAATTCGTAAAACACATTAGCAAATTAACAAAAAAAAATGACAAAAAAGAGAAAAATTCCCTTTCCTCCAGTAATATTGGTGCTTTCGGATCATTGTATGATATCGGTAAATTAAAAATAAAAGACCCTATTTTAGTTTCAGCGACAGACGGTGTGGGAACAAAACTCGACCTAACAAACAAATTTAAAAAATTTGATTCTATTGGTGAAGATCTTGTCGCAATGTGTGTTAATGATTTAATTGTTCAAGGTGCAAGACCTTTATTTTTTTTAGATTATATTGCGATTGGAAAAATTAATCTTAATAAAGTTAAAAAAATCCTTCAAGGCATTTTAAACGGTTGTAAAAAATCTAATTGCAAACTTATTGGTGGCGAGACAGCTGAGATGCCTGGTATCTATGACAAAAATAAATTTGATCTTGCGGGTTTTTCTGTTGGAATAATTTCCAAAAAAAAATTAATCCAGAAAAAAAATGTGAGAGTTGGAGACATTATATTGGCTATCCCTTCATCGGGTTTACATTCAAATGGTTACTCATTAATAAGAAATCTATTAAAAAGATATAAAATACCAAAAAATTTAAAAAAAGAACTTCTAAGGCCGACTAAAATTTATGTTAAAGAAGTTATTAAACTAAATGAAAAAAGATTAATTAATTCAGCTGCTCATATTACAGGTGGTGGTATAACTGAGAACCTTGTCAGATCAATACCAGATGGCTTAAGCGCAAAGATAGATTTATCAAAAATTAAAATTCAAAAAATTTTTAGATGGATTAAATCTTGTAATTTATCTGACAAAGAAATGCTTAGAACTTTTAATTGTGGTGTTGGTTATTGCCTTATTGTAAATAAGAAAAAAGTTAATATCGTAAAAAGATATTTTCAAAATAATTTTATTCCTTATACTATTGGACGCATTGAAAGAAAAAAAAGAAAAATATCATTTGAAGGCAAATTAAGATGGTAAAAACTAAGACTTGTGTATTTATATCAGGTGCTGGATCTAATTTCTTTGCTTTATTAAAAAGATCTAACAATTATAATTTTCCAATCAAAATTAACTTGGTAATTAGTGATAATCCGAGAGCAAAAGGCCTTCTTATTGCGAGAAAAATGGGAATACCCTTTAAAATATTTAAAACAAAAGGTCTTATTCATGAAGTTAAAATTTTAAAATTTCTAAAAGAAAAAAAAATTTCACTTATATTATTAGCTGGATTTATGAAAATTTTATCGAAAAGATTTATTAAAAAATTTGGTAAGGACATAATCAATATTCATCCTTCTTTATTACCAAAATTCAAAGGATTAAATACCTATCATAAAGTCTTGTCGAATAACGAGGTTAAAACTGGATGTACAATACACTTTGTAAATGAGAAGCTTGACTCTGGGCAAATTATTTTGCAAAAAAAATTTTACATTAACAAAAAGGATAATGTTACAAGTTTGAAAAGAAAGACTCAACGTTTAGAGCATAAATCTTATCCAGAAGCAGTAATTAAGATTTTTAGAAAATAGTTATTTAAAAAAAAACTTTATTTCAGCAGCTGCATTTTCAGGAGAGTCGGATCCATGTACAGAATTTTTATCTATTGAAACTCCATACAATTTTCTTATTGTGTTTGGAGCTGCTTTCAATGGATCAGTTGCGCCCATCAATTCTCTATTTTTTTTAATTGCGTTAGAGCCCTCTAAAATCATTGCAATTATTGGTCCAGAAGATAAATATGAGCATAGTCTATCATAAAAAGGTTTTGTTTGGTGAACCTTATAAAAATCTGCGGCTTCCTCTTTAGATAAATGAATTTTTTTACTATTTATAATTTTAAGACCTGACTTTTCGAAAATTGTTTTAATTTCTTTTTCTAAATTTCTTTCAACTGCATCTGGCTTTATAATTGAGAGTGTTTGTTCTGCCTCACTCATAATTCTCTTCAACTAATTGGTTTAATAATCTCACGCCAAATCCAGTAGCGCCTCCTGAATTTAAAGCACCACCATATTTTGAAAAAGCCATTCCAGCAATATCTAAATGTGCCCACGGAGTTTTGTTTAAAATAAATCTCTGTAAAAATTGAGCAGCAGTTGTTGAGCCTGCTCCTCCAACGTAATTTATATTTTGAACATCTGCGTTTTTAGAATTCATAAGTTTATCATAGTTTTTATGAAGAGGCATTCTCCACACCTTTTCTTCTACTCTTTCACCTGCATCAAAAATTTGTTTTGATAATTTATCATCATTTGAAAATAACCCGGCATATTCTGAACCCAGACAAACAATTATAGCTCCAGTAAGAGTTGCCAAATCAACAATAAACTTCGGTTTAAATTTTTCTTCTGTGTAAGTTAATGCATCTGCTAAAACTAATCTTCCTTCTGCGTCAGTGTTTAATACTTCTATTGTTTTACCACTATAAGATTTTACTATATCTCCAGGTCTCTGCGCATTTCCACTTACCATGTTTTCAACCAAGCCTACTACACCAACAGCGTTGATTTTTGCTTTTCTTAAGGCGAGTGTTTTCATCAAACCTACAACTGCTGCTGAACCTGCCAT
>CACCLK010000025.1 GCA_902546795.1 uncultured Pelagibacteraceae bacterium
AAACACCCAAAGAGGCAGCGAAAGATTGTGATTTTATTTTCACGTGTGTTGGGAATGATAATGATTTAAGGGAGGTAAGTTTAGGGACTAACGGTCTTTTTCATTCTGCAAAAAAGGGAGCTGTGTATGTCGATAACACTACTGCGTCTGCTGAAATAGCAAGAGAGCTTTACAAGGAAGCAAAAACTAAAGGTTTTGAATTTTTGGATGCCCCGGTATCTGGCGGCCAGGCTGGTGCAGAAAATGGAGCCTTAACTGTGATGGTAGGTGGAGATGAGAGCTCTTTTAAAAAAGCAGAGCCTGTGATTGATTGTTATAGTAAAAAAATTAAATTACTTGGTCCTGCTGGAAATGGTCAACTCTGCAAGATGGTAAATCAAATTTGTATAGCTGGATTAGTACAAGGTTTATCTGAAGCTATTAATTTTGGCTTAAATGCTAAATTGAATATGTATGACGTTATTGAAGTTATTTCGAAGGGAGCTGCTCAGTCATGGCAAATGGAAAATAGATATAAAACAATGATAGAGGATAAATTTGATTATGGGTTTGCAGTTGATTGGATGAGGAAAGATTTAAAAATTGCCATGGAAGAGGCAAAAAAAAATAATTCACCTTTGCCAATAACTAAAATTATAGATGAGTACTATGGAGAGGTACAAAATTTAGGAGGTAAACGTTGGGATACCTCAAGTTTAATTAAAAGATTTAGAAAATAAATCGTGTCAGAGTCAGTTAGTTATTACGAAAATCCAAAAGAAATTGAAAAAAAAATTTGGGATCTTCTAATCAATGCGGTTAGCAATAGATCCTCTGAGTTTAGAACACCAGTTTTTATCTGTGGAAATGATAAAGATCTTGATGGTAGAGTTGTTGTAATTAGGAAAGTAAATCAACAAAATAATTTTATTCAGTACCATAGTGATATTAGATCTTCAAAAATTGAGAAAATAAAAAAAAACCCAAAATGTTCAATTTTATTTTATGGCAAGGAAGAAAAAATACAGCTTAGAGTTAAAGCTGAGTGTGAAGTTAATTACAACAATAAAGTTACAAGAGAGTCTTGGGAAAAAACTGGTCATATTAGTAGGAAATGTTATTTGGTAACTGATGGACCTGGTACAAAGTCCGATGTGCCTACTTCAGGATTAGATAATAAATTTGATAATTTTGATTTTACAAAAGAGGAGAGTGAGGCTGGTTATAAAAACTTTTGTGTTATTAAATGTAATATTAAAAGTATTGAATGGCTTTATTTAGCGGCAAAAGGCCACCGAAGAGCTTTGATTGATTTGAATGGATCTAAAAAATTTACTTGGTTAGTTCCCTAAATTTTTATATTTTTTATAATTATCAACATAGTGTTGAGCGTTTTCTTTTATATGTTTAATCTCTTCATCTGTCACTTGTCTAACAACTTTACCTGGACTTCCAATCACTAAGGATCTTTCTGGTATTACTTTGTTTTCAGTCACAAGTGCATTGGCTCCAATGATCGAATATCTTCCTATTTTTGCTTTATTAAGAATTGTGCTTCCTATGCCAATTAAACAATCATTTTCTATGATACACCCATGTAGCATAACTAAATGTCCCACAGTTACATTTTTACCAACGATAGTTGGGCAGCCGGGGTCTGTATGAACAACGCTACCATCTTGTATGTTGGACCCCTCACCTATTGTGATTGGCTCAACGTCACCTCTTAAAGTTGCATTAAACCAAATATTAGCATCTTTTTTAAGTGTGACATTCCCAATTAAAACCGAGTTAGGAGCAAACCAACTGTCTTTATCTAACTTTGGACTAATATTGTTGAAATTATAAATCATTATTATAATTATTATATTATGGTTCTTACAAAAACTCCAATATGCAATTTCGGTGAAAAGCCACATTCTTTCCATTTGAAGAGTATTGACGATAAAATGTATAAGCTCGAAGATTGTTTTGGAAAAAAAGGAACAATTATAATGTTTATTTGTAACCATTGTCCTTATGTTAAAGCTATTGTCAAAAATATTGTGGAGGACACAAATAAACTTAAAAAAATAGGTATTAATTCTGTAGCAATTATGTCAAATGACACAAAAAATTATCCGGAGGATTCTTTCGAAAATATGAAAAAATTTTCTAAAATTCACAATTTCAATTTTCCTTATTTAATTGATGAGACTCAAGAAATAGCAAAAAAATTTGGAGCAGTATGCACGCCAGATTTTTTTGGATATAATCGGAATAATGAACTCCAATATAGAGGTCGCATGAGAGAGCTTAAAGAC
>CACCLK010000026.1 GCA_902546795.1 uncultured Pelagibacteraceae bacterium
GCGAAAGCGTTTTTCCCCACAATTGCTTTGTTAAATTGAACTGGAAATCCGGTAGCATTTGAGACAATTTTAGATGCTTTGCTTAAAAGTTTTGTATTAATTCCAGTTGAGTATGGCATTAAATCATTTCTAGTTCTCATGGCCATTACCACTTCCTCTAAGGCAGCGTTTCCAGCTCTTTCACCTATACCATTAATCGTACATTCTATTTGTCTTGCTCCAGCCATAACACCAGCTAAAGAATTAGCCACTGCTAATCCTAAATCATTATGACAGTGAGTTGATAAAATTGCTTTATCAATATTAGGAACTTTATTGATCAAAGTTTCAATAATTTTTTTAAACTCTGAAGGAACTGAGTATCCAACCGTATCAGGTATATTAATAGTTTTTGCACCACAATTAATCGCTAGCTCAACAGATTTACACATAAAATCAAGGTCAGTTCTTGTTCCGTCTTCGCATGACCACTCGACATCGTCTGTAAATTTTCTTGCGTAAGTAACACTCTCCTTGATTAAACCTAAAACCTCCTCTGGAGTTTTATTTAGTTTATGTTTCATGTGTAAGGGGCTAGTGGAAATAAATGTATGTATTCGAAAATTTTTCGCATGTTTTAAAGAATCTTTACAAGCATCAATATCTTTTTTTGTAGCTCTAGATAATCCTGCAGGTATCGATTTTTTTAAAACTTTACTAATCTCAGTAACAGCCTCGAAGTCTCCAGGTGAGGCTATTGGGAAACCAGCCTCAATTACATCTATACCTAGATCATCAAAACATCTAGCTATCTGTATTTTTTCTTCTAAGCTCATTGTCGCGCCTGGCGATTGTTCACCATCACGCATTGTTGTATCAAAAATTATAATTCTATTTTTATCGCTCATTTTTTTGAATAATTAAAAGCGATTTATAATACAATTAATACGAGATTTTGCAATTATAAACAGCCTTTTAACGTTTTTTTTGTTTCAGAATGGGTTAATTTTTATCTTTATCAACCAACTTGTTCTTGGAAATCCAAGGCATCATATCCCTAAGATTTTTTCCCACTTTTTCAATAGGGTGATTAGCAAGCTCAGCTCTCATTTTTTTGAAATTTTTTTGACCATTTTCACACTCCTTCATCCAGTCCTTAGTAAATTTTCCTGACTGAATGTCTTTTAAAACTGCTTTCATTTTTGCTTTTGTGTTCTCATCGACTATTCGTCTACCTGAAACATACTCTCCATACTCAGCAGTATTAGATATTGAATAATTCATATTTGCTATTCCACCCTCATATATTAGATCCACAATTAATTTGACTTCATGCAAAGTCTCGAAGTAAGCCATTTCTGGCGGGTAACCTGCTTCGGTCAAAGTTTCAAAACCATTTTTGATTAACTCTACTAAGCCTCCACATAAAACTGTTTGCTCTCCAAATAAATCAGTTTCACATTCATCTTTGAATGTGGTTTCTATGATGCCTGCTTTCCCACCTCCTACTGCTGAAGCATATGATAAAGCTAAGTCTTTTGCTTTACCTGAGCTATCTTTGTGAATTGCCATCAAACATGGCACACCACCACCTTTTTGAAATTCACTTCTTACAGTATGACCTGGTCCTTTAGGAGCTACCATAAAAACATCCAGATCTTTTCTTGCTTTAATTAAATCAAAATGAATATTTAATCCATGTGCAAAAGCTAAACTCGTACCTGCTCTCATTCTTTGTTCTATATGATTTTTATAAATCTGAGATTGTAATTCATCTGGTGTTAACATCATTACAACATCTGCCCAAGCTGCTGCATCTGAAAGTGACATAACTTTTAGACCTGCGCTCTCAGCTTTTTTTATACTAGATGATCCTTCTCTTAAAGCAACTACAACATTATTTACGCCGCTATCCTTTAAGTTAAGAGCATGTGCATGACCTTGACTTCCATATCCAAAAATCGCTACTTTTTTATTTTTTATAAGATTAATGTCTGTATCTTTATCGTAATAAGTCTTCATAATTTCCTTTAGTTAAAAATTTTAGCTCCTCTGGTCATTGCTACTGCTCCAGTTCTAGAAGTACTTATCAGACCATGTGGTTTTAAATCAAGGGCTAATTTATCTATTTCTCTTCTCAGGGCTGTTACTTGAATAACACAAGATTTATTTGATTTATCAAGAATAATTGGATTAAATTTTTTACAAATTTTCTTTACCTTTTCTTGTTTTTTTGAAGAGCCTAGCAC
>CACCLK010000027.1 GCA_902546795.1 uncultured Pelagibacteraceae bacterium
TAACGAGGGAATAGATGAGTTTACAAAATTTGTTTCTGATTTATTTATTGATTTATTCATATCGTGGCCAATGCAATTTATGACTACGTCAACGCCTTTGAATAATTTTTCTAAATTTTTTTTT
Source organism: uncultured Pelagibacteraceae bacterium (assembly GCA_902546795.1). Taxonomy (GTDB): domain Bacteria; phylum Pseudomonadota; class Alphaproteobacteria; order Pelagibacterales; family Pelagibacteraceae; genus Pelagilacustribacter. Next base: position 125 of record CACCLK010000027.1, read on the forward strand.
GTTTTTGAGTCTTTTTTTTTTAAATCAAATTTTTTATTTCTACTAAGTGAAACTAAATTAAAACCACTTTTATTATTCAAAAAGGAAGCGATCCTTCCTCCTAAAAAGCCTCTCGTTCCTGTTATTAATATTTTCAAATTAACCCCATTTATAAGGAATAAATTTATCGTATGGAGATTTTCTTATAATTTCCTCGTCGCTGTAAGGTACCGTGGAACAGTTAGCCAAGATTGCATTGCTGTCACCGATATTGGTGAAACCATTCCAGATTAAAGGGGGGACTGTAACAAGAAAGTAGTTTTTTGTTGAAAGTATAATTTCTTGTACCTGATTTTTTGTTTTACTATTTTTCCTGTCATCAAATAAAACAAGTTTTATTGTTCCATTAATGCAGGCGTAGTTTAAATACGTTTCTTTATGTAAATGCCAAGCCTTTATAGCTTTTGGATAAGCAATCGAGAAATAAATTTCACCGAATGATTTAAAACTTTTTGAGTCATTTCTCATCATATGAAGAACGCTTCCCCTATCGTCATCAATTTTTTTAAGTGGTGTTATAATAACGCCATCAATCATCAAAATACCTATTTATTTGTTTCTCTGTAAAATCTTTGATATCTTTTTTTTTCAAAAAATGCTTATACCAAATAGCTGTTTCTTTAATAGATTTTTTCATAGACCAAGAATTTTTCCATCCTAAAAATTTATAGGACTTTTGAGAGTTTAATTTTAAAAGTTTTGATTCTTTAAAAGATCCTTTACTCTTTATATAACTTTTTTTGATATTAAGTTCCTGAAAAAATAAACTTACTACTTTTTTAACTGATAAAGTCTGTCCTGCTGATGGACCAAAATTCCAAGGAGAGGAGAACCTTTTTGGATTCTCGTAAAGCTTTTTTGCAAGTAATAGATAACCCGACACTGGTTCTAAGACATGTTGCCAAGGTCTTGTTGAATTAGGGCTTCTTATAAAAAATTTTTTCTTTCCAATAATGCTTCGCATACAGTCTGGAATAATTCTATTTCTAGACCAATCTCCACCACCTATAACATTTCCAGCTCGAGCGGTTGCTACTCCATGTCTTTCTAAATTTACTAATTTTGATTTTAAATAAGAGTTATAAACTATTTCTGCTGCTGCTTTTGAAGCACTATAGGGATCATCTCCTCCTAATCTATCTATTTCCTTATAACCTCTACGTATCTCCTTATTTTGGTAACATTTGTCTGAGGTAATTATGACAACGGATTTAATTTTTTTTAATTTTCTTACACTTTCAATTAAATTTAACGTCCCATTAAGATTAGTTTCAATTGTTAATTTTGGATTTTTATACGATTCTGAGACAATTGGCTGGGCAGCGAGATGAAAAATAATTTCTGGGTTTATTCTATTTAAACAATTCTTGAGCTTTTTTATATCTAAAATATCTCCATAATTATTTTGCACTTTTTTGTAGTTACAAAAATTGGAATAATTTTTTTTATTTTGATCGTCAAGAGAATAACCATAAACTTTTGATCCAAAATGTATCAATGTATTTACAAGCCATGAGCCTTTAAAACCAGTGTGGCCGGTAATAAATACTCTTTTATTTTTATAAAAGGATTTTAATTTTTCCATGGAGCCTTTTTAATTTTAAGCAAGTTTTGTAAATACTCTTTATCTCTTGGAGTATCCATGCATTGCCAAAAACCTAAATGTTTAAAACCTAGAAGTTCTTTTTTTTTTGAGAGTTTTTCAATTGGTGTTTTTTCAAGCATTTCGTTTCCAGATCCCAGAAATTTAAAAATATTTTTATTGAAAACAAAAAAACCTCCATTTATCCAGCTTTGCTTGATTTGTGGTTTTTCCTTAAAATTCATAATCAGCAACCCTTTTGTTTTTACTTCTCCAAATCTTACAGGCGGTCTAACAATTGTCATTGTAGCGGTTTTGTTATTTCTCAAGTGGAATTTTTCCAATTTCTTTATATTTTGATTTGTTAA